>NZ_JBHFJG010000039.1:11200-145608 GCF_057559155.1 Rhizobium moroccans | reverse complement strand
AGGTTGATGATCGTCCCCCCGCGACGATCCCGCATGATGTAGCGCCCGCCTCGTGTCTCTTCCGCGATGCCGCTGCGATGTTTCACTTCGATCTGTGAATCGTCGGCCGTCTTTGCGTTCGCTTTCGCTTCGCGTTTCCGGCTCTTCTCCCCGGACCGCCTGGAGCGTCGACCATCCTCGCGATCGGAGCTTCTTTCTCGTCCGCCTTTTCCCTCGCTATTTCCCTTGCCTTCGCCTCGGCTGTCTCCTTGGCCCTCTCCCCTGCCTCCGCCTCGGCCTTGTCCTCCTCCTCCCTCGCCCCCGCTTCCTCCGTCTCCGTTCTTGGCAAGGGCTTTTTGCTCTCGCAGGAAAGAAGTCGGATCGCCGGAAAGCCGGTAAGGCGAGGCGGCACAGACAAGCGCCGAGGACAGGAGACCGAGACTGGAGAGAAATTTTCTGCGCGAGAACATGACGGCTTCCCTGTCATCGACAGCAATGGTGCTCAGCTTCTTCAATGTGGCGGCCGAAGGTGAAAGCCGCCAGTATTCTGCGGAAGAGTAAAAGACTCGCCGGCTGACCGACCGGCGAGCAAACGACCTGCGCAGGGAGGGACACGGCCGGCGCAGGTTTGCAGGACTCACGAAAATCGAGCGACCGCAAAATATTGTTTTCTGTCATCCCGTCCCTACCGGCCATGCGAAGCCCAAGTCGCGAAAATATGAGCTCGTGGCTCCTACCTACCTTAAGTCTGGAACGGCCCAACCAGGCGACTGTTCCCGCATCCGCCGTCCATCGGACCTTTGCATTGCGCCTTTACGACCAAGGTCTTAGGACAGGATTTCATCGCCTGTGGAACAGGTGCCGTCACGAGAGCTATCCCGGATAACTGTCGCAAAACCGCAATACGACCTCTCTAGGTTTAGAACGGCTCCAAACTGGTAGTCTTCCCTTAAATCCCGGAGATAGGCGATGACCGAACATCTTTCTCAAAAGGTATTCCCGACCACCCAACTAGAAGATGCCGATGGCGACGGTCATAATCCGAGCATCAACCCGACCATGGGGGAAATCATCAGCAAGCGCTTCTCGCGCCGCAACTTTCTCCAGGGCTCGCTTGCCGTCTCCGCGATCGCGGCGACCGTGAGCCCTGTTGCGCTGATGACGGCGGAACAGGCGCGCGCGGCCGGCGGATCGGCCTTCTCCTTCCCGGAAGTCGAAGCCGGTGTGGACGCCAGTCATCATGTCGCCGAAGGCTATGATGCGGATGTCCTGCTGCGTTGGGGCGATGCGCTCTTCCCCGATTCCCCCGCCTTCGACGCGAAATCCCAGACGGCGGAGGCGCAGGCCCGCCAATTCGGCTACAACAACGATTACGTCGGCTATATTCCATTGGAAGGTTCGGCCGAGCACGGACTGCTTGTCGTCAATCACGAATACACCAATCCGCACCTGATGTTCCCTGGCCTCGTCAAGGTCGTCGACGGCAAGATCGAGCAGGGCAAGCTCTCGAAGGAACAGGTTGACATCGAAATGGCGGCCCATGGCGGCACGATCGTCGAAATCCGCAAAGTGGACGGCAAGTGGCAGGTCGTTCCGGAAGGCAAGTTCAACCGCCGTATCACCGCGACGACGGAGATGGCGCTGAGCGGGCCGGTCGCCGGTCATGACCGTGTGAAGACGTCCGCCGATGCGAGCGGCACCAAAGTCATCGGCACGCTCAACAACTGTGCGGGCGGGGTGACCCCTTGGGGCACCTACATCATGGCGGAGGAGAATTTCCACGGCTACTTCTCCGGCGAGCTCCCCGCCGATCATGCCGAAGCTGCGAACTACAAGCGCTACGGCGTTCCGGAAGGTGGCTACGACTGGGCGGACTATTACGACCGCTTCGACCTTTCCAAGGAGCCGAACGAGCCCAATCGTTTTGGCTGGATCGTCGAGGTGGATGTCATGGACCCGACTTCGACCCCGAAGAAGCGCACCGCGCTCGGCCGCACCAAGCATGAGGGTGCGGAATCCATCGTGGCTGAAAACGGCAAGGTCGTCTTCTACCTGGGAGACGACGAGCGCTTCGACTATGTCTACAAGTTCGTCACCGAAGGCATCTACAATCCTGACGATCGCGCGGCGAACATGGACCTGCTGGATACCGGCACGCTTTATGTCGCGAAGTTCAATGAGGATGGCACCATGCAATGGTTGCCGGTAGTGCATGGCGAAGGCCCGCTGACGGCGGAGAACGGCTTTGCCAGCCAGGCTGACGTGCTGATCGAGACCCGCCGCGCCGGCGATCTTCTCGGCGCCACCAAGATGGACCGTCCGGAAGACGTCCAGCCGAACGGCGTCAACGGTAAGGTCTACGTCATGTTGACCAACAATACCAAACGCAAGGCCGACCAGGTGGATGCCGCCAATCCGCGGGCGGAGAATGCTTTCGGGCATATCATCGAGATTGCAGAGGACGGCGGCGACTTCACCGCGACCTCCGGCAAGTGGGAAGTGCTCCTGAAATGCGGCGATCCTGCCGTGGCCGAGGTCGGCGCGACTTTCTCGACCGAAACGACCAAGAACGGCTGGTTCGGCATGCCTGACAACTGTGCGGTCGATTCGGCCGGACGGCTTTGGGTTTCGACCGACGGCAACAACAACAAGGCGACCGGCCGCACCGATGGCCTGTGGGCGGTCGATACCGATGGAGAGGCTCGCGCGACCTCGAAGCTGTTCTTCCGTGTGCCGGTGGGCGCCGAACTCTGTGGTCCGCTCTTCACGCCCGATGATGAGACGGCCTTCGTTGCCGTCCAGCATCCCGGCGATGGCGGCGAGGACTGGGATGGCCATGGCCGCCCGTCCTATTATGAAGACCTTTCCACCCGCTGGCCCGATTTCAAGGACGACATGCCGGTGCGGCCATCCGTTCTCGCCATCACCAAGATCGGCGGCGGCAAGATCGCCGTCTGACACTCGGCGCCGAGGCGGGGTGCCTGTTCGCCCTGCCTCCTCGACCCGACCCTTGGCTACTGCGCCAAGGCCACCAGCCGTCCGCTCGACGGCTGGTGGATAATATCCATGCGTACGTCGTAGATGCGTGCCAGTTCCTCGGGCGTCATCACCTCGTCCGGACGACCATTGGCAATGAGCCGGCCGGAGTGGAGTGCGATGATCTGATCGCAGAAGCGGGCCGCCATGTTCACATCGTGGAGCACCGTGATGATCGTGATGCCTTTTTCCCGGCAAAGATCATGGGTGAGCTGAAGCACTTCGAGTTGATGGCCGATGTCCAGCGCCGAGATCGGCTCATCGAGCAGGAGGCATGTGGCATCTTGCGCCACCAGCATGGCAAGCCAGACCCGCTGGCGCTCGCCGCCCGAGAGACTGTCCACCATGCGGTCGGCGAAGGGGCCGATGCCGGTCAGTTCGATCGCTTCCTCGACCTTTGCGTGGTCGGCCGCGGTGAACCGGCCAAGCGCGCCATGCCAGGGATAGCGCCCTAGCGCCACCAGTTCCTTCACCAGCATTCCCGGTGCCGCGGGCGTCCGCTGCGGCAAATAGGCCAGCCGCCGCGCAAAGGCGCGTGCCGGCCAGGTTTCCAGGGCCCGCCCCTCGAACAGGATCTTGCCGGATGCTGGCTCCTGCTGGCGACCGATCAGCTTCAGCAGCGTCGATTTGCCCGAGCCATTATGTCCGATCAGGGCAATGGACCTGCCCGCCGGCAGATCGAGGCTGAGCGGATGCAGAAGCACCCGTCCCTCGATCGCGAAACTCACCTCTTTCAGGGAAAGCAGTGGAGAATTCTGCACCGCAAGATGCCGTTCGTTCAAATGCAGTGTCATTGGAGCACTATCCGCCCGGATCGGTTTTCAATATGGAGAAATCGGCTCACCTTTCGCCAATTTCACCCGCATGGTCAACCGGCCTTCCATATTGCCCGCCTCGAGATTCAGCATGCTAAGCCGTTTCTTCACCTATTACCGGCCCTATCGCGGCCTTTTCATCCTCGATTTTACCTGCGCGATCCTCTCGGGCATCCTGGAGCTCGCCTTTCCGATGGCGGTGAAACTGTTCGTCGACCGGCTGCTCTTCAGCCAGGAATGGCTGCTGATCCTGCTCGCTTCGGCGGCATTGCTCGTCGTCTATGCGGTCAATACCGGTCTCATGGTCGTCGTCACCTACTGGGGCCACATGCTCGGCATCAACATCGAGACGGACATGCGCCGCGCCGCCTTCGATCACCTGCAGAAGCTTTCCTTCAGCTACTACGACAACCAGAAGACTGGTCATCTCGTCGGCCGGCTGACCAAGGATCTCGAGGAGATCGGCGAGGTCGCCCATCACGGGCCGGAAGACCTCTTCATTGCGGTTATGACCTTCGCGGGTGCGCTGGCGCTGATGTTCTCCGTCAACTGGCAGCTCGCGCTGCTCACCGCTGTCATCGTGCCGCTGACCGCCTGGGTGACGAGCCGCTACGGCAGCCGCATGACCCGCAACTTCCGCAGGCTCTTCGACCGGGTCGGCGCTTTCAATACGCGCATCGAGGAAAATGTCGGCGGCATCCGCGTCGTGCAGGCCTTCGCCAACGAGCAACACGAGCGAAGGCTGTTCGAAGAGGACAACCAGAACTATCGCCGCGTGAAGCTCGAAGCCTACAAGATCATGGCCGCGAGCACATCTCTGAGCTATATGAGCATGCGCCTGACGCAGATGATCGTGATGATCGGCGGCGCCTATTTCGTGCTCGCCGGCGAACTCACGACCGGCGGCTTCATCAGTTTCCTGCTGCTGGTCGGCGTCTTCTTCCGTCCCATCGAAAAGATCAATTCGGTGATCGAGACCTATCCGAAGGGGATCGCCGGCTTCCGCCGTTTTACCGAGCTTATCGATACGCAACCGGATATCGCCGACGCACCGGACGCGATAGACGTCGATCATCTGAAGGGCGAGATCGTCTACGAAAACGTTTCCTTCGGATACACGCCTCAAAACCCGGTCCTGCGGGACATCGACCTCAATATCCGCGCCGGCGAGACAGTCGCCTTTGTCGGTCCGTCGGGCGCGGGCAAGACGACCATCTGTTCGCTGCTGCCTCGCTTTTACGAGATCCTTGACGGTAGCATCACGATCGACGGGATCGATATCCGCAGGATGACGCAGCGATCGCTTCGTCAGCAGATCGGGATCGTGCAGCAGGACGTCTTCCTCTTCGCAGGCACGATCCGCGAGAACATCGCTTACGGCCGACTTGAAGCGAGCGAGGCCGATATCCTCGAAGCCGCCCGCCGGGCCCACCTGGAAGACATGCTTGCAGCTCTTCCCGAGGGGCTCGATACGATCATCGGCGAACGCGGCGTAAAGCTTTCCGGTGGTCAAAAACAACGCGTGGCGATTGCCCGTATGTTTTTGAAGAATCCGCCGATCCTCATTCTGGACGAAGCCACTTCCGCGCTCGACACCGAAACCGAACGCGCGATCCAGCGGTCGCTGGCGGAGCTCGCCGAGGGACGCACCACGCTTATCATCGCGCATCGTCTCGCCACCATCCAGGGCGCCGACCGGATCGTCGTCATCGATGGAAACGGCATCGTCGAACAGGGTACCCATCAGGACCTGGTTGCTCGGGATGGCGGCGCCTATAACCGGCTTCACGCCGCCCAGCTCGGGGCATCCGGCAGGATGCAAGGGCCGGCGTTGATAGCACCTCCAAAACTTGATAGGTAGAGGCTAGTTTTAGCTGATCGCTGCAGAGACACCGGCATGACTTTCCAGCCGAAGATGCGCAACAAGATCGAGGGTTTTTCGGTGATCGGCGGATTGCGGCGTCGTCACTGGAACGGCATTACTGCCGATCTTTGGGACGTGGAGTGCGCGTCCTATGCGGGCGGATACTATGTGGCGCGTGATCCCCGGCTGTTCATCCTGCTCGATCACCGCGGAAAGGGCCGTCCATCCGTCAAGCTCTCTCCGACCGCGCGCGGCGCCCCGCAGGATAGCCGCGAAAGCGCTATTTCGTATGTTCCTGCCGATATGGATCTCTGGGTCGATATCACGGATGTCCAGTATATCCGACATCTCGACCTGCATTTCGATGCCGAAACCATCAGCCGGCGCCTGATGGAAGAGATTGATCCGGCGCGCCTTAAAGATCCGCAATTGCTCTTTCACGATCCGCGCGTGGTGGCGCTTGCCGAACTGATAGCCGCGGAGGTGGCCAATCCCAAACCGCTTCACGACCTTTACGGAGACGGGCTTTCGCTCTCCCTCATCATCGATGTTCTGAAACTCACGAAAACCGCGCCCCGCCGGCGTGGCGCACTTACGTCCTGGCAGCTTCGGAAGGTAACCGATTTCATCGAGGCCAACTGCCTGCGCAATATCCGTCTTGATGAAGTGGCCAGCCTCGCCGGTCTGTCGCCTTCCCATTTCAGCCATTCCTTCAAGGCTTCAACCGGCATGGCGCCGCATCAGTGGCAGATGAATGCCCGCCTCGCGCGCGCCAAGCAGTTGCTGGCCGCGGAAGACCAGCCTCTGACCAATATCGCCGTCGAAACCGGCTTTTCCGATCAGGCGCACTTTACGCGGGTATTCCGCAAGCATGTGGGAACAACGCCCGCCCGCTGGCAAAAGGCCCGGCGAGCTTAGGAACATCACGAAGTTCTGCTCGACAAAGTAAAATTTGCCCAAGAACATTCAATTGCCGTGGAACCAGGCAAGCCCCGCAAGTAAATCTGAGTTAATGGCTCATCTTATTGCGTTGCCGCATATGGCTAACTGGGGGCAAGACGATGCAAAGGGCTGCGGTTTTCAAGGTAAGAGCGGGTTTGATGGCCGGCACGGCAGCGATCGGCCTTGCGGCGGCCTGGCCCGCTTTCGCGCAGCAGGAGACGGTGCTCGAGCAGATTACCATCCGTGCCGATGCGGCGTCCGATGCTACAGGGCCAGTTCAGGGCTACGTGGCCAAGAGTTCTACCACGGGTTCGAAGACCGGAACGCCGCTCAACGAGATTCCCCAGGCCGTTTCCGTCGTCGGAAAGCAGGAGATGGACGACCGCGGCGTGGTCAACAAGGTCGATGAGGCGCTGCGCTATACGCCGGGCGTCGTCGCCGCGCCTTACGGAACAGACCCGGATACCGATTGGTTCTATATCCGCGGTTTCGAGGCCACACAGACCGGCGTCTTCATGGATGGCCTGCATCTCTTCAGTTATGGCTTCGGCGGGTTCCAGATCGATCCGTTCATGCTCGAACGGGTCGAGGTGCTGAAGGGGCCGGCTTCCGTCCTCTATGGCGGCTCCAATCCGGGCGGCATCGTGAACATGGTGCGCAAGCGGCCAACCGACGAGCCCTACTACTATACCGAGACTGGCATTAATAGTAACGGAAACGCCTTCGGTGGCTTCGATATCTCCGATAAGGTCGGGTCGAGCGACACCATGACCTATCGTCTGACGGGCAAGATCGCTGGCGGCGACAACTACTCCGACTACAGTCACGATCTGCGCGGCTTCATCATGCCGCAGCTGACGATTTCGCCCGACGATGCGACGAAATTCACGATCTGGGGCTATGCCGGTGCGCTCGATCAGGTGCATGTCGGAAACGGCTTCCTTCCCTATGTCGGCACGGTCGTCGATGCGCCTTTCGGCAGAATTCCCCGCGACTTCTTCCCCGGCGAGCCGGATCTCGACAAGGGACGGTATGATCAGCAGATGATCGGCTACGACCTGGAGCACGAATTCGACGGGGGCTGGAAGGTCTCGTCGAACTTCCGCTACGGTCATCTCGATAAATATGAATTCGGCCCTTATCCCTATCTCTATGCTACGCCGACAGCGCTCAATCGCATCGGCTTCGAGGGAGATACGACCGCCGACAGCCTCGCCTGGGACAATCGCATCGAGAACGAGTTCGAACTGGGCGGCGCGACGCATAAAGTGATGGCCGGTATCGACTATCGCTACTATCGCATCGACAACGTTCAGAACTTCGTGTTCGGCTCGGGCCCGATCGATGTCATTGATCCGATCTATGGCCTGCCGCAGGTGCCGAACGGCCCGCTTTACGACGAAGTCCTGACGATGAACCAGGTAGGGTTCTACGCACAGGATCAGGTTCGCTTCGGCGAGAACTGGCTTCTCACCCTTAACGGTCGCTATGACTATGTCCATAGCAATTTCGACAACCAGCTCACACCGGCCAGCAGTTATAAAAGCTCCGACAACGCCTGGAGCGGCCGCGCAGGGCTTGCCTACGAATTCGACAACGGTCTGACGCCCTATGTGAGCGCCGCTACTTTCTTCAATCCTCTCGTCGGAACCGGGGCTTCCGGTCCTCTCGTTCCCGAGGAAGGAGAGCAGTTCGAGGCAGGCATCAAATTTGATCCGACTTTCTTCGACGGCACACTGACCGTATCCGTCTTCCACATCAACAAGCAGAACTACGTCGTTTCCCTGCCGACGCCCCCGTTCACGCGCTCGCAGCTCGGCGAGGTGGAATCGAAAGGCATAGAGCTCGAGGCCAAGGTAAACCTCAATGAAAATTGGCGGCTGCTTGGCTCCTTTACCTATACGGACGTCGAAGTCACCGAGAACCCGCTAAACCCTGCCCTGGTCGGCAAGACGCCTTACATCGTGCCGGACGTGACCGCCTCGCTGTGGCTCGACTATACGGTGACGACCGGCGCGCTCGAGGGCTTAAGCCTCGGCGCCGGCCTGCGATACAAGGGAGAATCCTGGGCCGATGAGGCCAACACGCTCAAGGTTCCGGATGCGACGGTGGTTGATGCGGCCATTCGCTACAAGAAGAACGATTGGACCGCTTCGCTGAACGTCGCGAACCTGTTCGACAAGGAATATGTCGAGAGCTGCGGCGGCATTGGCGCCTGCGGCTATGGCGATGCCCGCACCTTCACCTTCAAGCTCAGCAAAGTCTGGTAAGTTGACTCCAGAGGTGTGGTTTTGCAGGAAGGCCCGTAAACGGGCCTTCTTCTGCGACTGGAGAACCATTTGAGCAAACCATTTTCGCTGACGCGCAGGGCCATGCTGGCCGGGGCCGCCGCCTTGCTGGCGACCGCCGGACGGTCGCGCGCAGGGCAATCCGGCCCACGGGTGGCAACCCTCGACTGGGCGTTGATCGAGACGCTGCTTGCGATCGGCGCGAACGTGGTGGCGGGAACCGAGCTGCGGCAATTCCGGCAGGTGGCGGTGGCACCCGAAGTTCCGGGAACCGTGGCCGATCTCGGCTTGCGCGGTACGCCGAACTTCGAGGTTTTGCGCTTCGTCAAGCCGGACCTGATCTTTAATTCGAACTTCTATGCCTGGGCCGATCCCTTGATGAGCAGGATTGCTCCGGTCGAAAGCCATTCGGTCTATGTGCCGGGCCAGAGCCCCTATCAGCTTGCCGAACAGGCGACGCTCGCGATCGGCGAGCGGTTGCAGCTAGCCTCCGCGCGCGGCCTGGTCGATGAGCTTTCGGCACGACTCGACCGCTATAGAGAAGAACTCGCCGGTGGTGACGACCGGCCGATCCTGCCGATCAATCTCGGCGATGCGCGCCACTATCGTGTCTTCGGTTCGGACAGCATGTTCGGCGAGGTTCTGGCGCGGCTGGGATTGCCCAATGCCTGGGCGGGAACGACCAGTTATTCAGCCATGGCCCCGGTGGGGATAGAAACGCTCGCCACCATGCCGGATGCCTGGATCGTGCTGATCCCGCCGCATCCCGAGGATGCGTTCCGGGCATTGACGGAAGGCGCCTTCTGGAAAGCGCTGCCGGCGGTGCGCGAGGGCCGGGTTCTCACCATCGGTTCGGTCAATCCGTATGGGGCCCTGCCCGCGGCCGGCCGATTTGCCGATTTTCTGGCGGAGGGACTTTCCAGTGCCCGAAACCGCTAGTCTTTCAGCGAGTAGTCGCAGGACCCGGACGGGGTACGTTCCCGCCATCATCCTCGGTCTTGCCTGCGTGCTCAGCTTCGCCCTGCTGCTCATCTATCGGCCCGGCGTGCCTGGAGACCCAGCCACCGCTGCGGCCCTCGACGATCTCCTGTTCTGGAACAGCCTTTTGCCACGCGCCGCGATCGCGCTCATTTCGGGTGCAGCCCTCGGTCTTGCCGGCGCGCTCCTGCAAAGGGTATTGCGCAATCCGATCGCCGACGCCTCGACGCTCGGCATCGCTTCCGGAGCGGAACTGGCACTCACCCTCGGATTGAGCTTTTCGCCCTTGCTCATCGGCGCGTCGCGCGAACTCCTCGCGTTCGGCGGCGGGCTCGCTGCTCTCCTTATCGTTCTCGTGCTGAGCTGGCGGCGCGGGCTCGATCCGGTAACGGTGGCGCTCTCCGGCATGATCGTAAGCCTGATTGCAGGCTCGCTCAGCGTGACGACCATTCTGGCGCGCGGCGAATATGCGATGTCGATCCATATATGGGGCGCGGGCTCGCTCAGCCAACAGGATTGGAGCGGCGTGCTGTCACTGGCGCCGCGAATGGTACTCGGTTTTGCCGCAGCACTTTTCCTCAGCCGGCCGCTGACGGTCCTGGCACTCGATGATGCAAGCGCGAGAAGCCTTGGCGTGGCGCTGCAAACGGTGCGCTTCGCGATCCTTCTGCTTGCCGTCTGGCTGTCGGCCTCCGTCACGGCAACGGTCGGCATTATCGGCTTTCTCGGCCTGGCTGCCCCGACCTTTGCTAGGCTTTGCGGCGCCCGCACCACAAGCCAGGTCATGCTGGCAGCACCGCTTGCGGGAGGCGCGATCCTCTTGCTGGCCGATTGCCTCACGCAATTGCTCGGCTCCGGCTTTTCCGATTTCGTGCCGGCGGGAGTGGCCACCGCGCTTCTCGGCGGTCCCTTGCTGCTCTTCCTGCTGCCACGCGTCCATGGCTTTTCCGCCGTCACGGTGGAAGCCGGCGCGGGCATCCGTCGCCTTGGTGCGCCCGCAAGAATGCTGACCCTGCTTGCCTTCCTGCTTGTCGTTTTCCTCGGGATCGCGCTCGTGCTCGGGCGGAGCGACGCCGGCTGGAACATCGCTACAGGCGCACTTCTATCCGATCTCCTGCCGTTCCGCCTGCCACGCATATTGGTTGCGATGGGCGCAGGCGCCATGCTGGGGGCCGCCGGCCTGATCATGCAGCGGGTTACGGGCAATCCGCTCGCTAGTCCCGAAGTGCTCGGCATATCGAGCGGCAGCGGTGCCGGACTGACCCTGGCGCTTCTTTTCTTCGGCTTTCCCTCTTCGCTCCTGATGATTGCAAGCATGGCGTTCGGTGCGCTGGCTGCCTTCGGCATCATGATGGTGGTCGCCGCCCGCTCCGGCCTGTCTGCGGAACGGCTGCTTCTCGCAGGGATCGCGGTAGGCGCGTTTTCCATGGCGATCGTAAGCATCGTTCTCGCCCAAGGCGATATGCGAAGCTATACCTTGCTCACCTGGCTTTCCGGTTCCACCAGCCGCGCAGGGACATTCGAGGCGTGGACGGCGCTGATCTCGCTGGCCGTACTGGTGGCCCCGCTTTTCCTGATGACGCGCTGGCTTTCCATACTGCCGCTCGGTTCGGGACTTTCCAGAAGCGTCGGGTTGCGGATCATGCCCTCCCGGCTCGTGCTGGCCGTCCTGGCGGCACTAATGACGGCGATCGCCTCTTTCCTCGTGGGCCCTCTGAGCCTTACCGGGCTGATCGCTCCGCACCTGGCGCGGCTTATCGGTTTTCACCGACCGGCTCACCAACTGCCGGCCACGCTGTTGATCGGCGCCGGCGTGTTGGTGTTGGCGGACTGGCTGTCGCGTGTGGTGATCTATCCCTATCAGGTACCCGTCGGGCTGTTCGCGGCCCTTATCGGCGGGCCTTACCTTCTCTGGCTGCTCACGCGAAGGGAGCAGCCATGAGATCGAGAGCGATTTAGTTTCGGGAGAGTGGCCGGCAGGAACTACACGATCCCGCCGCCGCCGGATTGAGACTGCGGGCGCTCGGCCGCAACCTTTCGCCGATAGCCGCTGGCGCGGTAGGTCGCAACCGGATCGATGGCTCCGCCCGCGCGGCGACGAGCTTCGGCAAGGATCGACTCCACGTCGGTGCGGTAGGCGCGCTTCAGGGTTTCGGACGCCATTAGAGCGTCGTTTTCCTGCTGATAACCGTCTAGCGCTGCACGATCGACAAGAAGTGCCTGGGCATAGGCCCGGCGGATCTCATTGGCGCTGGAAATCAGGCTCTCGATCGGATCGGTGACGTTATGCGACTGGTCGATCATATGCGCCGGATGAAAACCCTTCACGCCGCGATGCTCCGCATCGACCAGCTCGTTGAAGACGAGGAACAGCCGGTAGGGCTCGATCGCGCCGGCATCGAGGTCGTCGTCGCCGTATTTCGAATCGTTGAAATGGAAGCCCCCGAGCTTGCCGAACTGGATGAGGCGCGCGACGATCATCTCGATATTGGTGTTCGGCGCATGATGTCCGAGATCGACGAGGCAGAAGGCCTTTGGTCCAAGTGTATTGGCGATGAGATAGTTCGTGCCCCAATCCTGCACCACCGTCGAATAGAAGGCGGGCTCGTACATCTTGTGTTCGGTAAACAGCCGCCAGTCGTCCGGCAGCGCCTTGTAGATCTCCGCCATGGAGGCGAGATAGCGCTCGAAGGTACGGGTGAAATGGCTTTGGCCGGGGAAGTTTGAGCCGTCGCCGATCCACACCGTCAGCGCCTTGGAGCCGATCGCCTTGCCGATCTCGATACATTCGAGATTGTGCTCGATCGCTTGGTTGCGTGTTGCGGCATCCGTATGGCTGAGCGAACCGTACTTATAGGAATGCGCCTGGCCAGGAGCATCGGAAAAGGTGTTGGAGTTCATCGCGTCGAAACGCAAGCCGAGCGCGTCGCCCTTCGCCTTCAACTCCTTCGTATCGGTCTTGTCCCATGGAATATGAAGCGAAACGGTGGGGGTCGCCTGTGTCAATTGATGGATGACGGAGCAGTCGTCCAGTTTGTCGAAGATGCCGCGCGGCTCGCCCTGCCCCGGAAAACGGGCAAAGCGCGTGCCGCCGGTGCCCACTCCCCATGAGGGGACGGCAACGAAGAACTCCGCGACCTCTTTCGTCACCGCCTCGATATCGATGCCGCGCCGGGACAGGTTCTCGCCGAGCGCCTCATAATCGGATTTCAGCGCTGTCGTGCGTCTTTCGTTTTCGGCGGCAATCACATCCGCCGCAATCTTGAGATCAGCCATTTCTTCCTCCCCTGGCAGCTGTCAGCGCGTGAAGCTCTGTGCGTTGCCGGCATCCACGTTGATGATGTTGCCGGTCGACTTGGCGGACGCGTCGGATGCCAGGAAATAGATCGCCTCGGCGATATCCTCCGGGAAGACGTTGAGTTTCAGGAGCGAGCGCTTGCGGTAATGCTCCTCGAGTTCGCCCACTTCGATCTTGGAGGATGAGGCACGCTGCTCGCGCCATTCGCCGCTCCAGATCTTCGAGCCGCGCAGCACCGCATCGGGATTGACCGTATTGACGCGGATGCCAGCTTCCGCCCCTTCGAGCGCCAGGCAGCGCGCGAGGTGGATTTCGGCCGCCTTGGCGGTGCAATAGGCCGAGGCGTTCGGCGAGGACGCAAGCCCGTTCTTGGACGCGACGAAGACGACGTTGCCGCCGAGCTTCTGGTTGCGGAAAAGTTTGAAGGCTTCTCGGGATACAAGGAAGTAACCGGTCGCCAGGATATCGATATTCCTGTTCCACATGGCCAGCGTCGTCTCCTCCACCGGCGCAGAGGAGGCAATGCCGGCATTGGAGACGAGAATATCGACACCGCCGAATTCAACACAGGCTTCGGCGAAGGCGGAGATGACCGCATCTTCCTTGGTGACGTCCAGGACGGCGGCACGAACGGCATCCTTGCCGAAGGACTTCTCGAAATCCGCCTTGGTCTCGTCAAGCGCTCCGCCGTCGATGTCGGCAAGCACCACGCAGGCCCCCTCGCCCATCAGCCGCGCGGCGGTCGCGCGACCGATACCGCCGGCGCCGCCGGTGACGAAGGCCACTTGGCCCGCGAGGCTCTTCGGCTTCGGCATCCGCTGCAGCTTTGCCTCTTCGAGCAGCCAATATTCGATGTCGAAGGCTTCCTGCTCCGGCAGTCCCTGATACTCTGAGACAGTCGAGGCACCGCGCATCACGTTGATGGCGTTTACGTAGAACTCGCCGGCGATACGGGCCGTCGCCTTGTCGCGCGCAAACGACAGCATGCCGACGCCGGGCACCAGGAAGATAACCGGATTGGGGTCACGCATCTTCGGCGAATTGTCGTGCTTGCAAGTCTCGTAGTAGCGCGTGTAGTCGGCGCGATAGTCTTCCAGCGCTTGATCGAGAGAGGCCGCCACCCCGTCGATGTCCGGCTTGGCGGGGTCGAAATCGAGGATCAGCGGGCGGATCTTGGTGCGCAGGAAATGATCGGGGCAGGACGTGCCGAGGCTCCCAAGCGGCTTCAAATTCTTCGAATTGACGAATTCAAGCACCGCGTCCTGATCGTCGAAATGGCCGAGCTTGCGTTCAATCTTGCCGATCCGTCCACGAATTTCCGGCATGAGCCGGGCGGCGATCGCGCGACGCTCCGCCACAGGCAGGCTTTGTGCGACAGCACCGCCGAAGATCGTCTTGCCTTCCGTCTGCCCCGCGAACCAATCGATCGCCTTGTTGATGATATCGAGCGTCAGTTCATAGCAGGTCTTGGCGTCGTCCGCCCAGGTAAAGAGGCCGTGGCTTTCGAGCACGACACCCTTGGCATCCGGATTGGCCTTCACGAAGGCTTCGAGGTCGAGCCCGAGCTGGAAGCCGGGACGCCGCCAGGGCAACCAGCCGATTTCATCACCGAAAACCTGCTTCGTGAGTTCCTTGGAGTTCTTCGCCGCCGCGATCGCGATGATCGCGTCGGGATGCATGTGATCGACATGCGAATAGGGCACGAAGCCGTGCAGCGGCGTGTCGATGGATGCGGCGCGCGGATTGAGATTGAAAGTGCAATGCGGCAGGAAGCCGACCATGCGGTCCTCGTCTTCCACGCCCTTGTAGATGCCTTTGAGGGCTTCCAGCTTGTCGAGATAGAGAGTGGCGAAACCGTCGAGCTTGATGGTTCCCACGTCGCCGCCGGAGCCCTTCACCCACATGACGCGGACTTTGTCGCCGGTCAGCGGATCGGTTTCCATGACCTTGGCCGAGGTATTCCCCCCGCCGTAGTTGGTGATGCGCTTGTCGGCGCCGAGGAGGTTCGAGCGATAGAGCAGTTTGCCCGGCTCATCGAGGCCGGCGGCATGGGAATCATCCCAACGATTTTCGAGAAGGCGGGTTTTGCCCGACATCGCTTTCCTCCAGATGTTTCGGCTCACGGCGACCAGGGTGGCCGCTATCCCATGTCGTTGGTATCGCGCATTGCTTTGGCTCATGTCAATCAAAAACGATCACAAACATTCATTGTGCGTTGCAATAAATTCGAAGTTGATCGTTTATGATTGACAACATAAGTTTTCCAGCGATAGTTGAGCATCAGGAGGAGCCCCATGCACGAACGTGAACGTCATCGCATCATCTTGAGCGCTATCCAGGAAAAGCCGGTGATCACCGTGCAGGATATCGCCGAGCTGACCGATGCTTCCGAGGCGACGATCCGGCGAGACATCGCTTCGCTGCATGTGCAGGGCAAGCTCCGGCGCGTGCGCGGCGGCGCCGAAGCGGTTCATCCCCCGCAACTCGGCAATCTCGCCGCCCGCCCTTTCCGTGTTTCCGAATCGGTCAATATCGACAAGAAGCGCGCAATCGCGCGTGCGGCCGTCGAGCTTTGCGAGGAAGGTGACTCCGTCATCATCAATGGTGGCACGACGACCTTCCAGATGGTGCATTATATGTCGGCGCGGCGGCTGCAGGTGATGACCAATTCCTTCGCGATCGCCGAGCATCTGGTCAAACACTCGAAAAGCACCGTTTCCGTGCCTGGCGGCGCGATCTATCGCGAGCAGAGCCTGATCCTTTCGCCGTTCGACAACGATGCGATCCGCAATTTCTATGCGCGGCGCATGTTCATCGGGGCACAAGGCGTCGGACCCCTCGGCATCATGGAGGCCGATGCGCTGGTGATCCAGAGCGAGCAAAAGCTGATGCACCAGGCCGAAGAGCTGATCGTCATGGTGGATTCGAGCAAGTTCAGCCGCCGATCCAGCCTCATTCTCTGCCCGCTGGAGCGGGTCACCACCATCATCACCGATGAAGGCGTTTCGGACGAAGCCGTGCGCATGATCGAGGACGCGGGCATCAGGCTGATCGTTGCCGGTGCAGTCGATGCTTCCGCCGCAAAGGAGGATTCCCCGTCGGCGGCGTGAGCCATCCGATGGGAGGGGACTTAAATCTTAAACTGGGAGGACTGGAAATGAAACTTGCAAGGAAACTCGCTCTCGGCGTGGCGCTTGCCTTCGCCACCATGAGCACGGCGGCAAGCGCCGCCGACATGAAGATCGCGCTTGTCGTCAAATCGCTCGGCAACGGCTTCTTCGAAGCCGCCAACAAGGGCGCGCAGGAAGCCGCCAAGGAACTTGGCGGCGTCGAGATCATCTATACCGGACCGACGACCACGACCGCCGAAGGCCAGATCGAGGTGATCAATTCGCTGATCGCCCAGGGCGTGGATGCGATCGCCATTTCCGCGAATGACCCCGATGCGGTCGTGCCGGCGCTGAAAAAGGCGGCGCAGCGAGGCATCAAGGTGATCTCGTGGGATAGCGGCGTGGCGGCTGAAGGCCGCATCATGCACCTGAACCCCTCGTCCAACGAGCTGATCGGCAAGATGTGCCTGCAGCTCGCGGCCAATCATCTGGAAGGCGGCAAGGGCGATTTCGCGATCCTCTCCGCCACCACCACATCGACCAACCAGAACACCTGGATCGAGGAGATGAAGAAGCAGCTGAAGGATTTCCCCGGACTTAACCTCGCTACCACCGTCTATGGAGACGACCTGGCGGACAAGAGCTATCGCGAAGCCCAGGGTCTCCTGACCTCTCAGCCGAACGTGAAGGTCATCGTCGCCCCGACGACGGTCGGCGTGCTGGCCGCCTCTCAGGCGGTCAAGGATGCCGGCAAGATCGGCCAGGTTTATGTCACCGGTCTTGGCCTGCCCTCCGAGATGGCTGGCGCCATCAAGTCGGGCGCCACGAAGGAGTTCGCGATCTGGAACCCGATCGACCTCGGCTATTCCGCAACCCAGATCGCCTACCACATCGTCAAGGGTGATACGGACGGCGCACCCGGTTCGGAAATCGAAGCGGGCCGCATGGGCAAGATCAAGGTCGGCGACAATGGCGAGGCCGCGATGGCCGACCCCTTCGTCTACAACGCCTCGAACATCGACGAGTTCTCGAAGATCTTCTGAGGCGTTGGCATTTGCCCTCACCCTAGCCTTCTCCCCGCGTACGGGGAGAAGGTGCCGGCAGGCAGATGAGGGGCTTTAGGTGAAACGGATAATGAGCGCTGTAGCATCCATGACCGACCAGAGGCCTGTCGCACAGGCACCAGCGACCGAAGCTGCGCCGATCCTGGAAATGCGCGGCATCTCGCAGATTTTTCCGGGCGTAAAGGCGCTTGATGGCGTCAGCATCAAACTCTATCCCGGCCAGGTCACCGCGCTGATCGGGGAAAACGGTGCCGGCAAGTCGACATTGGTGAAAATCCTGACCGGCATCTATCGCCCCAACGAGGGAGAAATCCTGATCGACGGCGAGCCCATTGCCTTCCATGGCGCACAGGCCGCCATCGATGCAGGGGTGACGGCCATCCATCAGGAGACCGTGCTCTTCGACGAACTCTCCGTCGGCGAGAACATCTTCCTCGGCCATGCGCCGCGAACCCGTTTCGGCACGATCGACTGGCGGCAGATCAATTTAAGGGCAGGCGAGCTCCTGCGAGCCCTGGAAAGCGAGATTGATCCCACGATCCGTTTGAAGGATCTCTCGATCGCCCAGCGGCATCTGGTGGCTATCGCTCGCGCGCTTTCCGTGGACGCCCGCATCGTCATCATGGATGAGCCGACGGCGGCACTTTCCCGCAAGGAGATCGATGACCTTTTCCGCATCGTCAATAATCTCAAGCGGCAGGGCAAAGCCATCCTCTTCATCAGCCATAAGTTCGACGAGGTCTACGAGATCGCCGAAAATTTCGTAGTCTTCCGCGATGGTCGCGCTGTCGGGAACGGCAGATTGAAGGAGACCGCACAGGACGAGATCGTGCGGCTGATGGTCGGACGGGACGTCAAGGACGTCTTCCCGAAGGTAAAGGTGGAAATCGGCGCGCCGGTGCTTGCCGTCGAAAGCTACAGCCATCCGACCGAATTCCGCGACATCTCCTTCGAACTCAGGCGTGGTGAAATCCTCGGCGTTTATGGTCTGATCGGGGCCGGACGATCCGAGCTCTGCCAGGCCCTTTTCGGAATCACACGCCCTTCATCCGGCCGGCTGACGCTGGAGGGAACACCCCTCGACATCCGCTCGTCGAGCGACGCCATACGCGCCGGCATCGTCTATGTGCCGGAAGAGCGCGGTCGCCACGGCCTGGCGCTGCCTATGCCTATCTTCCAGAACATGTCGCTGCCTTCGCTTTCGCGCACCTCGCGATCGGGTTTTCTCAAGGCCGCAAACGAACTGGCGCTCGCCCGCAAATATGCTGAGCGGCTTGACCTGCGCGCGGCGGCGCTCTCCGTGCCGGTCGGCACGCTTTCCGGCGGCAATCAGCAGAAGGTGGTGATCGGCAAATGGCTGGCGACACAGCCGAAGGTGATCATTCTCGACGAGCCGACCAAGGGCATCGATATCGGCTCCAAGGCAGCGGTCCACGGTTTCATCAGCGAACTGGCCGCCGAGGGCCTCTCGATCATCATGGTCTCGTCGGAATTGCCGGAAATCCTCGGCATGTCGGATCGCGTGATGGTGATGCGCGAGGGGCTTGCAGCCGGCATCTTCGATCGCGAGCGCCTGAACGCCGAGGTGCTGGTGCGCGCGGCGACCGGTAATGCGTGAGGAAAGCCGATGACCAATCTTCTGAAGAACCGTGAACTTTTGCTCATCGTCATCATAGGCTTGATGGTGATCGGCTTTTCCACCCGCGCACAGGGCTTTGCCGCACCCGGTAATCTTGCCAATATCTTCAACGACACATCGATCCTGATCATCTTGGCGCTCGGCCAGATGACTGTCATTCTGACCAAGTCGATCGATCTGTCGGTTGCCGCCAACCTCGCCTTCACCGGCATGGCGGTTGCCATGACGAACGCCGCCTATCCAGACCTGCCGCTGGCAGCCTTGATCGTCATGGCGATCGGTATCGGCGCCTTTCTCGGTGCCATCAACGGCTTCCTCGTCTGGGCCTTGCAGATACCGCCGATCGTCGTCACGCTTGGTACGCTTACCATCTATCGCGGCATGGCCTTTGTCCTTTCGGGCGGCGGCTGGGTGAACGCCCACCAGATGACGGCACAGTTTCTCAATATCCCCCGCACGCAGCTTCTTGGTCTGCCGGTGCTTTCCTGGATCGCCATCGCTATCGTGCTTGGCGCCTGGTTCGTGCTGACCCGCCTGCCCTTCGGCCGCGCGGCTTACGCTTCCGGCGGCAATCCGACCGCCGCCGTCTATGCGGGCATCGATATCGGCTGGACGCGCTTCATCGCCTTCGTGCTTTCCGGCGCGCTTGCCGGCCTTTGCGGCTATCTCTGGGTATCGCGTTATGCTGTGGCCTATGTCGATATCGCTGTCGGTTTCGAACTTGATACCGTCGCGGCATGTGTCATCGGCGGCATCTCGATTGCCGGCGGGATCGGCTCGGTCGCCGGTGCCGTGCTCGGCGCTCTCTTCCTCGGCGTCATCAAGAATGCGCTGCCCGTGATCGGCATTTCGCCTTTCGCCCAGCTGGCGATTTCCGGCATCGTCATTGTGCTCGCCGTCGTCTTCAACGCCCGGGCCGAACGCAAGGCTGGCCGCATCATCCTGCGGGATCGGGCTGCTCCGGAGGCCTCCGCATGAGTGAAACCGCCAACTCAAAACGGGTGATCCCCGATCGGCTTGGAACCCGGACGTCACGGCTGCTGTCGAGCTGGGAGGTCCTGCTTCTCGGGGTCGCGGTCGCGATCTTCGTCTTCAATTCGTTCGCGTCGCCATACTTCCTGAACGCCTGGAACCTTTCGGACGCCACGTTCAATTTCACCGAAAAGGCAATGATCGCCTTTGCCATGGCCCTGCTCGTCATTGCCGGAGAGATCGACCTGTCGGTCGCTGCAATCATCGCGCTGGCCTCGACCGCCATGGGAGCGGCCGCACAGGCCGGCATCGGCACGCCGGGACTGGTGGCTATCGGCCTCGGGGTCGGGCTCGCCTGCGGTGCGTTCAACGGTTTCCTGGTTTCGGTTCTGAGGCTACCCTCGATCGTCGTGACGATCGGTACGATGAGCCTCTTCCGGGGCATTTCCTATATCGTGCTCGGCGACAAGGCCTATGGGAACTATCCTGACAGCTTCGCCTATTTCGGCCAGGGCTACGTCTTCTGGGTCTTTTCCTTCGAATTCGTTCTCTTCATCCTACTGGCGATCGTCTTCGCCATCCTGCTGCATGCGACGAATTTCGGCCGCCAGATCTATGTCATCGGCAATAACGAGTTCGCCGCGCGTTTCTCCGGCATTTCGGTCGAGAGGGTGAAATTCATCCTTTTCCTGCTGACGGGACTGATGGCGGGTATCGCCTCCGTTTGCCTCACCTCCCGGCTGGGCTCGACACGGCCTTCGATCGCCCAGGGCTGGGAGCTCGAGATCGTTACCATGGTCGTGCTCGGCGGGGTCTCGATCCTTGGTGGGTCAGGCACTATCGCCGGCGTCGTCATCGCGGCTTTCGTCATGGGGCTCGTCACCTTCGGGCTCGGCCTTCTGAACGTGCCGGGCATCGTCATGTCCATCTTCGTCGGCCTGCTTCTCATCACCACCATAGCGATCCCGATCGTCGCCCGCCGCATCAAGGAAATGAGCCGATGACGCTCGAAAGACATGCCTTCAAGATGAAGCTCAATCCCGGCATGGAGGCCGAATACAGGAAACGGCATGATGAGATCTGGCCGGAGCTGGTCGCCCTGCTTCATGAGGCCGGCTTCAGCGACTACTCGATCCATCTGGATCGAGAGACCAATATCCTGTTCGGTGTGCTGACGCGCCCGCAAAATCACACCATGGCGAAGCTTCCCGACCATCCCGTCATGAAGAAATGGTGGGCGCATATGGCCGACATCATGGAAACAAATCCGGATAATTCGCCGGTCGCGACCGATCTCGTGACGGTCTTTCATCTGCCATGAGCGAGCCTGCAAAGATCGCCGTCCTCGATATCGGCAAGACCAATGCCAAAGTCGTCGTGCTCGATTGTGCGACAGGCGAGGAGATCGGCGAGAAACGAACGCCGAACCGGGTCCTGCCCGGCCCACCCTACCCGCATTACGATATAGAAGCCTTGTGGGCCTTCACCCTGGAAGCGCTGAATGCCTTCGCCAAGGAGCCTGGCTTCGACGCCATATCGATCACCACGCACGGTGCATCCATGGCTCTGCTCGATGCCGGCGGAAAGCTGGCTCTGCCCGTGCTCGATTATGAGCACCAGTACCCGCGGGAAATTCAGGAGGCCTACCGGGCGATCCGCCCGCCTTTTTCCGAAACCTTCTCCCCCGCCCTCTCCGGCGGGTTAAACGCGGGCGCGCAGCTCCATTATCAGAAGACTGCATTTCCAGATGCGTTCGCCCGAGTTCGAACCATCATGACCTATCCGCAATATTGGGCATGGCGGTTGACGGGCGTAGCGGCGAACGAAGGCACGTCACTCGGCTGCCACACGGACCTCTGGGACCCTCGGCATGGCCGCTATTCCTCTTTGGTCGACGGGCTAGGCATCGGGGATCTCATGGCGCCGGTGCGTTCGGCCTTCGATGCGCTCGGGCCGGTTCGGCAGGAAATCACCGAAAGCTTGGGGCTTCCAAAGCCGATCCCGGTTTTCTGCGGCATTCACGATTCCAACGCCTCGCTGCTGCCGCACCTCATGGTCCGGGAGGCGCCTTTCGCCGTTGTCTCGACCGGCACCTGGGTCATCAGCTTCGCCGTCGGCGGCGATCTCGACCACCTCGATCCCAAGCGCGACACGCTGGCCAATGTCGATGCCTATGGCCGTGCTGTCCCCTCGTCCCGTTTTATGGGCGGCCGCGAGTTCGAGCTGCTGACCGCCGAGCTTGGAAAGCTTTCTCCCCAGGCTGCGCTTTGCGCCATGCCGCACGTCGTTCAAAAAGGCCTCATACTGCTGCCGAACATCGCGCCGGGCGCAGGGCCCTTCCCTGGACGCCGCTTCGAATGGGTGAATGAAGAGAACGCAACCGCCGATGAGCGCTGGGCGGCGGCCTGTCTTTATCTCGCTCTGATGACGGAAACCTGCCTGGACCTTATCGGCGCAAGAGGGCCTATCCTGGTGGAAGGCCCCTTATCGGCAAATCCTGCCTATCTGCAGGCGCTCGGAGCCCTTCTCAAGCGTGAGGTTATCGCGATCTCCGGTTCCACAGGCACGAGCCAGGGCGCGGCGATGCTGGCGGGCGCTCCGCAATCTGTTCGACCTCAAACAAAAGCCGAGACCTTGCCGCTGGACCTGTCCGGCTATCGTGCGACCTGGCGGAAGCGGGCGGAGCGCCCACGCGAATAATCTTCTTTGCAGATCGCTTGCCAAGCTTGCTGCAGTGCGGCATCACTAGTCAATGCTGGCGCCTGACCTGACCATTCTCGTGATAGACGAAAACGCGATCCGCGCCTCGATCATCGAGGAGGGGCTGCGCGAGGCTGGCCATGGCAAGGTCACCGTCATCCATGAGGTGAACGGGGTTGCAAAGATCATCGAGACGCTGAAGCCGGACGTGATCGTCATCGATATCGAGAACCCGAACCGCGACATGATGGAACATCTGTTTCAGCTCACGCGCACCGTCAGCCGGCCGATCGCCATGTTCGTCGATCGCTCCGATACCGCCTCGATCGAGGCCGCCGTCGAGGCCGGGGTCTCCGCCTATGTCGTCGACGGGCTGAAGAAGGAGCGCGTCAAGCCGATCCTCGACATGGCTGTCAGTCGCTTCAACGCCTTCAGCCGGCTTCAGCGGGAACTCGCAGAAGCGAAATCGGCGCTCGAGGAGCGCAAGGTCATCGAACGGGCCAAGGGCATCCTCATGAAGATGAAAGGTCTTTCGGAGGAAGAGGCCTTCGCGCTGCTTCGCCAATCGGCCATGAACGAGAAGAAGAAGATCGCGGAAATCGCCCAGAGCGTCGTGACTGCGGCAGGGCTTTTGATGTGAAAAAGTCCCGGACTTAATGTCCCCGAGGAAGTCGGATGAGCATGATGACCAAGATTGACAGCAGCCGAGACGCTCTTTCCACTCCGCGCCGAATTGCCGGCGAAGGACCGAAGACCCTTCGGGCAGGCTTCATTCCGCTGGTCGATGCATCGGTGCTGATCGCGGCGGCGGAATTCAGCTTTGCGAAGAAAGAGGGGCTGACGCTCGATCTCGTGCGCGATGTTTCCTGGGCCAATGTGCGCGATCGCCTCGCCTTCCGGCAGTTCGATATCGCCCATATGCTTTCGCCGATGCCGGTTGCCTCGATGCTGGGCCTCGGCTCCAACCCCTCCCCGACGGTCACCCCCTTCGCTCTCGGGCGAGGCGGCAACGCCATTACCCTTTCCGTGCGGCTCTTCGAACGGATGCGCGATGCGGCCGGTCTTTCCGAGACGGCGAGCGCGCTCGACAATGCCAAGGCTCTCGCAGTTGTCGTGCGGCAGATGAAGGAGCGTGCCGAGCCTCTGCCGACGCTCGGCATGACCTATCCCTTCTCCTCCCACAACTACGAGTTCCGGTATTGGCTGGCAGCCGGCGGCATTGATCCGGATAAGGATGTCAAACTGGTCGTGGTCCCTCCGCCGCTGACATCCGACGCGCTTGCGGCGGGCGGGATCGACGGCTTCTGTGTCGGGGCGCCGTGGAACATGGTCGCCTCCGAGCGTGGCGTCGGCCGCATCGTTGCGGCCAAGCAGGATATCTGGCCATCCGCGCCCGAGAAGGTGATCGGCATGCGTCCGGAATGGGCCGAAAGCCATCCCGAAACCGTCTCCCGCCTGATCGTGGCGCTCGACGCCGCCGCCCGTTGGTGCGACCAGCCCGAAAACCACGATGCGCTGGCCGAAGCTTTGGCCGATCCCCGCTACATCGCAGCCCCGGTTGATATCATCCGCCAGGTGCTCGGCGGGCAATTCAGCCTCGATGACCGAGGCAACCGACGCGTCATAGATCGCTACTTCACCTTCCACGAAGGCTTTGCAAATTATCCCCGTCCCAGCCAGGCATTGTGGATCTACAGCCAGATGATCCGTTGGGGCCAGGCCCGTCTGACTGACGAAGGGCTCAAAGCTGCTGCGAGCGCCTATCGTCCCGATCTCTATCGCGCCGCGCTCGGCAAGGCAGATATGCCGGAGGGCGGAGACATTCGCGTGGAAGGGAATGGCGAGGGCGACCGCTTCATGGATGGCCACATTTTCGATCCTGCGGATATCGGCGGTTACGTGGACCGGTTCGCTGTCAGGAGCCGCTTCAGCGTGGGCTCGAACGGCGACGAAGTCTGAGACTTCCAGCCCTGGCTGCCTATCAGTCAGGCTCTCCAGAAAAGCATCAGCATAAATGATTTGCAGGCGAGTTCGCCTGCCCAAAAATTAATCTCCGAATTATTCCTAAGAATTCCATTCTTTTACAAAGGCTTACCTGCCTGATCCAAAACTGGCATGCAGTTTGCATGGTAACTTGCGCACCGGTCAACGGCGATCGGTGCGGATGAGCGCGCCATAAGCGCCCACAAAGACATCGACGTCGCAAGGTCTTCGTGTCCCGGGATCCTCCCATCCCTGGAGACACGGTTTCCGAGCGGCGTTTTTTTATGTCCGAAAATCCGTCGGCCACCAGACAAGGGAACATGTGCATGACCAAGATTTCGACAACAGGCATCAGCAGCGGCCACGAACCGGAAAAGGCATTGTGGATGTCCACGCTCGCCTTCACCATCTGTTTCGCCGTCTGGACGATCTTCGCCATCATCGGCGTCCGCATCAAACAGGATCTGGGCCTCACCGAAGCCCAGTTCGGACTTCTCGTCGGTACCCCGATCCTGACCGGGTCGCTTGTGCGCATCGTGCTCGGCATCTGGACAAGCCGCTATGGCGGCCGCCTGGTCTATACGCTGACCATGTTCGCCTCGGCGGTGGCGACCTTCTTGCTCTCCTATGCGACCACCTATCCGCAGATGCTGCTCGCCGGTCTCGGTGTCGGACTTGCCGGCGGCTCGTTCGCCGTCGGCGTCGCCTATATCTCGCCATTCTTCCCGCCGCAGAAGCAGGGCACCGCACTCGGCATCTTCGGTGCCGGCAATGTCGGCGCGGCGGTAACGAAATTCGCAGCCCCGTTCGTCCTTCTCGCCTGGGGATGGCAAGCCGTCGCGCAGATCTGGGCTGCGGCTCTCGTTGTCATGGCGGTCGTCTTCTGGTTTACCACCACTGACGACCCGGCCTACCGCGACCGCCGTGAGAAGGGTGCCGCACCCCGCAGCCTTGCCCAGGAATTCGCACCGCTCAAGAACGCGCAGGTCTGGCGCTTCTGCCTCTACTACTTCTTCGCATTCGGCGGCTTCGTGGCGCTGTCGCTCTGGCTGCCGCGCTATCTGGTCGGCGTCTACGGCTTCGATCTTGCCGTAGCCGGCATGATCGCCGCCGCTTACTCGATCCCCGGCAGCATCTTCCGCGCCTTCGGCGGCATGCTCTCCGACAAGAAGGGCGCTCGCAGCGTCATGTACTGGATGTTCGGCGTCTCCGCGGTTTCGACGCTCATCCTGTCGCTGCCGGTGGGCGTCACGCCCATGGTCTTCATCGTGGTCGTCTTCGTGCTCGGCTTCGTGATGAGCCTCGGCAAGGCGGCGGTCTACAAGCATATCCCCGTCTATTATCCCGAGAGCGTCGGTGCGGTGGGCGGCGTCGTCGGCATGGTCGGCGGGCTCGGCGGTTTCATCCTGCCGATCGCCTTCGGGCTGCTCAAGGACGCAACCGGCCTCTGGTCCAGCTGCTTCCTGCTTCTCTTCGCCGTCGTCGCCGTCTCGCTGATCTGGATGCATGTGTCGATCAAGCAGATGGACCGCCGCGGGCTCTCCGTCTCCGCCGTGGCGGCCACCTGAACCAAGGAAATGAAAACCATGACCGAGAAACTCGTCATCATCGGCAACGGCATGGCGCCGGGACGCATGCTGGAGCACCTCTTCGAGCAGGCGCCCGGCCGATACGAAGTCACGATCTTCAACGCCGAGCCGCGCGTCAACTATGACCGCATCATGCTCTCGCCGGTACTTTCCGGCGAGAAGGACTACGAGCAGATCATCATTCACGGCGACGGCTGGTACATCAAGCACGGCATCACGCTCTACAAGGGCCATAAGATCGTTGCGATCGACCGCGCCCAAAAGACCGTGACCTCCGACCACGGCGTCACTGAAAGCTACGACAAGCTGGTGATCGCCACCGGTTCGATGCCCTTCATCATCCCCGTGCCTGGCAAGGACTTGCCGGGCGTCATCACCTATCGCGATCTGGACGACGTGCAGGCCATGCTTCTCGCCGCACAATCGCGTCAGAAGGCCATCGTCATCGGTGGCGGGCTTCTCGGTCTCGAGGCTGCCGCAGGCCTCGCACAGCGCGGCATGGACGTGACGGTGTTGCACGTCATGCCGACGCTGATGGAACGCCAACTCGATCCGGCCGCCGGCTATCTCCTCCAGAAGGCGGTTGAAGAACGCGGCATCAAGGTCATCTGTAAGGCCAATACCAAGGCGATCATCGGCAACGGCAAGGTGGAAGGGGTCGAGCTCGACGACGGCCGCATCATCCCTGCGACCCTCGTCGTCATGGCCGTCGGCATCCGTCCGAATGCTGGTCTTGCCAAGGATGCCGGTCTGGCGGTCAATCGCGGCATCGTCGTCGATGCCGGCATGCAGACCTCGGACGGCGATATCTATTCGGTCGGCGAATGCGCCGAGGTGGACGGCATGGTCTATGGCCTCGTTGCTCCGCTCTACGAAATGGCGCGCATTGCCGCCTCGCATCTCGCCGGCGACAGCAAGCCCGCCTTCGTGCACTCCGATACGCCGACCAAGCTCAAGGTCACGGGTATCGAGCTCTATTCGCTCGGCGATTTCGCCGACGGCGATGACCGTCAGGAGATCGTGCTGCGTGATGCCACCGCGGGCATCTACAAGCGCCTCGTGATCAAGGACAACCGCATCATCGGCACGGTTCTTTATGGCGAGACCTCCGATGGCGCCTGGTTCAACGACCTGAAGAAGAAGGCGACCGATATCTCGGAGATGCGCGACACGCTGATCTTCGGCCAGGCCTATCAGGGAGGAGCGCCCCTGGACCCTATGGCGGCCGTTGCAGCCTTGCCGGATGATGCGGAAATCTGCGGCTGCAACGGCGTCTGCAAGGGCAAAATCACCTCGACCATTTCGGATAAGGGCCTGACCTCGCTCGACGACGTGCGTGCTCACACCAAGGCCTCGGCGTCCTGCGGGTCCTGCACCGGCCTTGTCGAGCAGTTGATGGCGCTGACGCTTGGCGATAGCTACAATCCTTCTGCCGTCACGCCGATGTGCACCTGCACCGAGCTCGGCCATGATGATGTGCGCCGCCTCATCAAGGCGAAGAAGCTGAAGACCATTCCTGCCGTTATGCAGGAGCTGGAATGGAAAACCTCCTGCGGCTGCGCCAAGTGCCGCCCGGCGCTCAACTACTATCTCGTCTGCGACTGGCCGGACGAATATGCCGACGATTACCAGTCGCGCTTCATCAACGAGCGTGTCCACGCCAACATCCAGAAGGACGGCACCTATTCGGTCGTGCCGCGCATGTGGGGCGGCGTCACCAATTCGCAGGAGCTGCGCGCCATCGCCGACGTGGTCGACAAGTTCGAAATCCCGATGGTCAAAGTAACCGGCGGCCAGCGCATCGATCTTCTCGGCATCGAGAAGGAGGACCTGCCGGCCGTCTGGGCCGATCTCGGCAAGGCGGGCTTCGTTTCCGGGCAGGCTTATGCCAAGGGCCTGCGCACCGTGAAAACATGTGTCGGTTCCGACTGGTGCCGCTTCGGCACGCAGGACTCGACCGGCCTCGGCATCCGCATCGAGAAGTTCATGTGGGGCTCGTGGACGCCGGCCAAGCTGAAGATGGCTGTCTCCGGCTGTCCGCGAAACTGCGCGGAAGCGACCTGCAAGGATATCGGCGTCATCTGCGTCGATTCCGGTTTCGAGATCCATTTCGCCGGTGCCGCCGGCCTCGACATCAAGGGCACGGAGGTTCTCGGCCTCGTCAAGTCTGAGGATGATGCGCTCGAGCACATCGTGGCACTGACCCAGATGTATCGCGAGCAGGCCCGCTATCTGGAGCGTATCTACAAATGGGCGAAGCGCATCGGTTTGGAGGAAATCCGCCGCCAGATCATGGGCGATGCCGAAAAGCGCAAGGCCTATTACGACCGCTTCGTGTTCAGCCAGAAATTCGCCCAGGTCGACCCCTGGTCAGAGCGCGTCTCCGGCAAGGACAAGCACGAATTCAAGCCCATGGCGACCATTGGCTTCAACCAGGCGGCCGAGTGAGGAGATGACGATGAACTGGATTGAAATCGGGCACATCGACGACATTCCACTGCGCGGCGCGCGCTGCGTGAAGACGCCTCAGGGCAAGATCGCCGTATTCCGCACGGCGGAGAACGAGGTTTTCGCGATCGAGGACCATTGCCCCCACAAGGGCGGGCCGCTCAGCCAGGGCATCGTCCATGGCCGGGCGGTGACCTGCCCCCTCCACAACTGGGTGATCTCGCTGGAGTCCGGAAAGGCATTGGGGGCCGACGAAGGAGAGGTGCGGACCATCCCCGTCCGTTGCGAGAACGGCGCGCTTTCGATCGCGCTGGAGAATCTGATGGTGGCGGCCGAATAGATGGAGACGGAGGTCAAGACAACCTGTCCCTATTGCGGCGTTGGCTGCGGTGTGATCGCCAAAATCGCCAATGACGGTATCGTGTCCGTCAAAGGCGATCCAGATCATCCAGCCAATTTCGGCCGGCTCTGCTCCAAGGGCTCGGCGCTTGCAGAGACGATCGATTTGGACGGCCGCATTCTCCATCCGGAGATAGCCGGAGAGCGGGTCGAATGGGCAGAGGCGCTTGACCTCGTTGCGCAACGTTTTTCAAACACTATCGCCGAGCACGGACCGGATTCGGTTGCCTTCTATGTCTCCGGCCAGTTGCTGACCGAGGATTATTATGTCGCGAACAAGCTGATGAAGGGCTTCATCGGCTCGGCCAATATCGACACCAATTCCAGGCTCTGCATGTCGTCCTCGGTCGCAGGCCATCGCCGCGCCTTCGGATCGGACACGGTGCCCGGCACATACGAGGATCTGGAGCTTGCCGATCTCGTCATCCTGACGGGCTCCAATCTCGCCTGGTGCCACCCGGTCATCTACCAGCGGCTGGCCGCGGCCAAGGCAGCGCGGCCGGGCATGAAAGTGGTGGTCATCGATCCTCGCCGCACCATGACCTGCGATATCGCCGACCTGCATCTGGCCATCCGTCCCGATGGGGACGCCGCGCTGTTCGCCGGCCTGCTCGCTCATCTCGCGAAGAGCCCGGCCATCGACGAGAACTATGTCGCCGCCCATACGGAGGGTTTTGGAGAAGCCTTTGCCGCCGCTTCCGCGCTTTCTCTGGCGGATTTGATCGAGAGCACCGGCCTGCCGGTCATGCATATCCGGGAATTCTTCCGCCTGTTCGAAACGACGGAGAAAGTCGTCACCTGCTACAGCCAGGGTGTCAATCAATCCTCCTCCGGAACCGACAAGGTCAACGCCATCCTCAATTGCCATCTGGCAACCGGCAGGATCGGCCGGCCCGGCATGGGGCCTTTCTCGCTCACCGGCCAGCCGAATGCCATGGGTGGTCGTGAAGTGGGCGGGTTGGCGAACATGCTCGCGGCTCATATGGCGATCGAAAGTGCCACAGATCGCGATCGGGTACAGCGTTTCTGGGCCTCGCCGGCGATTGCCGCGAAGCCGGGGCTGAAAGCGGTCGACATGTTCCGGGCGGTCGCCGACGGACGCATCAAGGCGCTCTGGATCATGGCGACCAATCCGGCCGTCTCCATGCCGGATGCCGATACCGTGGAGGCCGCTATTCGGGACTGTCCCTTCGTGGTGGTATCGGATGTGCTTCGTGAGACCGATACGGTCCGGCACGCCCATGTGCTGCTCCCATCGCTCGGATGGGGCGAAAAGGATGGGACGGTCACCAATTCCGAGCGTCGCATTTCACGCCAGCGTCCGTTCCTGGCAGCACCGGGCGAGGCAAAGGCCGATTGGTGGCAGTTGACCGAAGTGGCTCGCCGCATGGGTTTTGCAGATGCTTTCGCTTACCGTGAGCCGGCCGACATCTTTGCCGAGCATGCGGCCCTTTCCGCCTTCGAAAACGACGGAAGCCGCGATTTCGATATCGGCGCCTATGCCGCAATGGACCGCTTCTCCTATGACGCGCTGGCACCGTTCCAGTGGCCGCAGCCTATGGCTAGCGAGCGGGTCGTCACCCGTTTCTTCGCCGAGGGCGGGTTCTTTCATTCGGACGGCAAAGCCCGTTTCATCGCAGTCTACCCGCCCCAGGCGACCGATCGCACCAACGAGCAATATCCGCTAACGCTGAATACCGGCCGTGTCCGCGATCATTGGCATACGATGACGCGAACCGGGAAAAGCGCCCGCCTCTCCGCCCATCTCGCCGAGCCCTTCGCCGAAATCCATCCGGCCGATGCCATCGAGCTTGGGATTGACGGCGCAGCTCTGATGGAACTCGAGAGCCCATACGGAAAAGCGATCGTCCGCGCACTCGTCACCGAACGGCAGGCGCGCGGCAACATCTTCGTGCCGATGCATTGGAACGATCAGTTCGCCGCCAAGGCGCGTATCGATGCCTTGGTCGCGCCGCTGACCGATCCCTTTTCAGGTCAGCCGGCCTCCAAGAATGTGGCAATCGCCGCTCGCCCCTTCCCGGCCTCCCGTTACGGTTTTGCGGTTTCCGCCGGCAGGCCGATCACGCCGCATGCGGATTACTGGGCGCTTGCCAAGGCGGACGGCGGATGGCGGACGGAACTTGCGTTCATCGATGCGCCTGAGAACTGGACGTCGTGGTGCCGCGACACCTTCGGCATTTCCGGCGAGATCGAGCCGCTCGGCTATGCCGACAGGCAAACCGGTGATCTACGTCTCGCCTTTTTCGATGGTGACCGGTTGCTGGCCGCTCTTTTTCTCAGCCATCAGCCGGTGGCGGTCGCCCGCAATTGGGCTGTCAGCCAGCTCACAGTCAGCCATGCGGATTTGCGCAAGCGTTTCGCACTCATCGCGGGCCGACCCGGCGCCGATGTGCCGGATCCGGGCGCGACGGTCTGCTCCTGCCTCGGCGTCGGCGTCAACCGGATCATCGAGGCCGTGCGCGGCGGCTGCCACAGTGTGGAAGCCGTCGGCAAGCACACCAATGCCGGCACCAATTGCGGCTCCTGCCGCGCCGAAATCAGGGGGATCATCGATGGATGTCTTGCAGCCGCGGCGGAATGAAGTGCCTGCCCGTATGGCACCACTTGCCAAACTTCCTGTCTTCTGGGCGCTGGAAGGCAAGCGTGTAATCGTTGCGGGCGGTTCCGACGCGGCCGCCTGGAAAGCCGAACTGCTGGCCGCCTGCGGTGCGGAAGTGCATGTCTTTGCCGAAGAGCTTTCGGAGACGTTCGAGCGACTAATCGAACGCGGTGCTGAACATTCCGAAGGCGGTTTCGTTACGCATAGACAAGACTGGAACCCCGCAATCTTTTCAAATGCAGCCCTCGCGATCGCCGATTGCGAGGAAGAGGACGAGGCACGGTCTTTCTTCGATGCGGCACGGGCGGCCGGCGTACCTGTCAACATCATCGACAAGCCTGCCTTCTGCCAGTTCCAGTTCGGCTCAATCGTCAACCGTTCGCCGGTGGTCGTTTCGATCTCGACCGATGGCGCGGCTCCCATTCTCGCGCAGGCGATCCGCCGCCGCATCGAAACTCTGCTGCCGCAATCGCTGAAGGGTTGGGCCGAGCTCGCCCAGTCGCTGCGGGAAAAAATCAACGCGCGCCTGGTGCCCGGCCCGCAACGGCGTGCCTTCTGGGAGCGGTTCGTCGATCATGCTTTTGCCGGTAAGCCCGCAGCCGAAAACGAGACAGAGGTGCTGAATGATACGGTTCGACTGGCCTCCACCCCGGCATCCCAAGGGCGGGTCACCCTCGTCGGCGCCGGCCCCGGCGATGCGGAGCTTCTGACCCTGAAAGCCGTTCGCGCCCTTCAAGCGGCCGACGTAATTCTTTTCGACGATCTCGTCTCGGACGAGGTCCTGGAACTTGCCCGCCGCGAGGCGAAGCGCATGCTGGTAGGCAAGCGCGGCGGCCGCGAAAGCTGCAGGCAGGAAGATATAAATGACATGATGGTGAAGTTCGCGAGCGCCGGCAAACATGTCGTTCGTCTGAAATCCGGCGATCCGATGATCTTCGGCCGCGCCGGCGAGGAGATCGCCTGGCTCGAGGAAAAGGGCATTCCAGTACAGGTCGTGCCGGGTATCACGTCCGCAAGCGCGATGGCCTCGCGGCTCGGAGTTTCGCTTACCCACCGTGACCATGCGCAGGGCGTACGCTTCGTCACCGGCCACTCCCGCCAGGGGCAATTGCCCGACAATCTCGACTGGCAGAGCCTCGCCGACCCCGCCACGACGACCATCTACTATATGGCTGGCCGCACCGCCGGCGAGATCGCCGCAAGGCTGGTCGAAGCAGGCATGGACACGCATATGCCGGTGGCGATCGTGAGCGCCATCGCGCGTTCCAACGAGAGACGGTGGACGGGGCAGCTCAGCAGCATGCCCGCCGCGATCGCCGAGATCGGCGTCAACGAACCGGTGCTGATCGGCATCGGCCGGGTCTTCGGCAAATTGGAGGTGGCTGGCAAGACCTTGCCGCAGTCCGAGCTGCGGGAGGATCAAACGCCAGCGCCCTTGCGCGCCAGCTTATAGAAAGCTGGCTTCGAACAGTTCGCGCGAATAGTCCGCATGCGTCGTGCCGGCCCGCAGGTCCGCCTTGGTCAACTCGTCGACGAATATCCCGTTCTGCATGACCAGAACCCGGTCGCACATATGGGCGATCACCGAGAGGTCATGGCTCACCAGCACATAGGTGAGGTTCCGTTCCTCGCGCTGATCCGCAAGCAGGTTCAGGACCTCTGCCTGGATCGAGACGTCGAGTGCCGAGGTCGGCTCGTCCAGAAGAAGGATCGGCGGCGACAGGATGAGCGCCCTGGCAATCGCCACGCGCTGGCGCTGGCCGCCGGAAAGCTCATGCGGGAAACGGCTGGCGAAATGCGCCGGCAGCCCGACCTGCTGCAGTGCCTTCGACACTTGCGACCAGCCGTCGCCCGTACCCATGGCGCGGATGGGTTCGGCAAGCGCCGTGCCGATGCGGTGGCGCGGATGCAGCGAACCGTAAGGGTCCTGAAACACCATCTGCGCGAGCTTGAGCTCTTCGCGATTGCGGGCCTTGCCCACGGGCTTGCCGTTGAAATGGACGGAACCTGTCCAGCCCCCTTCGAGACCTGCGAGCGATCGCAGCAAGGTCGACTTGCCGCAGCCGGATTCGCCGACGATCCCCAGCGTTTCGCCATGTCCGACCTCGAAGCTGACGCTCCGGACCACGTGGTTGCGGGTTTCGTTGACGCCATAGACGACGTCGAGATTTTCCACCTTGATCATCGGGCAATCTCCGCTTCGATCGATGCGCGGTCCAGAACTTTGAGGCGGGAGACCGGATGGCGGGGATCGGGCATCGCGGCGATCAGCCCTCTTGTATAGGGGTGCCGGGCATCGTCCAGGCTCGTGAGCGTTTCCACGATGCGGCCGGAATACATGACCAGAATACGCTCGCAGAAGGCGGCGACCATGCGGATGTCGTGGCTGATGAGGATGAGGCCAGAATTGTTCTCGCGAACCAGTTCGTCGAGCAGCATCAGCACGTCCTTGCGGACACTGACATCGAGTGCCGAGGTCGGCTCGTCGGCGATCACCAGCTTCGGCTTTGCGATCAGCATCATGGCGATCATCACACGTTGTCCCATGCCGCCCGAAATCTGATGCGGGTAAAGCTTCAACACCCGCTCCGGGTCCTTGATCCTGACCCGTTCCAGCATGTGGCGCGCATGGGTGAGCGCATCCCTTCCCTTAAGGCCGAGATGGAGTTTTGCGGATTCGGCGATCTGCTTGCCGATGGTGAGCACCGGATTCAGCGAATAGCGCGGGTCCTGCATGATGAGCGCCAGGTCCTTGCCGCGCAGCCGCCCCATCTCCTTTTCCGATTTCGCAAGGAGCGGCTCACCATTGAAATCGAGCCGTTCGGCCGTGATGCTGGCCTTTGCCGGCAACAGACGCATGATCGCCCGGCCGGTGGTCGATTTTCCCGAACCGGATTCTCCGACGATGCCGATGCGCTCCCGGCCAACGTCGAAGCTCGCCTCGGAGACTGCGGCGATCGCATTGCGGCCGAAGCGGACGTTCAGGTTGCGGACGGAAAGTACGGGCTGCATATCACGATCGGGCATGGCGGGGATCCAGGAGGTCACGCAGCGTGTCGCCGGCGATGTTGAAGGCAAGGCTGGTCAGCAGGATCGCGATACCGGGCATGACGGCGACCCACCAGTAATCGAGCATGAATTTTCGGCCGCTGGAAATCATCGCACCCCATTCGGGCAGCGGAGGCTGGGCGCCAAGGCCGAGAAAACCCAGGGACGCCGCCGTCAGTATAATCCCCGCCATGTTGAGCGTCAGCCGCACGATGACCGAGGGGATGCACATTGGAGCGATGTAGAAGAACAGGATGCGCAGCGGCGATGCGCCGTAAAGGCGGGCGGCGGCCACATAATCGGCGTTGCGTACAACCAGGGCCTCGGCGCGGGCCAGACGGGCGATCGGTGGCCAGGCGGTGAGCGAGATCGCGATGATGGCCGTGCCGAGCCCGGCGCCGAGCGCGGCGGCAAAGGCAAGCGCCAGGATCAACGAGGGAAAGGACAGGACGATATCGGTGGCGCGCATGAGGAACGCATCCGTTCTGCCCCCGAAGAACCCGGCGACCACTCCGATGATGAGCCCGATCGGTCCGACGATGACCGAGACCGAAAGCACGGTCTGGATGGTGATGCGAGTTCCGTAGACGAGCCGGCTGAAGATATCCCGGCCGAATTCATCGGTTCCAGCCAGATGCGCGAGGCTCGGAGGTTGCAACGCATCGCTCAGTACTTGCCGTACGGGATCATAGGGCGCGATCACCGGCGCGAAGATCGCGACCAGGATGAGCAGGGCGAGGATGATGAAGCCCGCCATCCCGAGCGGCTCGTCGCCGAGTTTGCGGATCACACGTCCCGAACCGCTCAGCACCCGTTGGGCAAGGCCGGGCTGCTGAACGGCGCTGGTATCGTGAAGGGTGTCGGTCATCGTGCGACCTCCCGTGTGCGCGGGTCGAGCAGCGCATAGGCGATGTCGGCCGCGAAGTTCAGAAACATGAAGATGAAACCAATGATGATCGTACTTGCCAGGATGGCGTTCATATCGCCGATCATCAGCGCGTTGGTCATGTACTGGCCGATCCCCGGCCAGGAGAAGACGATCTCGGTGATGACCGCGCCCTCCAGCAGGTTGCCATAAGAGATGGCGAGCACGGTAATGAGCTGCACGGCGATGTTCGGCAGCACGTGGCTGATGACCGTTCGCGCCGGGCCGACACCTTTCGCGCGTGCGGCGATCACATAATCCTGGTTCAATTGTTCCAGCGTGAAGCTGCGCGTCATCCGGGTGATATAGGCCATGGCCATATAGGCAAGGATCGCCGCCGGCAGGATGATATGCGAAAGCGCATTCCAGAATATCTCCGGCTCTCCCTCGAGAAGACTGTCGACGAGCATCAGACCGGTCGTCGGCTCGATGATGCCTTCATAGAAGACGTCCACCCTGCCCGGACCGCCCACCAGCGAAAGCCAGGCATAGAAGACGACAAGGCCGACGATCCCGAACCAGAAGACCGGGATGGAATGGCCGATCAGCGCGAAGACGCGGGCGAACTTGTCGATGAAACTGTCCCGGAAGAGCGCCGCGACCAGACCGAGCGGGACACCCACGACGGTCGAGATGATGATCGCCAGCGTCGCCAGTTCCAAGGTTGCCGGAAAGGCCTGTGTCAGATCGCGGGCCACCGGATTTCCCGTGAGGATCGCGGTACCGAGATCGCCGTGCAACAGGCCTTTCAGATAAATGAAGAACTGCTGGTAAAGCGGCAGATCGAGACCCAGTCTCGCGCGCATCGCCTCGTAGGCGGCCGGTTCGGCGAGCTCCCCGACGATCGCGCCGACCGGGTCCGTTGGCATGACCCGGCCGATCACGAAGGTGACGCATAACAGTATGAACAGACTGACGGCGAAATGCACGAGACGTCGCGTCAACCCGCCTAGGGATAATTCCTTCATGATCGGCCGCCTGTCGCTGTTCAATCAGTCTTGGTTACGCCTTCGAGGCGGGTCGTCTGGCTCGGATGCCCGACATAATCCTGCACCCGCTTGCTGACGACGATCGGCTCGAAGCGCTCGAAAAGCGGCAGGACAGCCGGCTTCTGCGCCACGAACATTTCCTGCATCTGCACGTAAATTTCGCCACGCTTCTTGGAATCCGGCTCCAGGGAGGCCTTGGCAGTGAGCGCAGTCAGCTCCGGAATGTCCCAGGCCGAGCGCCAGACGAAATTGCCGGCATTGTTGGCTTCCCGCGAATTGTCGGGGTTGCTGGAGAACTGCTCCATCGAGCCGAGCACGTTCGGCATGTAGGCACCGGTCTGCGGGATGAGGAGATCGAAGTCGCGAGCCCGATGCGCCGCGATGATATCCGAGCCGTTACCCTGCTGGATGTTCACGGTGATGCCGATCTCGCCGAGCGAAGCCTGAATGGCGGTTGCGAGATCGATGCGCGGTGTCTGGGCGATCGTCTTCAAGGTCAGCGTGAAGCCATCCTTGTAACCGGCTTCAGCCAACAGCGCTTTTGCCTTTTCAACATCCAGCTGCCAATCGGGGCTGGGAATGGCGTATTCAAAGTTCTCGGGCACAGGAACCGTGCGCGCTCGGCCATACGGACCCATGATGGCCTTTTCCATGCCCTTGTAGTCGATGCCGTAGGCGATCGCCTCGCGAACCTTCGGGTTCGAAAGCGGCTCCTTGCCGGCATTCATCGACAGCACGTAGAAGCCGCCGGTCGGCACCCGCTGGATTTCGAAGCCTTCCTTCCCGTTGAAGGTGGCGAGATCGGAAGCGCTCAGCGCACTGGCTATATCGACATCGCCACGCTCGAGCATCAGCCGCTCCACCTGGCTTTCCGGCACGTGACGGACCACGACGCGCCGCATTTTCGGTTCGCCGCCGACGTAATTTTCATTCGCTTCGAGGATGACGATCTCGTTCGGCGTCCAGCGGTTCAGCGTGAACGGGCCGGAGCCTGCGGAATTGGTACGCAGCCAGCCATTTCCCCAATCGCCGTTCGATTCATGTGATTTGACTTCCTCGCTGTCGACGACGCTCGCAATTACCATTGCTAGCCGGTAAAGCAGGAGTTCGGAGGTGGTTTCCCCGGAAAGATCGATCCGAACCGTTTTTTCGTCCGGCGCCGTCACGAGTTTTTCCACGTTTCCGGCGTTGTAGCCGACCCGCTTGAGGTTGGCGGCGGAGGCTTGATCCATCTTCAGCAGACGAGTGATCGAATAGACGACATCGGCGGAGGTGACCGGGTTGCCGGAGGCGAATTCAGCCTCGCGAAGATGGAAAGTAATGCCCTTGTCGTCAGCCTCCCAGCTCTCGGCAAGCTGAGGCGAAACCTTGCCCGAGCTGTCGACCGAGATCAGCCGATCGTAGAGATTGGCCATGATTTCATTGGCCTTCGCTTCCGTTGCCTGGTGCGGGTCAAGCGATAGAACCTGCGCAAGCGAGGTGGCGATGACGAGCTGGTTGGCAGGCGTTTTGGCAAAAGCGGCGGGTGAAGTGAGCGTCAAGGCGCCGACCACAGCGCCAACGAGAAGCCGGGTACAAATATGCCTCATGATGTCCTCCCTGATCATCGGTCAGATAATATCTTTATCCTCATGTCATAATACGATTATCGAAGTTGATGCTAAATGACAAGGGCCGCCGATCAATGGGAAAAAGCCAATAAATTACGGCAATTAGTTGATCAACAATGCAATCGCAACAATAGGTTGGGAACTCGCATCGCGACCAACCGACAACGCCGTATTGCACCAGAATTCCGCAGGCTCTCTCGACATACCCGGAGAGTCATATTATGACATGTGATATCAAAACGATATTCGGGAGGCTTTCTTGTATCTGGGAACGCAGGTGACGGTTCGCGACGTCGATGACTACAAGGTCTTCGCGCAGCTTGGAGTGAAAAACATCTCGGCCGATCCGCCGGGGGATCCGGCGAGCTGGACGCTTGAGGATCTGGAGCGCCATCGTGACAAGGTGGAGAGCTTCGGCATCGTTCTCGACATGATCCAGCTCCCCCTTCCTTCGCAACCGATCGAGAAAGCCTCCTATCCCGATATCCTGTTGGCCGGTCCTGATCGTGACCGACAGATCGACGCGGTCTGCCGCCTGATCGAAAATTGCGCCAAGGCGGGCATCCCGGCGGCGAAATACAATCTCAACCTGATCGGCATCCCCCGCACAGAACTGGAGCTGGGCCGCGGCGGCTCCCTGAATGAAGCCTTCCGGTGGGAAAAGGCGGATCAGCAGGCGGCACCCGGCCTGGCCGGCACGCTCTCTGAAGACGAGAACTGGGAGCGCATCGACTATTTCCTCGAGCGGGTCGTTCCTGTTGCCGAGAGCAACCGCGTGCGCCTCGCCTGCCATCCGCACGATCCCTATACGCCGCCGGGCTACAAGGGCGTTACCCGCGTGCTTGGAACTGTGGAAGGCCTCAAGAAGTTCGTGATGATGCGCGAAAGCCCCTATCACGGGCTGAATTTCTGCCAGGGTTCGATCGGCGAGATGCTCGACAACCCGCATGAGGAAATCGACGACATCATCCGCTGGTTCGGCACGCGCGGCAAAATCTTCAACCTTCACTTCCGCAATATCAGCGGCGGCAAGCTATCCTTCATGGAAACATTCCCCGACGAGGGCGATATGGACATGATCCGCTCGCTGAAGATCTATCAGGAGGTCGGCTACAAATACATGGTGATGCCGGACCACGTGCCGCGCATCAGCGGAAGAGACCCCACGGGCGTCGCCTTCGCCTATTGCTACGGCTACATCGCGGCGATTCTTGAAGCGCTTGAGGCCAGGCATCTCTGACCACACCGCCGCGGTTACAGATGTCGATTTCGGACAGCCAGGGATTTTCAGATGGAACCAAACACTCTCAAAAAGGCAGTCGGCGCCGGCCTCCTTTCATTTCCGGTAACGCATTTCGACAGCGATCTTGCATTCGATGAGGCAGCTTATCGCGAGCATGTGGGATGGTTGGCGGAATATGACGCCAGCGTTCTCTTTGCGGCAGGTGGCACCGGCGAGTTCTTCTCGCTCAATCCTTCCGAAATTCCGGCTGTCATACGCGCCGCCAAGGCATCGGCCGGCAAGACGCCGATCGTTTCGGGAACCGGTTACGGCACCTCGCTTGCGATCGAGATCGCAAGATCGGCGGAGAAGGCCGGCGCCGACGGCCTGCTTCTCCTGCCGCCCTATCTCATGTTCGCCGAACAGGAGGGATTGGTCGCGCATGTGAAGGCGGTCTGCCAATCTGTCGGCATCGGCGTCATCGTCTATAATCGCGATAACGCGGTTCTTTCGGCCGATAGCCTCGCGAGGCTTTGCGATGCGTGCCCCAATCTCATCGGCTTCAAGGATGGTGTCGGAGACGTCGATCGCGTCATAGAGATCACCACGAAGCTGGAAGACCGCCTCGTCTATGTCGGCGGCATGCCGACCCACGAAGTCTTCGCCCAGGCTTATTTTGCCGCCGGGGTGACGACCTACTCATCCGCAGTCTTCAACTTCGTGCCCGCCCTCGCCCAGCGCTTCTATCAGGCTCTACGCTCAGGCGATCAGCCTGCGGTCGACCAGATACTGAAGGATTTCTTCTTCCCCTTCGTGGCCCTGCGCAATCGCAAGCGGGGCTACGCAGTCTCCATCATCAAGGCAGGCCTGAAGGTGCTGGGACGGGATCCGGGGCCGGTGCGGCCACCACTCACCGACCTTACAACGGAAGAACTGAAACTTCTGGAACAGATTCTGAACGCCAACGACGCTACCCGGACCGCCGCGGAATAGTCGCTGGAGGTTCGAACTATCGGGCTTCAGTAACAATGCCCGTAAAAGCGCAGGGCGCGTCGATATCGAGCCCTGCGCTTTTGTATTTTCACCAGTTCGTCACGGAACCATCCCTGCGCTTCAGGTGCGGCGCCTCCCAAAACTCGAAGCTCTGCCTGGCGATGAGTTCCTCGTTGACTTCTACCCCGAGACCGGGGGCGTCGGAAACGGGATAATATGCTCCCTCAAGCCGCGGCTGGACCGGGAAGAAGTCCGAATTGTCGAAGCCTAGATGGGTTTCGGCAGGGCTTGCACGCGTCTCGAGCCAGGAAAAATTCGGAACTGCGGCGGAAAAGTGGATCGTCGCGGCGGTGCAGACCGGTCCAAGGGGATTATGCGGCATCATGTCGACATAGTGGGTCTCGCTCCAGGCGGCGACTTTCATCGATTCCGTCAGCCCGCCGACATTGCAGACGTCCAGCCGATTGAACTGGTGGATGTCGCGTTCGATGAAGGGCTGAAACTGCCATTTCGAGGCGAATTCCTCGCCGATCGCAAAAGGTATGTCCGTCAGCCGGCGGAGGGCCTCGTAAGCGCCCGGAGACTCGTCGCGGATCGGTTCTTCAAGGAAGTCCAGCGTGCCGGAGGGCATCTTTTGGCAGAAGCTCGCGGCTTCTGCCACCGTCAGGCGGTGGTGATAGTCGATGCCGAGCGCGACCTCCTCGCCTAATGTCTCGCGGGCCTTCACGCACCATTTGGCGGTCGTGGCGATATGCTCGCGCGGTTCGTAGATCTCCTTGTTCTCATGGCCGGAGGGCGATAGGCGCATGGCGGTCCAGCCGTGCTCGACCAGCATCTTCGCCTGCTCTATCATGGCGGGGCCGGGTTCGGCGAAGGTCGTCGCGAAAGTCGGGATGCGGTCGCGGTGCTTGCCGCCGAGGAGTTCGTAGACCGGCACGCCAAGCGCTTTGCCCTTGATGTCGTGAAGTGCGATGTCGATTGCGGAGATCGCCGCCTGTAGCACCCGCCCGCCTTCGAAATACTGGCTGCGATACATTTCCTGCCACAGCGCACCGGTCTTGAAGGGATCGCATCCGCGCAGGAATTCGGCATAGTGCTCCAAGGCGCCGATTACCGCCTTTTCGCGGCCGGAAAGGCCGCTTTCGCCCCAGCCGAAAATGCCTTCATCCGTTTCGATCTTCACCAGAAGCTGGTTTCGAATGCCGACTTTGACCGCATAAGTCTTGATCGTCGTGATTTTCATAACGTCCTCGTTTCACCAGTGCCACAGCGTGCCGTCTTCAAGACGGTTCACCGGCAGGTAGGCGCGCTGGTATGGAAATTTTTCCGCAAGCTTCTCGTCGATATCGACGCCGTGACCGATCGCCTCGCCCGGATGCAGGTAGCCATCCGCAAGGCTCCAGGCACTCGGGAAGACTTCCAGGATCTGCGGCAGGTAACCGGAATATTCCTGGATACCGAAATTCGGCGCCCAGAGATCGAGATGCAGATTGGCGCCGAGGCAGATGGGCGACATGTCCATCGCGCCGTGGCAGGCGGTACGGACATTGTAGACGCCCGCGAAATCCATGATCCGGCGAAGCGCGGTCACGCCGCCTGCATGTACGGTGGTCATGCGGATATAATCGATCAGTTGCTCTTCGATCAGCAGCCGTGCGTCCCAGATCGTGTTGAATACCTCGCCGACCGCAAGCGGCGTCGTAGTATGCTGGCGGATCAGGCGAAAACCTTCCTGATGTTCGGCGGCGACCATGTCTTCCAGCCAGAAGAGGCGGGCGAATTCGAGATCCTTGCCGAGCCGCGCCGCTTCGATCGGGGTCAGGCGGTGATGGGTATCGTGCAACAGCTCGATATCCCAGCCATGTGCCTCGCGCACCGTCTTAAAAAGCTCCGGTATGTGACGGAGATATTTAGAGGTCGACCAGGTTTCTTCATGCGGAAAGGCGTCGTCATCAGCATTGTTTGTGACCGACTTCGCACCCGTGCCGTAGACGTCCGCAAGGCCTGGAATGCCCACCTGCACCCGGATGGCCTTGTAGCCCTCCTCCTTGCGCCGGCCGACCGCCTCCACGGCTTGCGCGATATCGCGCCCATGCGCATGGGTGTAGCACAGCACTTTCTCGCGGCTGGCGCCGCCGAGAAGCTGATAGAGCGGCATGCTGGCGGCCTTGGCCTTGATGTCCCAGAGTGCGGTGTCGATGCCGGCGATCGCCGCCATGGTCACCGGCCCTCTACGCCAATAGGCGCCCTTGTAGAAATACTGCCAGATGTCTTCGATGCGAGAGGGGTCCCGGCCGATCAATAGCGGCGCCAGGTGCTCCTGCAGATAGGCGACGACGGCCTTTTCGCGACCGTTCAACGTCGCGTCGCCGACCCCTGTCAGCCCTTCGTCGGTGAATATCTTGACGGTGACGAAATTGCGCCCCGGCGAGCAGACGATGATTTTGACATCGGTAATTTTCATGACTTATCCATTGGCTGAAACTGTGCCCGCTTGACTGCGGGTTCGTAGCGGAACCGGTTGTGGATGCGCCGGCTTCGCGGATCGGGGTGGGGAATGGCGGAAAGAAGCGCGCGCGTGTAATCGTGGGACGGATCGTTGACGACCCGATCGGTCTCGCCGGCCTCCACGATCCGGCCGCGATACATGACCGCGACGCGATCGCACATGTAGCGGATCACCGACATGTCATGCGAGATGAAGACATAGGAAAGGCCCATCTCGTCCTGGAGCTGCATCATCAGATCGAGCATCTGCGAGCGAAGCGATACGTCGAGCGCCGATGTCGCCTCGTCGGCGACGATGAGCCTCGGATTGACCGCAATGGCGCGTGCTATGCCGATGCGCTGGCGCTGGCCGCCGGAAAAGGCATGCGGATAGCGCTCGCGCCAAGCCGGCTCGAGCCCCACCTGACGCATGAGATGGGCAACGCGATCGTCGCGTTCGCTTCCCTTCATGCCGGCAAGCTTCAGGGGTTCGGCTATGATCTGCCCGACGGTCTTGCGCGGACTAAGCGAGCCGACAGGATCCTGAAAGATCATCCGGACCTCGCGGCGGATATCCTTCAAGGTCGCATTGTCTGCCGTGCGGATATCCAGCGTTCGGCCATCCGTGCGGCGGTAGTCGATCGTGCCGGACTGGGGATCATAGATGCGCAGAAGGCATCGCCCCATCGTCGTCTTGCCGGAACCGGATTCGCCGACGATGCCGAGCGTTTCCCCCGGCCGCACGGCGAGCGATACATCATCGACCGCCTTGAGCCCCGACGCGAAGGTCAGCGACAGGTTCTTCACTTCCAGAAGAGGCGGTGTCTCGGTCGGCATCTCAGCTCGCCGGACACGAACTTCAGCCTTTTTCTCCAGCTTGACGACGGAGCCGATCAGCCGACGCGTGTAGTCGTCCTGAGGGGCGTGGAATATCTGGTCGACCGGGCCCTTCTCCATCACCTTGCCGCGATACATGACCAGTACTTCGTCGGCGATCTCGGCGACGACGCCCATATCGTGGGTGATGAAGAGCACAGCCATGCCGTGGCTCTGCTGCAGTTTCTTGATGAGGTCGAGGATTTCGGCCTGGGTTGTCACGTCGAGCGCGGTTGTCGGCTCATCCGCGATCAGCACGGACGGATTGCATGCCAGCGCCATGGCGATCATCACGCGCTGGCGCATGCCGCCGGAGAATTCGAACGTATAGCGGTCGATCGCCGTTTCCGGCCGCGGGATTTCCACCTGCTTCAGCAGTTCTAAAACACGGGCGCGCTGTTCGTTTCCGCGGATGCCGAAATGGATGCGCAGCGTCTCGCCGATCTGGGTGCCTATGCGGTGGACCGGCGACAGCGAACTCATCGGCTCCTGGAAGATCATGGCGATCTCCTTGCCGCGAATGCCGCGGATGTCCCGCCCCCGCGGATCGAGCCTGGCGAGATCGGTCTTGGAGCCGTCGGCGCGCGTGAGCAGGATCGAGCCACCTTCGATCTGTCCGGGTTTGTCGACGATCTGCAGGATCGAACGGGCCGTGACCGACTTGCCGGAACCGGATTCGCCGACGACGCAGAGCGTCTTACCTCGTTGAAGCTCGAAGGAGACACCGTCGACGGCCTTGAACACACCGGTGCGGGTCGGGAAATAGGTCCTGAGGTCCTCAACCTTCAGGATCGTGTCGCCGGAGGGGTTCAAAGTCTTGGTCATGAAACGTCCTCATAGGGGTCTGCGGCATCGCGCAGGCCGTCACCCAGGAAATTCAGCGCAAGGACCGAAATCACGATCGCGGCGGCCGGCGTGAAGAGCAGCCACGGTGCCTGCGCGACGGCCCGGATATTCTGGGCCTCCTGCAGCAGCACGCCCCAGGAAATGATCGGCGGCTGCAGGCCGATGCCGAGGAAGGAAAGCGCCGTCTCGGCAAGGATCATCGAGGGGATCGCGAGCGTCAGCGTCGCGATAATGTGGCTCATGAAGGACGGCACGAGATGATTGAAGATGATGCCGATCTCACTCATGCCGTCGAGACGCGCGGCGATGACGAAATCTTCGCTACGCAGCGACAGGAACTTGCCGCGCACCTCGCGGGCGAGGCTCGTCCAGCCGATCAGGGAGACGATCAACGTGATAACGAAATACGTCCTGAGCGGCGGCCAGCCAACGGGGATCGCGGCCGCAAGGCCCATCCATAGCGGAATGGTGGGGATAGAGCGCAGGAGTTCGATGACACGCTGGATCGCGAGATCAACCCAGCCGCCGAAGAAGCCGGATACCCCGCCGATCGTCACGCCAAGGATCAGGCTCATGAAGACGCCGACAAGCCCGATGGACAGCGAGATTTTGGCGCCGTGCACGACGCGCGAGAAAATATCCCGGCCGAGCCGGTCGGCGCCGAAAATATACATGCTGTCGCCGGGTTTCGGGTCGATCATCCCGAAGAGCTTTGTCTCCATGGGAATGAAGCCCAGCAGATGATAGGGCTGCGGAGCCTTGACGAAGAAGCCGACAGGAACCGGTCTGGCCGGATCGGGCGTGAACTCGCGGCGCATGGACTCGGTGTTCAGCGTCATCCGGAGCTGGTCGACATGGGGTCGGAATGCCCCCTCATGCATGAGGGAAAGCCCCTGCGGCGGCGCATAGGTGAAGCGTGCATTGGTGGCGTTCGGGTCGAATGGCGCGATAAAATCCGCAAAGGCCGCGACCAGATACATGAAGATGATCACGACCAGGCTGACGAGCGCGATCTTGTGCTTCTTGAACTTGAGCCAGAAAAGGCGCCATTGGCCGGCGGCAGCGATATCCTTACCCGCAAGATCGAAAGAGGGGCCGGTATCGGGCGGAAGATGCGTGATGTCTGTCATTGAAAGCGTATCCGCGGGTCGGTGATGGCGAGCAGGATGTCCGAAACCAGCGTGCCTATGATCGTGAGCACCGATATCAGGAGAATGAGCGAGCCGGCGAGATACATGTCCTGGGCAAGCAGGGCGCGCAGGAGCAGCGGTCCGGTCGTCGGCAGGCTCATACCACCGAGACGATGATCTCCCCGGAGATCACGGCCGGGAGTATCCAGCCGAGTGTCGAAATCAGCGGATTAAGGGCAAGCCGCACGGGATAGCGGATCAGGAGTTCGAATTCCGACATGCCCTTCGCCCGTGCCGTCGTGACATAGGGCCTCGACAACTCGTCGAGCAGGTTGGCGCGCATGATGCGAACGAGCGCGGCCAGCGAGCCGAGGCCGATGACGATGACCGGCAACCAGACATGCCGGGCAAAATCCGTGAGCTTGCCGAAGCTCCACGGCGCATCGACATAGGCCGGCGAGAAAAGCCCGCCCACGCTTTGGCCGAACCAGGCGGACATGATGTACATGGCCGAAAGCGCCATCAGAAAATCGGGAATGGCCAGGAAGAAGAAGGCGAGGAAGGTCGCGGTATAGTCGGAGATCGAATACTGCCGCACCGCCGACAGGATGCCGATCGGGATCGCGATCGCCCAGACGAAGCAAAGCGTGAGCACGGAAAGCAGGAGGGAAAACCCGAGCCGGTTCCAGATGAGCTCCGTCACCGGCCTGCCGAGCTCGAAGGATATGCCGAAGTCACCACGCGTCAGGATGCCGGCGATCCATTTATAGTACTGGAAGTAGATGGGCTGATCGAGGCCGTAGCGTTCCCGCATGGCCGCGACCGTGCCGGCCTCCACCGCCCCGCCCTGGCTCGCCCAATCCGCCATCAGCGTCGTGAGATAGTCGCCCGGCGGGAGTTGGATGATGATGAAGGCGATGATGGAGACGGCAAACAGTGTCGGGATCGCGAACACCAGCCGCTTGATGATGAAACGAAGCATGGTTTGGGACCGTTCGAACGGATCGAAGGGGTAGCCGGCGATGGCAGGGGCGCCACCGGCGGCCTCGGGAGGAGGCGGTCAATTCGCCTTGTCGAAGTACCACTGGGTCAGGGTCGGTGCGGGATGCCAGAGATTGCCGGTGATGGGGATGCCGTCGACGACGTTTTTCAGGTTCTTCGATACCATCATGTATTTCGGCATGGGCCGCGAAATACCGATATTGAGGAAGTTGTCGGCCGAAAGGTTCAGGAATTCCTTCATCTTCTCGCGGCGATCGTCATCGGTGACGGCGGCGTTCACCTTGTCATAGGCCGCCATCAGTGCCTTGACTTCCGCCGGCGGCTCCTCCCCCGTCGAATGATCGGAGTACCACTCGCTCCATTTCACGGCAAAGAAGATGTCGGCCTTCTGGAAGGGCATATAGCAGCGCGGATCGGTGTAAACCTCCGACAATCCGCCGACACAGTTCCAGATATAGGCGTCCTGCTCGTTTGCCGCCCACATGGTGTTAAGCCGAGCGCGATCGGTGGTGCGGAGTTGGATATCGATGCCGACATCCTTGGCATATTGCTGCACCATCTGCATCACGTCCGGATAGGAGAGACCGAAGACATCCGCCACCATGAAGTTGATGGTGAGGCGCTTGCCGGTCTCATCCAGGCGGAAGCCCGCAGCATCCTTGTTCGGCATTATCTTATCGAGCATCTCGTTCGAGAGTTCGGGATTGTATTCGGTATATTGCGTCGCCTCGCGCTCATTGAAGAGTTCATGCTCGGGCTGGACCGCAACCTGGGCAGGAGCGCCCTGCCCCACATAGACGAGATCGATGATTTCCTGCCGATTGATCGCGTGGCTCAGCGCGATGCGGAAATCCTTGTTCTGGAAAAGCTTGCGTTTCAGCGGATCGGTGGAGTTCAGATTGAGCAGGACCACGGCGTCGTTTGCCGGCAGATCCTTCACATCCACGAACCGGTAGTTTCCGGTTTCCTGTCCGTCGAAAAGGACGGATTTGAAGGTCGAGTTGTTGATGTGGCGGAAGGCGAAATCGAATTCACCGGAGGTCATCTTCAGCGCCATGAGCTGCGGATCGTCGAGCTTTGCCCAGGTGATGCCATCGATATAGGGAAGCTGGTTACCCTCCGGATCGACCTTCCAGTAATAGGGGTTGCGGGTCGCCACCACGCGCTCGCTGTCGGCATAGGGAACCGTCAGGACCCACGGGTTCAGCGTCGGCAGTTCGAGATTCTGCCAGAAGGGCGGTTGGAAGGTCAGTGAAACCTTGGAATTGAAGAGCGCCACCCAGTCGCCAGCGGCCGGATTGGCTTTGAGCAGGTCCGCAATGCCGTCCTTGTTGTACTTCTCGTGGAATTGGCTGAGATAATGCTTGGGATAGATGACCGGCAAATGGCCCTGGCCATAGGCGAGCTGCTGCAGGAAGAGACCGTAGGGCGAGTCGAACTTGAACTCGACGGTGACATCATCGATCTTGCGGACCTTCACCGGCTTGCCGGCGACCGTGAACGTCGGGTTCTTGGCAGGAGATAGCGCATCGTTCATGAACACGTCTTCGTACCAGAACATGATGTCGTTGGCGGTGAAGGGCTGACCGTCGCTCCACTTCAAGCCCTTGCGGAGCTTGAACGTGTAGGTGGTCGCGTCCTCGGATGCGGTGAACTCCTCGGCCAGTGACGGGGCGACCTTCTTCCACTCGGGGTCCCAGCGCACCAGTAGTTCATTGGCGATCGTACGGGTCAGGTTATAGTGGTCGCCATTGGCGAGGATCGTCGTGCGCAGCGTGCCGCCATATTTGCCGACGCCACCGACCATCGTCTCCACATAGGGCTGCTCGGGAAGGCGCTCGGAAACAGCGGGCAGCTTGCCGGCCTTGACCTCTTCTTCCAGCATCGGCGACTGCTTGAACTCCATCGCCCAGGCCGGGGCCATCGAACTTAGAATGAGCGTCCCCACCAGGCCTGACGACATGACAAGGCCACGCAGCTTCCGCTGATAAAGCATCTTCTCTCCTCCTCTTGGGCCAACCCTCACCGCCGGCCTGCTCCCCATAGGCCGTTGCGGCCCAAGATGGACAAAAGCTTCCAGATCGTACATTATTTGTCAATCAGAATGTATAAAGTGAACTATTTCACTCTTTGCAACCGAGAAGAAAGTGCATTAAAAGCAAGCACATGAGCACGATCACCAACATTCGCGACGCGAGCTCCGAGGGCGATGATTCCATGGAGGACGGCGGTTCCTCCATCTACGAGCGGCTGCGCGACGACATCATCCACGGGCGGGTCAAGGCCAATGAACGGCTGAAAGTGGCTGATTTGGCAAGCCGCATGGGCACGTCCACCAACCCGGTCAGAGAGGCGCTGCAGCAGCTTCGCGGCGAAGGCTTCGTCATCATGACGCCGAACCGTGGCGCGCGGGTTCGGCCGATCGATGAGGAGTTCGTGCGCGATATCTGCGAGATCGAAGTTTTGATCGAGCCGGCGCTGACCCGCTGGTTCGTCGGGATCGTCACCAAGGAGGACATCGAGGAGCTGGAAAGCATTCAGGCGGAGATCGAAGGGCTCAATTTCGCGGATGAAATGAAGCACTCCAATCTGGATCTGCGGTTCCACAAACTGATGTACGACCGCCATTACAACCGGCATGCAGTGGATCTATGGATGCGGCATCGTCACATCCTGTGGGCGATCAGCCGCCGTTTTCCAACGTCGTTGAGCCGGCAGTCGAACGTGCTGGACGAACACCGCGAATTACTCGCCTGCATCAAGGCACAGGACGCGGATGGCGCTGCCCGCATGATCGGGCGTCATGTCGAGGGGTCAGGCCGCCACATCATAGAGCGAATGCGCCTGGCGCGGCTGACCGCTCCATAAGTCAAGTTTAAGAAATCCAACATCGAAGCTTGGCTCCCCGATGACGCAAGACCTTCTACTTGCCGGTTTGACGAGAGATCTCCCTGGAGGCGAGGTGCAGAACGAGCGCCGCCGGCAACGCGAAGCAAAAACGGAGGCGGCATAGGGCTGAAAATCGGGGTGTCACACTGGTGCGGCTCGCGGAGTATACCTATCTCCTGCAAAATCTCAGGAGACCGCTTTGTCAGAGTTCATCAGCTACCTTTTCGCCATCTTCGTTGTAACGCCGCTTCAGGCTGAGATTTCTGAACGTCTTCAGGGCGTCCCATCTGCGGAGATTGTTGCGGCTGGTAGGGCCTGCATAACGTCTGAAGGACCGAACTTGCTCCAGCGTGCGCAGGAGAACTGGGGATGGGCGGCGGCAAATGGCCTGGGTGTTGCGGCCGGTCTGGTCGATCCAGTTACACTGCTGCCGCAGAGCAACGAGAACTGCCGTCAGGTGGTGCAGGTTCTTACTGCCCGTGAGGCGGATGCCTAGGCAAAGCATTGAGCTTTCTCGAATCTCGGCCGATTGGAATTCAATGCCCCGCTAATCGGAATTTCAAGGTGGCAATCTGGAAGGAGGAATGCTTCCGAACGGCGGTTCGTTGTCGGCGCACCAGGCAGGACCGGACGCGGTGATCATGAACGGCGGGAAGCAATTGTCCGGAATCAGGCCATGTGCCAACTTATCCTCCGAACGTTTCAGAGGAGGTGGTGTAATGTTGCGTACGATTTTGCCTTTGGTTGCAATGGTTTCTCTTGGGTTGTTCAATCTTGGCGCTGCAAATGCCGGACAGGTCGCGCTCACATCGAGTGCGAGCGTCAAGAATGATCTCAAGTATCTTTTGTACACGCCGGATGGATACGAGGCGTCCACGGAATCTTATCCTCTCGTCATATGGCTCCACGGAGGGGATCAGGGTGGAAGTGATATTGAAAAAGTCAAATCGAGCGGCATTCCAAAGCTGATCGAAGACGGAAAGCAATTTCCATTTCTCGTCTTTTCTCCTCAAAACCCGAGCGAAGAGCTGCTTTATCCAATCGAGAAAGTGGACTCTGCTCTTGAGGAAGTAATTTCGAAATATCGCGTTGACCGTTCACGCATCTATGTCGTCGGTTTTAGCCGGGGGGGCTTCGGCGCCTGGGCCTTGGCTGAACAGTTTCCGGACAAATTCGCCGCTATCGTGCCGATCGCTGGCGGCGGCAATCGGCACTATCTGAATAGAACGAACGAGAAAGCTGCGTTCTGGGTGTTTCATGGCTCAGATGATGATGTAATCCCGTTATCGGATTCGGTTGTGCTTTATGAGCGACTTAAGACTCTGAAACGCAACGCTCGACTGACCGTGCTGGAAGGTGTCGATCATTCGGGCGTCGAGTGGGCGACCTTGAATGATGCTGAACTATGGGATTGGCTGCTGAAGCAGCGTCTTGAGGAGGCGCCTCAATAGCGTGAGGATTGCGCTTCCGCTGTAGCCATATAATTGTCCTCGACTTGTTTAAGACGCAATTGCATCCTATATTGCACTCATCGGCATTGCTGATGAGCGCTGAATGAAATCGCCGCTCGCAATTGCCGTCGTCGCTTCGACTTTTGACCACGGATGTACTGGCAGGAAAGATAGCGATGATGAGGAAGGTCGGTGCGGTTTCGCCCCGGCCTTTTTTGTTGCGAGGTTACGCAGGCTTTGCTGAGGCGCCTTGTTCCTTCACGACTGCTTTTACAAAATCGATCGCGTCAGCCACTGTAACCAGATTTTCCGCGACATCATTTTGAACGTCGATTCCGAACTCTTCCTCGATTAGAATAACGATCTGAGCGATCTCTAATGAATCAGCACCCAGGTCGTCGGTCAAACGCGCGCTATCGGTTATCTCATCGGAACTGACCCCGAGCTGTTCGGCGATGATGTTTCTGATCCGGCTAGCCGTCGTAGTGTCTGTATCCGCCATTGTGGCCCTCTCAGTTGAAGGAGCGCGCACCTATCTCTTGATCGGTGCTGATCAAGATTATTCCGAGTGATAGCGGCAATTATAAGTACCGGGCGTACCACCTCGAGAGAGCAGTCATCGTCAGCCCATCGTCGCGCGTGGTGACTTTTTCGCACCCGGCCGCTCTCGAGTAGGAGGCTTTCTTAGATAGCGCGCGCTTAGGGACAGAAGGATTGCGGCGAATACACAAAATGCCGAGCCGCGCAGGCTTTCGTAGCTGAGAACCCCGATAACCCCTCCCAAGGCGAAGAAGATTATCGTCGCGAGATGAAGCTTCAGGCGCCGAATCATATCTGCTTTTGCCGGATCGGCTTTGCTCCCCGATAACATAGCAAGTCCAACGCCGATGTCGGTAGCAATCCCGGAAACATGAGTGGTACGAACCCTGCTACCGGAAATCCTGGTTGAGGCGGCATTCTGAATGCCCATTGTCAGACTGAGTAGACCGACGACGAGAATGCCATTCGGTGGTTGCGCCTTAAGTACCAAGGCAAGTCCTACTGCCATCAACACGGCCGCCTCTGCCACCAACGTGAGCGCATAGATGTTGGTGAGCTTTCTACCTTTTCCGATCTCGATAAAAAGGGAAGCCAGGAAAGCTCCAAATATGAACATCGCTACAACAGTCAAAAACGCAAACGCGGCGTTAAGCTGCCATACGGACAACAGCTCGGAGGCAATGGAGACGTTCCCGGTCATATTCGCCGAGAAGTATCCGTAGACCATGTATCCTGCGCTATTCACTCCGCCGGCGACAAACGCCAGTATGGCAGCGAGCAGCAGGTCTACGGATGCCGTTCGCGTATCACCTTCGTGTACGAGCATTTTCGTTCAGTCACCACCAAGTCAAAGCCGCCTAAATGCATAGTGCATCGGGGCTGGAGACGCTGCAATGTATAAGTAGCGTAATTCTTAATCCCCAAGATTAAACCATGCCAATCCTGGGACGCCCGCCACAAGCATCTGCCTATCCGCGAGATGTAGTTCACGACCTAGTTCTCCCCACCGGGAGTAAAGCGAGCAATCAGCATGTGCCGGTCACCGGGATAGGTGAAGCGCACGAAGGTGACTGGACCGCTGCTGCTCCAGGTGCGTCGTTCGATGATAAGGCAGGCAGTATGGCGGGGGATCTCAAGCGCCGCAGCAGCATCTGCCCCGGCCGAAACGGATGAAATGCGATGTTCGGCGGCACTCCAGGGCACACGGCTGATCAGCCAGGCGCCGGGCGCCACCCTTGAGAAATCCTCGCCATCCGCTTCCGGCACGGCAGACAGATTGATGAGCCTCTGCTCAAGGCAGAACGGGCGGTCGCCGGCATTGTGGATGCAGGTCAGATCGAGCAAGGGCCTGCTTTCTGGCAGGTCCAGATGTATCCGGTCCGCCGGCCCTGCATTCCGCACCATCCGGCTTGCCAGCCTGAAGGAATAGGCAAGCCGAAGCGACCGCACCTCGGTCTCGATGTCATGAATCTCGAGCACGGCAGCTTGCGCCGCAGGCTGGGCGACAAAGCTGCCGGATTTCCTGCGGCGTTCGATAAGGCCGCTCCTGGCAAGCTGCGTCAGCACCTTGTTCGCCGTCATGCGAGAGCAGCCGTGTTGCGCGGCGAGATCCACCTCGAACGGCAGGCGATGGCCCGGGGGCCACTCCCCGGAGACGATCTTGCCTTCAAGATCGCTCAGGATTCGTTGATGAAGCGTCGCTTCCTTCGCCGTTGTCATAGCGAGAGAAGTTCCTTCATCGTGGCACGGAACCGCCGGCTGATCGCGTCGCGGCGGATATGCCGGCCGTTCTCCACCTGCTTGCGACCGAGCGCCCACACACAGTCGACCGCAACCCCACCCGCAAATATCCAGTGATCGAGGATCTGGGCCGGAGAGAGATAGGGAACTTCCCCGAGATCGAGCGATACGATGTCGGCAAAATTACCCTCCGCCAAACCGGCCGGCGCACCGAGAGCGAGACTGCCGCCAAGGAGCGCCTGTTCGAACAACAGCGCACCGGTCGAACCCTCCGGCCGAGCCATCACATTGCGCGCCCTTGAGGCCAGACGCTGCGAATATTCGAGCTGCCGCAGCTCGCCCGGCACCGAGATCAAGACATTTGAATCCGATCCGATGCCGAACCGCCCGCTTTCGCCGAGGAAAGCCGCGCCGTTGAATATCCCATCGCCCAGATTGGCCTCGGTGATCGGGCAAAGGCCGGCGATCGCGCCGCTTTTGGCCACCCCTCGTGTTTCCTGTTCGCTCATGTGCGTTGCATGGATCAGGCACCAGCGCTCGTTCACCGGCATGTTGGCCAGCAGCCATTCGACCGGCCTTGCGTCCGACCAGGCCAGGCAGTCTTCAACCTCCCTGACCTGTTCCGCCACATGGATATGAACCGGCCCATCAGTCATCCGCACGATGCTTGCGAGCTCCTCCGGCGTTACAGCTCGCAGGCTATGAGGAGCAACGCCAAGCCGCGCTCCGGGAAGAACTGCGGTGAGCTTTTCGCAAAGCTCCATGAGCGCCGCGAACGCCTCGGGCGAGTGAATGAAGCGCCGCTGCCCCTCGATCGGCTCTGCGCCGCCGAAACCCGAATGGGCGTAGAAGACCGGCAGCAAGGTGAGCGCAATGCCGGCTTCGGCACTTGCAGAAGCAATCCGCTCGGCCATTTCCGCAATATTGGCGTAGTGTCTGCCATCCTTGTCATGATGCAGGTAATGGAACTCGCCCACGCGGCTGAGACCGGCCTCCAGCATCTCCATGTATAGCTGGGTGGCCACCACCTCCATCTGATCCGGCGTCATGGAGAGCGCGAACTTGTACATCAGCGTCCGCCAGCTCCAGAAACTGTCCTCGCCGGGGCCGCGCTTCTCGGTGAGACCGGCCATTGCGCGCTGGAAGGCATGGCTATGGAGGTTCGGCATCGCGGGTAAGAGCAGCTCATGACGCTCGTCGGCCGCCTCCGCCTCGACATCGGCCTCCACACTGGAGAGGCGGGTCTCTTCGATCGTCAGCCGGACGTTTTTCCGCCAGCCTTCCGGCAAGAGCGCCCTATCTGCATGAAGCGTGACCATGCTTCTCTTTCCTTTGCCGTCGGAGCCGAAAATTCCGGCTTGTCACTTTGTCCATTATGTATATACATGTTGACACATAAAGAAAGGCGAAAAGCTGATGTATGGGGACGATTTTGTGAAAGCCGCATCCGGTACGGGAGGTTCCTCCCGCCTTTGGCGGAACGCGCGGATTGCGACACTTACGCCAAATTCCAAAGGCTTCGGCGTCATCGAAGCCGGAGCGATCGCGGTGAGCGATGGCAGGCTCGCCTATGTCGGAACCGAAGCCGATCTGCCTGGAGAATTCGCCGCTGATGCGGAGGCCATGGATTGTGGCGGCCGCTGGATCACCCCTGCCCTTGTCGACTGCCATACGCATCTCGTCTTCGGCGGTGACCGGGCAATGGAATTCGAAATGCGGCTCGCCGGCGCGACTTACGAGGAAATCGCCCGTGCCGGCGGCGGCATCATCTCCTCCGTCAAGGCAACCAACGCTCTTTCCGAAGACGAATTGGTGCAGCAGGCGCTTCCACGACTGGATACTCTGCTGGCTGAAGGCGTCTCCACCATTGAAATCAAATCAGGCTATGCGCTGAACATCGAGGGCGAGCTCAAGATGCTGCGCGCCGCCCGCAAGCTTGGCGAGATCAGGCCCGTCCGCGTGGTGGCGAGCTGGCTTGCCGCGCACGCCACGCCTCCGAAGTATAAAGGACGCAATGGCGACTACTTAACGGAAGTGGTATTGCCGGGACTTGAGGCGGCACATGCGGAAGGGCTTGTCGATGCCGTCGACGGCTTCTGCGAAGGGATCGCTTTTTCCCCTGCCGAAATCGCCCGCGTCTTCGATAAGGCCAAAGAGTTGAGCCTGCCCGTCAAACTGCATGCCGAGCAGCTCTCCGATCTCGGCGGAGCAAAGCTTGCGGCCTCCTATGGCGCGCTTTCGGCCGATCATCTCGAATATCTCACAGCCGAGAATGCGAGGGCCATGGCTGCCGCTGGCACGGTCGCCGTGCTGCTGCCGGGGGCGTTTTATACGTTGAGAGAGAAGCAGGCGCCCCCGGTGAAGGCGTTAAGGGAGGCAGGTGTCCATATCGCGCTTGCCACCGACAGCAACCCCGGCACCTCCCCTCTGACTTCCCTTCTGCTGACGATGAACATGGGGGCGACGCTGTTCGGTCTCACCGTGGAAGAATGCCTAGCGGGTGTGACGCGCGAAGCGGCGCGAGCGCTCGGCCTGCTTTCCGAAACAGGCACGCTGGAAATCGGAAAATCGGCCGATTTCGCCATCTGGGATATCGAGCGGCCGGCGGAACTTGTCTATCGGCTCGGCTTCAACCCGCTCGCCGCGCGCGTCTTCAAGGGCGAAAGGATTTCCGCATGAGCTTTGTTCTTTCTCCCGGCGCCGTGAAACTCGCCACGCTTGCGGATATCTATTGGAACAGTGGTTCAGCTCGACTCGATCCGACCTTCGATGCGGCGATCGAAAAGGGTGCCGCGAGGATCGCCGAGATCGCTGCCGGTAACGAGCCGATCTACGGCATCAATACCGGCTTCGGCAAACTCGCCTCCATCAAGATCGATGCCGCGGACGTGGCCACGCTCCAGCGCAATCTCATCCTCTCCCATTGCTGCGGCGTGGGAGCGCCGCTTCCGGAAAACGTCGTGCGCCTCATCATGGCGCTGAAACTCATCTCGCTCGGCCGTGGCGCCTCCGGCGTGCGGCTGGAACTGGTGAGACTGATCGAGGCGATGCTGGAGCAAGGCGTCATTCCCATCATTCCGGAAAAGGGATCGGTCGGTGCTTCGGGCGACCTTGCACCGCTCGCGCACTTTGCAGCCGTGATGATGGGCCAAGGGGAGGCCAGCTTCTCAGGCGAGACGCTCTCCGGCGGCGAGGCTCTTCGGCGCGCCGGCTTGAAACCTGTCGTGCTCGCCGCCAAGGAGGGCCTGGCCCTCATCAACGGCACCCAGGTCTCGACTGCGCTGGCGCTCGCAGGCCTCTTCCGCGCACATCGCGCCGCCCAGGCCGCCCTCATCACCGGCGCCATGTCGACCGATGCGGCCATGGGCTCGTCCGCTCCGTTCCACCCGGACATCCATACGCTTCGCGGACATCGAGGGCAGATCGATACGGCGGCAGCTCTGCGTGCGCTGCTCGCCGGCTCCGTCATCCGAGAAAGCCATCTGCAGGGCGATGAGCGGGTGCAGGACCCCTATTGCATCCGTTGCCAGCCGCAGGTGGACGGCGCCTGTCTCGACCTCCTGCGCTCCGTCGGCCGCACGCTGGAGATCGAAGCCAATGCGGTCACCGATAATCCGCTGGTGCTCTCGGACAATTCCGTCGTTTCGGGCGGCAATTTCCATGCAGAGCCGGTGGCCTTTGCCGCCGACCAGATCGCCCTTGCCGTCTGCGAAATCGGAGCAATCGCGCAGCGCCGCATCGCGCTTCTCGTCGATCCGGCTCTCTCCTACGGGCTTCCGCCATTTCTTGCAAAGAAGCCGGGGCTGAATTCCGGTATGATGATCGCCGAAGTCACATCCGCTGCCTTGATGAGCGAGAACAAGCAGATGTCGCATCCCGCTTCGGTGGATTCGACGCCCACTTCGGCCAACCAGGAAGACCACGTCTCCATGGCATGCCATGGCGCCCGGCGTCTGCTTGCGATGACGGAAAATCTTTTTGGCATTATCGGAATCGAGGCGCTGGCAGCGGCGCAGGGCGTCGATCTCCGCGCGCCGCTGACGACCAGCCCGCAACTCACCAGCGCCATTGCTGCCCTCAGGACGGAAATTCCCGCGTTGGAGGAGGACCGTTATATGGCAGGTGACCTCAAGACTGCCGCACGGCTGGTCGCCGATGGCATCCTGCATTCTGCCGTTTCGCCCGATATTCTTCCCGCGTTGGAGATCTGAAATGACCAATCCTCGCCACAACATCCGCGAAATCCGCGCTCCCCGCGGTCCCGAACTCAACGCTAAGAGCTGGACGACGGAAGCGCCACTCAGGATGCTGATGAACAATCTCGATCCGGACGTGGCGGAAAACCCGAACGAGCTTGTTGTCTATGGCGGGATCGGCCGCGCCGCGCGTACCTGGGAGGATTTCGACCGGATCGCCGCGACGCTGAAGACGCTTAGCGAGGACGAGACGCTGCTGGTGCAATCGGGCAAGCCGGTGGGTGTCTTCCGCACCCACAAGGATGCGCCGCGGGTGCTGATCGCCAATTCCAACCTGGTGCCGCATTGGGCGACGTGGGACCATTTCAACGAGCTGGATAGACGAGGTCTCGCCATGTACGGGCAGATGACCGCAGGTTCGTGGATTTATATAGGCACCCAGGGCATCGTGCAGGGCACCTATGAGACCTTCGTGGAGGCCGGCCGCCAGCACTACGGCGGCAATCTCAAGGGCAAGTGGATCCTGACCGGCGGGCTTGGGGGCATGGGCGGGGCCCAGCCGCTCGCGGCCGTCATGGCCGGCGCCTGCTGCCTTGCCGTCGAATGTGACGAAACCCGCATCGATTTCCGCCTGCGCACCCGTTATGTCGATGCCAAGGCGAAGACGCTGGACGAAGCACTCGCCATGATCGATCAATGGACCAAGGCGGGTGAAGCAAAATCCGTCGGCCTGCTCGGTAACGCCGCCGAAATTTTCCCGGAACTCGTCAAGCACATGAAGGCAGGCGGCCCGCGCCCCGACATCGTCACCGACCAGACCTCCGCTCATGATCCGCGCAACGGCTATCTGCCGATCGGCTGGACGATTGCAGAGGCCAAAGCCAAACGTGAGAGTGATCCGAAATCCGTCGAGGCGGCCGCGCGCGCGTCCATGAAAACCCATGTGGAGGCCATGGTCGCTTTCTGGGAAGCGGGCGTGCCGACGCTCGACTATGGCAACAACATCCGGCAGGTCGCCAAGGACGAAGGTCTTGAAAACGCCTTCGCCTTCCCCGGCTTCGTTCCGGCCTATATACGCCCGCTCTTCTGCCGCGGCATCGGCCCTTTCCGCTGGGCGGCGCTTTCCGGTGATCCGGAGGATATCTACCGGACCGACGCCAAGGTGAAGGAATTGCTGCCGGACAACACGCATCTGCATAACTGGCTGGACATGGCCAGAGAACGCATCTCCTTCCAAGGCCTGCCGGCACGCATCTGCTGGGTGGGGCTCGGCGATCGTCACCGCCTTGGCCTGGCCTTCAACGAAATGGTCCGCAACGGCGAGCTGAAAGCACCGATCGTCATCGGCCGTGACCATCTCGATTCCGGTTCCGTCGCCTCGCCGAACCGTGAAACGGAAGCAATGAAAGATGGTTCGGACGCCGTTTCCGACTGGCCGCTGCTGAACGCGCTTCTCAATACGGCATCAGGCGCGACCTGGGTTTCGCTGCATCATGGCGGCGGCGTCGGTATGGGGTATTCGCAGCATTCCGGCATGGTGATCTGCTGTGACGGCACCGAGGACGCCGATCGTCGCCTTGAGCGCGTATTGTGGAACGACCCGGCGACCGGCGTCATGCGCCATGCCGATGCCGGCTACGACATCGCTATAGAGTGCGCCAAGGAGCAGAGGCTGCGACTGCCCGGCATTCTCGGGAACTGAGATCGTGCGGGTTTTGCGCGCGACCGATTACACGCGCATGCCGTGGAAGAATGGCGGCGGCGAGACGGTGGAAATCGCCGTCTTCCCGTCGGGTGCCGGATTGGAGGAGTTCGACTGGCGCGTAAGCACCGCGACAGTCGCCGCCGATGGGCCTTTCTCCAGCTTTGCGGGCGTTGACCGGACGTTATCGATCCTTACCGGCGCAGGGCTCATCCTGTCGATCGACAACGGCGTTCCGGTCATACTCGATCGAAACTCCCCTCCCTGTTCCTTTCCGGCCGACAAACCGACATCCGCACGACTGCTTGATGGTACGATCACCGACCTCAACGTGATGACGAGGCGCGGGCACTACACCCATTATGTCCAGCGGATCGAAACCCCGTGCGTGCTTGTCCCGTCTCCTCACATCAGATTCGTACTGTGTAATCAGGGGAAACTGCAGGTCAGCATACCTGGCGGCGAACTGACGCTCGATGCCCTCGATTGCCTCATCCTTGCTCCCGATGAATGGGATCGAGTGGCACTATCCGGTCAAGTCGCGGCCTTTCTAGTCGAACTCCAGGCAATCCAGGTTGAATGATCATGAGCCGGCCGCAATGTCGCGGCCTATGGCAGCGATGACGGAGCCCTACTTCACGAAAGTCCGTGTCAGGCCCAGGGTCCGGTCGACGACAAGGACGATGGCAAGCGTCAGCAGGACGAGGAGCACCGAAACGCTGGCAACGAGAGGATCGGCCTGGCTCTCCACATGATGGAACAGGGCGACCGGCAGGGTCGTCAGTCGCGGACCGGCCAGAAACATGGTGATCACCACTTCGTCGAACGACACGAGAAAGGCAAGCACCGCGGTTGCGACAATGCCGGGCGCCATCATCGGCAGTGTCACGCGACGGACCACGGTCAGCGGCTTTGCGCCGAGCGACGAGGCCGCCTCCTCGCATGCCAATTCGAGATTTCCGAGTGAGACGGCCAGAACCCGCAACGCATAAGGCAGCGTCACGACCAGGTGGCCTATGACGAGGCCCGTGAAGGTTCCGAGCAATCCGGTGGACGCGAAGATGATCAGGATAGCCAGACCCAGGACGATCGTCGGCAGCAGCAGGGGCGCGGTGAAGAGGTTATACCAGATCTGCGATCCGGCGACCTTGAGGCGAACAATGGCATAGGCCGCGGGAATGCCGATCGCCAGCGACAATACCGTCACGACCAGCGCCAGCCCGAGACTGGTGGTGAAAGCGGACATCATTTGGCTGTTGTTCGCGAGCGCCGCATACCAGCGGAAAGACCAGCTTTCCGGCGGAAAGGACAGGATTTGCTCGCCGCTGAAGGAAATTGGAAAGACCAGAAGAACGGGCGCCAGCAGAAAGAGGAAAAGTACGGCGACCACGATCTTCATCGGCAGGGATGTCTGATGGTTTTCCATGGTCCTATCCTTGCTCCAGAAGCCGCATCGCGCGGGAATAGAGAACCAGCGCCGCGCCGAAAATTACAAGAACGAGCACGGAAAGCGTCGCGGCCAGCGGCCAGTTCAGCGTCACGATCGCCTGGTCATAGATTTCCGTTGCGAGCAGGAAGACACGTCCCCCTCCCATCAGCTTCGGCGTGATGAAGGAAGACACCGCCAGAACGAAACAAAGCAGGCAGCCGAGCGCGATGCCGGGCGCGGTCAAGGGCAGCACGACGCGGCGGAAAACCGCGAAGGGCCTCGCCCCAAGCGTGCTCGCTGCCTCCTCCACCCTCGGATCGAGCCGGCCGAAACCGGCCATCAATGCGAGGATCATATACGGCATGAGGATTTCCGTGAGGCCGATCACCACGCCGGTGGTGTTGAACATCAGGCGCGGCGCCGGAATTCCAAGCGCAGTCATGGCCTTCACCACCGGGCCAGTATCGGAAAGAAGGGCGATCCAGCCATAGGTGCGCACCACCGCAGACGTCAGAAGTGGTGAGATGACGAGCACCGTCAGAAAGCTCTTCCACGCGCCGGTGGCGCGATGCAGGTAAAGCGCGATCGGATAGCTCACCAGCAGCGTCAGCAGCGTGATGGTCAGGCTGACGACGAGCGAATTGACGATGAGATCTATATAGAAGCCGTCTCCCAGCAATCCCGACCAGTTGGCGGCGGTGAAGTTCTCGCCGATGCCCCCACCGGGAAGCGCTTCCCGAATCGAAAGACCGGCAAGATTGAGGATGGGCCAGATGAAGCCGACCGCGTTGACAAGCGCGATCGGAAGCAGGAGCGCAACGGCGACATTGCCGGTTCCGCGACGTTTCGCGGGTTCGAGAAAGGTTGCGGTGCCAGCCGTCATCGTTCCGCTCCGAAGGCGAACGTGTCTTCCACACGCCAGCTCAGCGTCGCCATGTCACCCACCCGGCGCTGCGAGGTGTCCCTGGCGGTCGCCTGCTCGACGATGATTTCTCCGCCGGCCGAATGGAAGTGGTACTGCACGAGATCGCCGATGAAGGTGATGCGGGCAAGCGATGCGGTCAGGCGGTTTTCGCCATCGGCTGCGTTTCCGACAGGCTGACCCTCATGCCACGCGATCGAGATGCGATGCGGCCGGATCATCAATTCGATCTCTCCATCCGCAACGTAGGAGGAGATCCTGACGAGCTCGGGACCGAGCCTGACCGCTCCCTTGCCTTCGCGTATCCCCTTGAGGCGGTTCGTGCGTCCGACGAAGGATGCCACGAAAGAGGTGGCGGGCTCCTCATAGATCTCATGGGGAGTGCCGACCTGCTCCACGGCGCCGCCGCGCATGACGACCACTCGGTCGCACATGCTGAGCGCCTCCACCTGGTCATGTGTGACGAAGACCGTGGTGATGCCGAGCTCCTGCTGGATATCGCGGATCTGGGTTCGCATCTCGTCGCGCAGCTTCGCGTCGAGATTGGAAAGCGGCTCGTCGAGCAGCAGGATCGACGGCTCGATCACCAGAGCCCGTGCGAGCGCCACGCGCTGCTGCTGACCGCCGGAAAGTTCGCGCGGCTTGCGCTCGGCCAGATGCCGAAGCTGGACCATGTCCAGCGCCTTCTCGACCCTCGCGGCGATCTCGGACCGTGCAAGCTTGCGCATTTCGAGCCCGAAGGCGACATTGCGAGCGACCGTCATATGCGGAAAGAGCGCATAACTTTGAAAGACCAACCCCATGTCGCGGGCATAGGGCGGCGCGAAGGTCACCTCCCTGCCCGCCACTGCGATACGGCCTCCGCTCGGCTGTATAAGGCCGGCGATCATACGGAGCGTCGTGGTCTTTCCGCAGCCGGAGGGGCCCAGGAGAGCGATGAGCTCTCCCTTGCGAACCCCGAGGTCCAGTTTCGAAACGGCCGTGAAATTCCCATAGCTCTTGCAGACGCCCTCCAGCGAAAGATGGGCATCGGTCGATGCCAGCTTGCCGTCCCGGGCTATGTTCTGATGCATCATAAGCGCCTCCAATCTTGGCTGACCGCGGATCAGCGGCTGAGCGGGATGACTTGTCGGCGCCATTTCTCCGTTATGGAGTCGCGGATTTTCGCGACCGCGAGCCAATCAATATCGATCATCTTGTCCATCTGGCCCGCCGCCGTCCGCTGCAGCGCTTCGCCAGAGACCTGCGCCTTGCTGTTGGTGGGGGCATAGAACATCTCGGCGGTGAAGGCGGCTTGCGCTTCCGGGCTCAGCGCATAATCGATGAACTTCTTCGCCGCATCGCCTGCCGGAGCATTCTTCACGAGGTTGATCGTGTTGATCTGGAAACCGCTGCCTTCCTCGGGCAGAACCACCGCCATCTTGCCGCCGGAGGTGCCGGAATAGATCTGCGCGCGTGCGTTCCAGCCGATGCCGATAGCCGCTTGGCCGTTCGCGATCGGCGTATACACGTCCGGCTTGGGCTCCCAGGTTTGCACACCGGGCGCGAGTTCACCGAGTTTCTCGATGCCCGCATCGACGTTCTCTTTGTAATCGCCGCCGCCGGCGAGCCTGTTGGCGATGATCGTCAGCGTCGTTCCCTGGATGTCGGGAACGGCCGGGATGACCAGCTTGCCCGCGTAATTCTGATCCCATAGCGCGTTCCAGGACGTCGGCGCCTTCTTGATCTGGTCGGTATTGTAGATCAGTACGAGATTGTCGAAGGTGACGGCTACGCCCGCGACACCTTCCGCGAATGCATTGGGGTAAAGATCCTTCACATTGGCGCTGACGCTCTCGTCGACCTTTTCGAAGAGCCCTTCGTCAGCTCCGGCCTTTGCCACCGAGATGTCGAGGATCGCGACGTCGATCTGTGGACTGTCCTTCTGGGCGCGAAGGGTTCCGAGCATCTGTGCGGAGTTCGGCAGGCCGTAGAACTCGACCTTGATGTCGGGATTTTTCTTCATGAAAGGCTCTACGACGGCCTTCGTGTAGTGATCCTGAAATATCCCGCTATAGGCTGTGATTGTGACCGTCTCGGCAGCCGCCCCAGTTGCGGCTCCGAGAGCAAGGATCGACACGGCGATTGAAAGTCTGGCTAACATCTTCTCGTTCCCTCTTTTTTGACGTTGAGAAAGACAGTTGTCAGGCGACGCGGCGGCTTTCGTCCTCCACGATTTTGGTTGCCCCGGAAATATCCGGCAGGAATTCTCCGTTGCGGAGCCGTTCCAGGAGCTTGATTTCGTTTTCCTGCATGCCGATCGCTTTTTCGGCAGCCGCCTTGGCGGAGGATGGCGCTAGAACAACGACGCCGCTTTCATCGGCAAGGATGGCATCTCCGGGCTTGATCACCTGGCCGCCCACCGTCACCGGCACATTGATGGCGCCTTCGAGCCCGAGGATCTTGGTCGTGATGGGCGAAGGACCGCGGCACCACATCGGCATCTCGACCTTCCGAATTTCGGAAAAATCGGTGGCCGGCCCATCGATTGCAGCGCCCGCAATGCCGGCAATCTTCATGGCATGGGTGACCACACCTCCCCAGCAGGCATGGCGATCGTCGCCACAGCGCTCGACGACGACGAAGTCGCCGGGCCTGACGATCTTCGTCAGGTAATGGAGAATGGTGGAATCCGCGTGCGGAAGGCGAACGGTGACCGCCGTCCCGGCGACACGCTTTTCCGGAAGCACGGCGCGCAGTTCGCGGTCCATGAAGCCGGAGTGCAGAAAATGGCCGATGGTGGCGACTTCCACTTTTTCGAGCAACCCGATCAGATGAGGATCGAGTTGGGCAGGCATGGGATTGACTTCGAACATCCGTATCGCCTCCATCACAGAACGTGGTGCTGCGCGACCGGTACGTCGCCGCGAACTTTTTCCACATAATCGAGATCGAGCCGGGCGCTCGTCGTCCCGACACCGTCCGAGCACTGGGCCACGATATGCCCCCAGGGGTCGATCACCATCGAATGCCCCCAGCACCACTTCTTCCCATCGGAATGGGAGAGCGCCTGACCGACCGCAAGGAAATAGGTCTGCGTCTCGATCGCGCGTGCCCGGGCCAGCACCTCCCAGTGATCCTTGCCCGTCATCAGCGTGAAGGCTGCGGGAAGCACGATCACCTCCGCTCCCTCGTCGCGAAGTGCGCGGAACAGCTCGGGAAAGCGTATGTCATAGCAGATCGCGCAGCCGACGGTCTTGCCGGCCACTTTGTACGTCACGACATCCTGTCCGCGGCTGATCGTGTCGGACTCGCGGTAGACTGTGCCGCCGGGCGTGTCGACATCGAACAGGTGGATCTTCCGGTACTTCGCCAGTTCCTGGCCTTCCGGCCCGAAGACGACGGTCGTGTTGAAATGATTGTTGCCATCCTTTTCCACGACGCTGCCGGCATGGATCGTGACCTTATGCCTGGCCGCCAGTTCGGACATGGCACGATAGGCTTCGCCGTCAGGAAAATTCTCCCCGGCTGCATAGATGTTTTCCTTACCTTCACCGAGGAAGGCGTAATATTCGGGCAGGACGACAAGATCCGGACTGTCCCGGGCAATACAGTTTTCGATCAAGTCGATGGCATCACGGATATTCTTCGCCTTATCGGCCTGCGAATTCATTTGTACCAGGCTTACTTTCACCTTCGCACCTCCAGTTGGACGAAGGAATGGTGGGCGAAATCACCCATCAGGACAAACGGGAAAAACTTACCCGTTCCCATAGAATTTTCTTATGCGGCTCCCGCCCGAACATCCCCGCGTTCATACATCCGCCATGGAAAGCGAAACCTCCGCCGCCATGGCAGCGATGATCGAAGGCAGGAGATTGTCGGGGTGATCCGGATAGACCGCGTGGAAGGTCAGCGGCTTGAATGCCGGAAAAACGTCGAGCTGCACCAGTTTCCCCGAAGCAAGATGCTCATCCAGAATGACGCGCGGCAAAGGGGCGATGCCGAGACCATCGCTGGCGAGCCGCATGATGGTTGCGAGCGAATTCGAGTTGGAGATCGTCGGCGGATCGAGCCCCTCGTCACGGAACTGCTTGAGCAATCCATGATGCGGCGCACTTCCCTTCGAAAAGGCGAAAATCGGATATCCGCAGAGATCCTCGAAGCTCAATCGGCGGCCGTGCAGCCCATATTTGGGATTGGCGACCCAGACGCAGCGATATGTGCCCAGTTCGAGGTTTATGAGCGCCGGGTCCTGAACCGGCCCCATGATAAGGGCGAGATCGATCTTTTGGTCGGTAATTTCCCGTGCGACATTGAGGCTCGTATCGACGTTGAGGTCGATGGCGATACCGGGATAGCGCTCCTGAACCCGTTCGAAGAGATGGGGCAGGAAGGAATGCACGATGGAATCGATCGTGCCTATACTGACCGTTCCTTTGAGGGTCGTCGGAGAGGCGATTGCCTCGCGGAACTCGTTGGCCGCGCGGATGATCTCCTCGGCCTTCGGTACCGCGGCCCGGCCGATGGAAGTAAGCGTCACATTGCGGCTCTCGCGGTCGAAAAGCTGCACTCCGAGTTCCCGCTCCAATGTGGCGATGCGATTCGATATCGAAGCCTGGGTGGCGTTCAGTTTCTCCGCGGCGGCGCTGAAGCTGCCGAGCCGTACGATCCAGAGAAACGTCTCTATGAATCGAAGATTCATGGTGAACCCCACTGCAGCTGGAAGAGAGAGTTGGTCGAGGTACCCCGTACTCTCCTACCAATAGCTGCGCATGCACAAGTGCTGGAGTTCGTGAATTGAGGTGTCGGTGTCTCTTTCGTTATCCGATGCGTTCTTCGGTTTCCGCATCGAAGACATGGACGGATTGCGGAGCAAACGACAGGCCGATGAGGTCGCCCCCGGAAACGTCGGTGCGGCCGGTCTCGACGATCGCAAGCTCCGGTTTTGTCGCGGTGGTGATGTAGCTCATCGAACCGGTGGATTCCACGACTGCGACGGGAACGCGCATAAGCCCGCTGTCGGCTGCCACGACGCTGATATGTTCGGGACGAATACCCGCGATGACCTTGCGACCGGGCTCGACATTAATCGAAATCGGTATCGACTGCGGCGCGCCGACATCGACGACAAGTGAGCGGCCATCGTCGCTGCCGATCGCCGGCAGGAAGTTCATCGCAGGCGAGCCGATGAAGCCGGCCACGAATTTATTGACCGGGCGGTCGTAGAGATCGAGCGGCTTTCCCTGCTGCTCGATCACGCCGGCGCGCATGACCACGACGTGATCGGCCATGGTCATCGCCTCGATCTGGTCGTGCGTCACATAGACGGACGTGGCGCCGAGCCGGTCATGCAGGGCCCGGATCTCCTTGCGCATATGGACCCTGAGCGCCGCGTCGAGATTGGATAGCGGCTCGTCGAACAGGAACGCCTTGGGGTGGCGGATGATGGCCCGGCTCATGGCGACGCGTTGCCGTTGGCCGCCGGAAAGCTCGCGCGGATAGCGGCCAAGCAGATGGGAAAGGCCGGTCGTCGCCGCAACCTCTTCCGCCGCCTTCTTCGCCTCGGCTTTCGGTGTGCCGCGGATGCGTAGGCTATAGGTCAGGTTCTGCTCAACCGTCATATGCGGATAAAGGGCATAGGACTGGAACACCATGGCGACGTCGCGCTTGCGTGGCGGCACCTTGTTCATCACGTCGCCGGCGATCTTCAAGGTTCCGGAAGAAATGCTCTCGAGACCCGCAAGCGAGCGCAGCAAGGTGGACTTACCGCAGCCCGAAGGGCCAACGAGTGCCGTGAAGCTGCCTTTCTTGATCGAAAGCTCGACATTCTTGAGCGCATGGTAGGCGCCGTAATATTTGTTGACGCCGGAAAACTCGATCTGGGGGGTCATTTGAGGGCTCCCGATGTGAGGCCGGAGACGATACGGCGCTGCAGAAGAACGAAGATGGCAAGAATGGGCGTCACATAGATGGTGGCGTAAGCCATGATATTGTTCCACTCATTGGTGTTCGGCCCCATGAAACTATTGAGCCCGACGCTTGCCGGCTGCAGTTCGATCGCCTGGATCATGGATTTCGAATAGACGAACTCGCCGAAGGCCTGCATGAAGATCAGGATGGCGCTGACGAGAATGCCGTTGCGGGCGAGCGGCAGCACGATGCTGAAGAAGGCGCCGATCCGGGAATTGCCGTCGACCAGTGCGGCTTCTTCCAGTTCCTGCGGCACGCTCATGAATGTCGCGCGCACCAGCACGACGAAGAAGGGCATGCTTTTTGCGGCGATCGCCAGGATAACGGCGAGCCGCGGATATTCGAGCAGCCCGACCTGAGAGAAGCCGACGAAGATCGGCGTGATCATCAGGGAAGCCGGCAGGACTTGCAGCATGAGGATCAGGAAGAGCCCGATATCGACCCAGACATTCCGGTAGCGGGCGAGCACATAGGCGCATCCGACGCCCAGCACGGTGATGACGGCGACGGAGCCCAGTGCGATCACCACGGAATTCCAGACGTAGCGGCCCATATTCCGGCTTTCCCATACCTGGCCGTAGATCTGCCATTGCGGATCGCTGGGCCAGAAGGCCGGCGGGGTTGCGAACATCGCCGAACCGGATTTGAGCGCCGTGATATACATCCAATAAAGCGGGAAGAGGTAGATCGCTGCCAGTACCAGCGCGATGACGAGCATCGATCTTTCGCGGAAGGTATCGCTCATCCGCGCACCTCATGCCGGGTGGAACGCACGTAGACGATGGATGCCAGCATGACGAAGACGATCATGATGACGGAAATCGTCGCGCCCTTGGCGAAATCGTACTGTCTGAACGACATATCCCAAGCCCAGTATTGCGTGACATTGGATGAATTGTTCGGGCCGCCGGAGGTGATGGCCGCGAAGAGATCGAATTGCTGCAGCGTGAAGATAAGGCCGAGCGCGATCAGAGCGCCGATCGAGGAGCGCATCATCGGCAGGGTGATGGTCCAGAAGCGTTGCCAGGCATTGGCGCCGTCGAGTTCAGCCGCCTCGTAGAGATCACCCGGGATGGCGGACAAACCCACCGACAACAGGATCATGTTGAACGAGGTGCCGAGCCAGACATTGGCCATGACAACGGCCCACAGCGAATAATTGGGGTCCGAGCGCCAGAAGATGTTACCGCTGATGAGCCCGCTTTCGCGCAGAAGGAAATTGAGAACACCGAAGTCGCCGGAGAGAATCCAGTTCCAGATCGCGCCGACGACGAGACCCGGCATGACCCAGGAAACAAGAAAGAGGCCGCGCAACCAGGAGGCTCCCGGAAAATTAGTCCAGAAGAAAAGCGCCAGCCCGAAGCCGATCAGGAACTGGCCGGCGATCGAGGCGGTCACGAAGATCGCGGTATTGCCAAGGATCGGCAGCGTTTCCGGCTGTTCGAAGAGTTCCCTGTAGTTCTCGAAGCCGACAAAGGGCCGCCAGAGCGTGCCGAGCGAGAACATGTCCACTTCCTGGAAACTCATCAGCACGTTGTAGAGGAGCGGCAGGCCCGAAAGCAGGAGCAGGAAGGCAAGCGGCAAGGCGACAAGCGCGATGTCGAACCCTCTGCCATCGGTGATGCTCGAAAGAATTCTTTTCATGATCCCCTCCTCCGGTCAGGGCCGGCAGGCTGCGCCATGCCAGCCCCGCCGGGAGGAACTGTTGGAGCCTGCGTTCAGTCGAGCACGGCCTTGATCTTCGCGGCCGCCTGATCGAGCGCCTCTTGTGAGGTCATCTGCCCGGTGAGCGACGCCTGGATGGCATCCTGGATCGCCTTGGAGATCTTCGGCCATTCCGGATGCGGGCCGCGGGGCTTCGCATATTTAAGCTGCTCGACGAAGACCTTCAGCGCGGCGTCCTTCTTGGGCTCGCCCGTTTCAGGGATCGATATGTCCGAGCGGGCCGGAAGCTGGCCGAAGTCCTTGAACATTCGGTTATCCTGCGAGACAAAATATTCGAGCACCTTGAAGGATTCCTCCGGGTGATCGGTATTGGCGAAGATCGCCCAGTTGAAGTCCCCCATGGCGGAGGAGCGTTCGGCACCCTGCTCCGGGACCGGCAGCAGCGTCACGCCCCAGTCGAACTTCGCTTCTTCCGTCATGCGATCGAGCTCCCAAGGGCCCGAAATCGCCATGGCGGCATTGCCGGAATTGAAGGTGCCGGTCGAATCCCATTGGCTGCGGGTCAGCGTATCGGGAGAGGCGAGCTTTTCCTCGAGGATCGTCTTCCACGTGTCGAGCGCCTTGACCGCGCCTTCCGCGTTGATGTTCTCGTAGCTCGCACCGGCCATCTGCGCCCAGGGCAAGAACTGGAAGGTCCCCTCCTCATTGGCCTTGGCGGAGAAGGTAAGCCCATAGACGTTCGCTGCCGGGTCGGTCAGCTTGCGCGCGGCATCCACCAGTTCGGTCCAGGTTTGCGGCGGCTTTTCCGGGTCGAGACCCTTCGCCTTGAACATGTCCTTGTTGTAGTAGAGCGCGATCGTGTTCGTGGCTTTCGGGATGCCGTAATTCTTGCCGTCCCACATGGTGGAGGCAAGCGGACCGGGGAAATAGTTCGCGGTCTTGACCACCTCGGACTTGGCGATCATGTCGGTCAGGTCGAGAAAGGCATTGCGTGAGGCGAAAAGCGCATGCTCGGGATTGTCGACGGCGATGATGTCCGGCGCCTGCCCTGTCGAAAATGCGCGCATGGCTTCGCTCACCACGTCGTCGAACTGGATCTGCCGGTATTCGACCTTGATGCCCGTATTGAGCTTGTTGTAGTCGGCGATGAGGTTCGGGGCCGGCTGGATGTCGCGATCGAGCGACCAGACGGTGATCGTCACGTCCTCAGCCTGTGCGGGAATGCAGAAGCTCGAGACGGTTGCGAGCGCCAGAGCGCCAAGCATTGCGTATTTGCGGATACCCATAGTCTCCTCCTGTCGGTTATCCTGTCGGACCTGCATCCTCCGTGCCGGGCCGCATGTCTCACTCACACCGGATCGGTGACGAAATCGCCTCCCCGGCATCCTTTCAAGTAGTTCAGGCCGTGGACCTGGCCGGTCATCTCCAGCGCGTCGCGATAGACCGGGTCATGCCAGCCCTCGATGTCGATGGAGCCGGACCAACCGGCGAGACGCAGTTCCGAGATGACGTCCGTCCAGTTCGTGTCGCCGAAGCCGGGCGTACGCATGAAGACGAATTTTTCCTTACCGAAAATGCCGTGCTCGCGGATGACATCCCAGCGGATCGTCGCGTCCTTGCCGTGTACGTGGAAGATTTTGGAAGCCCATTTGCGGATCTGCGGTAGCGGATCGATCAGGTAGACCATCTGATGGCATGGCTCCCATTCGAGCCCGATATGGTCGTCCGGCGTCTCGTTGAAAATCAGCTCCCAGGCATCCGGATTGTGGGCGATGTTCCAGTCGCCGGTCGTCCAGTTGCCGTCCATGGCGCAATTCTCGAAGGCGATCTTCACTCCCTTGTCGGCGGCGCGCTTGGCAAGCTCGCGCCAGACCTGGCCGTAGCGCGGCAGGCTTTCCGGCAGCGGCCTGTTACGGACACGGCCGGTGAACCCCGCCACGCAGGTGGCGCCGAAGTGATGGGCATTGTCGATGCAGTCTTTCCAGCCCTGCAGCGTCTGAAGGTCCAGTTCCTGCTCTTCCAGCGGATTGCCGAACATGCCGATCGTCGAGATGGTGATGTCGCGGTCGCCGATCGCATCGACGCAGCGCTTGCCGAGTTCGGCGAGGTCCTGTCCGTTGGTGGTCTGCCAGAAGAAAGGCTCGAAGCTCTCGAAACCCATATCGGCGATCTGTCCGATGCGCCGGGCGGCGTCGCCCTTGGTGGCGCTCACCATGGTGCCGATGCGGATGGACTTGGCGGGATCGGTCATTGTTTCCTCACGCTGCTATGGTGACGCGCTTGCGATCTCGGGCGCTCTCGATTGCGCCGAAGACCATTGCAAGGCTCTTGATATTGTCGCTGCCGTCGGTTTCGGGCCGTTGCCCCGTCTCGATCGCCGCAATGAAACTCTCGATCACGCTGGCATGGCCGTGCGTATCTTCGGCATGTTCGGGTTCGGGCACGGCAATCGGCTCGACGGGGCGAAAAAAGCCCTCTTCGCCTGCCACGACATTGGCCTCGAACCGATCGGCGCCGTCCCAGAGGAGCGAGCCCCTCGTGCCCGTGAGCCGCCAGGCGCTCTCCCAGCTCGTGGCGGCTCCTTCCGCACACCAAGAGCCGCGATAGGTGAAGACGACGTCGTCGGAGAGTTCGAAGATCGCACTTGCCGCCGCGCCATGGCGATACCAGGAACCGGGCGGATTGGTTTCATGGCAATAGACGGCAAGCGGCTCCTTAGCCGACATGAAACGGGCCGCATCGAATGTGTGGATTGCCATGTCGAGAAGCAGGACATTGTCCATTTCCTCGCGGAAGCCGCCGAAGTGCGGGCCTAAGAAGAAATCACAATGAAGCCCGGTGAGCTGGCCCAGGGCGCCGCTTTCGATCAGTCGGCGGATGCGACGTACACCGGCGATATAGCGACGGTTTTGCACGATCGCGTGCAGCCGCCCTGCCTTATCGGCAAGCTCCCTCAACTGGCGGGCTTCATCCAACGACGTCGCCATTGGTTTTTCGCTGAGCACGTGGCAGCCGCGGGAAAGGCCGGCGGCAACGACCGTGCGGCGTGCGGGCGGTACGACGATGTCGAACAGGATATCGGCGCCCGTTGCGTCGAGCACCTCGCCCAGATCCGTTCCGATAACCGCATCCGTCAGGGAGAATTCCGCTGCTCGCGCCTCGGCCGTCTCGCGGTTGATATCCACGAGGCCGACGACCTTCACTTTGTCCTTGAGACCGGGGCTGGATGCGAGCGCCTTCAGCCACCCCTTGGCCATTGCACCGCACCCGCACAAGACTGCCTTGTACGTCACTGAAATCCTCCTGAAACGGTCGCCGTCAACTCCTCGATTGGCTTCCGTAAACGTTTACGATACTATGCGTGAAGCGGATTTCATGTCAATAGCCGATATGGGATCGAAACTCGGTCTCCGGGAGGAAGCAGCAGAAATGACGGGAATTCGCGAGCTTGCACGGCATCTCGATATTTCGATCGGAACGGTTTCGCGAGCGCTCAACGGCAAGCCCGATGTGAATGAGGAGACCCGCCGGCGCGTGCTTGAGGCGGCCGAGAAGCTGGGCTATGTCGCCAATCAGTCAGGTCGGGCGCTCCGCAAGGGCTCCACCGGCGTCATCGGTTTCATGATGCAGACGGGCCGGGAGATCACTGGCCAGGGCGATACCTTCTTCATGAGCGTCTTCGACGGCGTCCAGACGGTGCTCGCCCGCCACAGGCTCGATCTCGTCGCTCTGCTATGCTCTTCCGAAGAAGACCCGCAGGCCTATCTGAAGCGCGTCGTCGCGCGCGGCTTTGCCGACGGCATCATCCTCTCCGCCACACGCCGGCATGACGAACGGTTCGAGTTCCTGGCAAAAAGCAATATTCCCTTCATCGCACTCGGGCGCAGCCTGACCGATGTCGGCCAGCCGTGGTTCGACTTGGATTTCGAAGGCATGGCCGATACCGCGATCGATCGGCTCGTTTCCCACGGTCACAGGCGCATCGCCGTCACCCGCCCGCATGACGACATGAATCTCGGCTATGTGTTCGTCGATCGTTGCCGGCAAGCGCTCGCGCGTCGTGGGTTGGCTCTGGATGAAACCCAGGTCTTTCGCTCCACGCCCAACGAGGCGGGCGGCTACCAGATCGCGCGGGATCTCATCGCCTGCCGGGAACGTCCGACCGCCATCGTGCTCGTCAACGAGGCGATTGCGATCGGCCTCTATCGCGGGCTCAACGAAGCTGGCGTGAAACCGGGGCGCGACATCGCCGTCATCGGACGCCAGAGCCCGCATTCGCAGTTTCTCTCGCCACGCTTGACCTGCTTCAGCCTGGCCCTGCGGGAGCTCGGAATTTCGCTGGCCGAATCCCTGCTCGCCACTATGCCAACCTATTCGAACCACTATCCGGATGCGGCGGTCCGCCGGCTATGGCCAATGGAACTCGTGCCTGGCGAAAGCGACACCTTCGATCTCTAACCCTTCACCGCTCCGGCCATCATCGAGCCGGAAATCTGCCGGTACATGAGAAGGCCGAGCAGCGCCGGCGGCAGGGCGCCGAGGATCATGACCGCGGATGCAGTGCCCCATTGCACGCCCCCGCCGCTCGCCGCAAAGAAGAAGGAAGAGCCAACCGTCATCGGCACGGCGCGGCTCGTCGTCAGCATCAGGCCGAAGAGGAACTCGTTCCAGGCGGTGATGAAACCGAAGATGAAGGTGGTGACGAGCGCCGGCCGGATCACCGGGCGGATGATCATCAGCATCACCTGCAGGGAACTCGCGCCATCCACCTTGGCCGCCTCGTCCAGCTCGGCCGGCACGTCGGAAATGGCGTTCACCAGGATTACCAATGCGAGCGGCACGTTGACGATGGTGAGGATCAAGCCGAGACCGAGCTGCGTGTCCAGAAGCCCGAGCCACTGATACATCATGTAAAGCGGGATGGCGAAGATGATGAGCGGCACGGCGCGCAGATTGACGACGACCGGCAGCAGGATGCGTCTTCCGGCCTCGCTGCGGGCAATTGCATAGGCTGCCGGAAAGGCCAGCAGGATCGCAAGCCCCGTACCGATGAGCGCGGCAGCGGCGCTGTTCGCCAGATAGATATAGATATTGAAGCGGCTTGTGTCGCTCAGCACGCGAAAATAGTTCTCCAGCGTTGGCTGGTTGATCCAGAGACCGGCATTGGTCGAGAGTTCGCGGGCACTCTTGAAGGAGGTCACCAGCGTGACGATCACCGGAAAATTCATCGCCAGCACGGCGATCGCATAGACGATCCAACGCAGGCCGTTCAGCATTTTACCTCCTCCGCAATCCGGCGAGCCAATTAAGAACGCAGAGAACCACAAGTGACGCCAGGAACAGGAGGACCGATGCGGCGACCGCCTTGCCGATCGCCCCTTGTTTGAAGAAGGCGTGATAGATGTAGATCGACAGCGAGGTGGTGGAGCCCCCTGCCCCGCTTCCGGTCAGCGCATAGACATTGTCGAAGACGCGGAAGCCGTCGATGAAGCGGATGAAGAAGGCGATGGTGAGCGTCGGCAGCATGAGCGGCAGCTCGATCCACCACAGTGCCTTGAAAGATGTCGCCCCATCGAGGGCGGCGGCTTCGCGCACATCGAGCGGGATCGCCACATAGGCCATGTAGAACAGCAGAAAGGCGAAGGGCGTCCACTGCAGTACCTCGACCACCACGAGCGTTCGGAAAGCATTGTTGACGTCGAGGAAGGCGGGGCTGTCGCCGAACCACTCGAACAGGTAATAGGGCACGGGGCCGGCGAACTCGTGGAGCACCAGACGGTACATGAGCCCCACCATGGCAGGCGCCACCATCAGAGGCAGCATCAGCGGCGCCATCAGCACCGAACGTCTCGCGAGGAGCGGCGCCAGGAAGATCGCCAGAAAAAGGCCGATAAGACACTCGGCAAGCGCCGTGACGATGCCGAAGCGCATCGAGAAGGAAACCGAACGCCAGAACTCCCGGTCGCCAAGGACCGAAAGATAGTTGCCGAAGCCGGTGATCGTCGGGCTGCGCAGGGTCTCGAAATTCACCGTCGAAACGGAATAGACGAGATTGACGATCGCCGGAAAGCCAAGGAACAGCAGCAGGAAGCCGACGAGCGGCGTGAAATAGAGCCTGCCCTCGGCGCGGTTTACAATAGCCATCTCGATCCGCCGGGAAATGCCGGACGCGCGCCCATTCGGCCGCGTCCGGGAATGAATTACTTCTTCAGAAGATCCTGCATGCCCGCCTTGGTATGGGCAAGTGCGTCGTCGAGGCTCTGCTGGCCGGACCAATAGCCGGTAAACTCCTTGGCCTGGAGTTCATAGATGGAAAGGGCATTGGCCGATGTCGCGCCGGTCATGACGTAGCCATACCGGCTGGCAAACTCGCCGAGCTTGACCAGGTCCGGGCGCTCGGAAGCGACCTTCGCCACCACCTCGGGGGCAAGCGCCGGTGAACCGCCGCCTCGTGCATAGGTGAGCGCCGCCTCCTCGCTCGCCAGCCATTTCAGGAACTTGATCGCCCCTTCCTTGTTCTTGGCATTCTTGTTGAGGCCGAGGCCGAGCCCGTGGATATGATCGGCGCGGCCGTTCGGCCCTGCGGGTGGTGCGACGACACCGGTCACATCGGCTACGGCAGGTGACTTTTCCGCGTTCGTCAGATCGGCGGCCGCGGCGTTCCATTGCAGTGCCGTCGCAGCCTGGCCCGCGCTATAGGCGGCGTTGGTTTCGGCAAATTCATAGCTTAAGGAATCGCGCGGCGAGGCGCCGGCGTCGTAAAGCTTCTTGTAGAGCTCAAGACTTGTCCGATAAGCTTCGGAATCAATGGTGACATTGCCGGCCGCATCCATCCAATCTCCGCCGTAGGATCGTGGCAGAGACTGGAAGACCATCATGTTGAAGAGCAGGTTCTTCATCTGCAATACGGTGCCATAGCGCACGGGACTTTCGTCGTTGACCTGCTTGCTGAAATAGAGCGCGGTCGCCGCCCAGTCCTCCCAGGTCCACTGATCGGGATCCTTCGGCTGCAGCTCCTTTTCAAGATGCTCTTTGGCGATCTCAGCATATTTTGCCTTGGCAGCATCATCCGCCATCAGCGCCTCGATCAGGTCCTTGCGATAATACATGAAATGCAGGGAAAGATCGGTCGGCACGCCATATTGCTTGCCGTCGAACTGCATGGTCTTCAGCACGGATTCGCCGAAGACCTTGGCGGCATCCGGCCCAAGCTCGATCGGCTCCATATAGGGGGCATAGCGGCCGATCGAATAGGTAGCGACGAGATTGATGTCGAAGGCGCTGGAGCCGGCGGCCATATCCGCCTGCAGTTTGTCGAAAAAACCGTCACGGTTGAAGAAGAGAAGCTCGACCCTGTCGGTTTCCGCAGCTTTGCCGTTATAGGCTTCCACGGCGGCGCGAAGGGCGGTTTCCTCAGAACCACCCGGCCAGCCGAGCACGGTGACGGCGGCATTGCTAAGACCCGGCATAGCTATGCTCGAAAGCAGAGCGGCAACTGCCGCAAGAGATGTTCTCATCATTTTCATCGTTGGTTCCCTTCTTTATCGTTGCATTTGAATGCCTGCCATTGCGGTGCGCCTATCCCGCCTCGCGAGCGAGATCGGCAACCCCGATGATGCCGGCGTGTGCGCCGAGCTTTGCTGCAATGAGATTGGGGGCAGCCGGTGAGGCAAGCCCTGCCAGATGGTCTCGAACCGCGTCCAGATAGCCATGGGCGAGACCGATACCTCCACCGATGACGATCACCTCGGGATTGAGCATCATCTGGATGTCCCTGCAAAGCAGGGCGACGTTTTCGGCCGAGCGGGAAACGATGTCCCGTGCCCACGCCTCACCTTCGCGTGCCCGGCCGAAAACTGTGGCCGCATCCGCCTGGTGCCCGTTCCGAGTGGCTTCGGCAGCGATCCAGCGCCCGGATGTATGGTCTTCCAGAGGCGATTCCCCTCGTGAAGGACTGCGGATCAGACCAAAATGGCCAGCAAGTCCGAGCAGCGGCCGTCCGTTGACGACGATGCCGCCGCCAATACCCGTCGAGATGGTGAGAAAGACCAGATTGGAGCCCCTGCCCGCTCCGAACCGATGCTCGCCCCAGGCGGCCGCCTGCGCATCGTTCACGGCATAGGCGCGCCTGCCGAACAGCTTTTCGGCCTTTTCGATCAGAGGATAGCCATTCGGGATTCCGAGGGTGGCGGGATTGAGGGCGGACCATCTGCCTGCCTGGATGAATCCTGTGACGGCGATACCGATGCACTCATACCGCCCGGCCCAAGCTGCCGTGCTTTTCGCCACTGCGGAAAGCCAAGCGTCCGGGCCGGCCTCGCGAATGGTCGGAACGGTGATTTCCTCCAGCACGTTGGAGCCTGCAACCAGCGCCGCCATGGTCTTGGTTCCGCCGATATCGATCGCCAGCACTGGCTCACCGCGTTGCGCTCTGAACGCTTTCGAGACGGCCTCTTGGAACCATGACGTCACGTGTTCGGTGCGGGTGATTGCCGAGCCCACCACGACCGCGCAGGCGCCGGCCCGCACGGCGGAAACCGCCTGTTCTGGCGAGCGGATGCGGCCTTCGGCGATCACGTAAGGCGTAAGCTCCCGCATAGCGGCAATCAGGTCGATATCGGCCTCGACCGGCTCAGGGCCTCCGACATAACCGGAAAGCGTCGTCCCGACGAAATCGACGCCAGCTGCAAGCGCCCGGCGGGCATCTTCGAGGCAGGAGCAATCCGCCATCGTCAGCTTGCCCTTCGCCTTCACCGCCTTCACCAGCTCCTCGACGGAAGCGGGTCTCGGCCGATCGGTCGCGTCGAAGGCAACGATGTCAGCACCGGCATCCGCCAGTTCCTCCGCATCCGCAACAAAGGGAGTGATCCGGACCGGGCTATCGTCGAGATCACGCTTGACGATGCCGATGATCGGCACGGAAACCGCGGACCGCACCGCCCTGACATAAGCGACGGATTCGATGCGAAGGGCGCTGGCACCGGCATCGAGCGCGGCCTTGGCAAAGCCTGTTACGAAATCGGCATCGTCCATCGGCCCGCCGGGAACCGGCTGGCAGGATACGATGAGGCTGTTGGCGATCTCTTCCTTCAGCTTGAGCACTCGCGACACTCCATTCGGAGCATCACGATAGATAGAAAATACCAGCTTGCAACCAGCTTGTGACTGGTATCATCGACGCAATTCGAAAACGAAGTCGTAGACCTCACCCTTGTAGCGGGTCTCGCAATATTCAACGATCTGTCCATCGGCAAGGAAGCAGCGCCGCTCCGTCGCCAGGATAGGCGCGCCGGGCTCGCATTGCAGATGTGTCGCGTCCTCCTCAGAGGCCGCGCGCGCGCGCATGCGCTGGACGGCCCTTTGCGGCAGGAAGCCACGTTTTTCCAACGCCTCGTAGAGTGAATCTCCGACCATTTCAGGCTCTGGCAGGAAACGGGCAGGAACAGCGGAATGCTCGACCGCGATTGGTATCCCATCGGCGGTGCGCACCCGCTTCAGCCGAACCACATGGGTAATGCCGGCAACCCCAAGCGCCATCATCTCAGCCGGGGATGGCCTGACGATTTGCTTTGAAAGCCAAGCACATCCGGGCTCAAGGCCGCGAGCGCGGATGTCCTCGGAAAAGCTTGTAAGGGTCGAAAGGGATTTTTCGACCCGCGACCCGATCTCCGTTCTCGCCCCATGCCGGCGGTTTAAAAGCCCCTCCTCCTCCAGCAGCGCCAGGGCCTTTCTCACCGTGACACGCGATAGCGACAGCGTTTCGGCAATCACCCGCTCGCCTGGCAGCGTGGCTCCGGCCTTCAGGGCATTGGAGCGGATCGCAGTCTCGATCGCGGTTTTCAGTTGCTTGTACAGGGGGACGTCGGAAGCCGGACGATCGAGCTCCCTGCTCACCAGTTCCATCAGATCTACTGTCGCCATCGCCTTGCCTCGCAAAAATCTTGCCGATTTTCTCGCTGGAGCTATACTGGTATTATCCAGTTTTCGCAAATCATGGCCGGGACCGCGCAATAGCTGCAACCGCGGCCTGGAACGTCCGTCTCCAATCGACCTCATGATTGGAAAACGGTGCCACGGCCGGGGCTCACTTCACAAAAATACGCGTTCTAAATTCGCCACATCCGCGCAAAATGGTTGCAACCCAAATTCTCGCATGCATTCCAAAAATGGAGGCGCCCGCGAGGTGGACTTTCAAGGGACTTCGACCCATCCTTTGCCGATACGAACCAGCTAGAGAGGAGCACGCCATGAGCCTGCGCATCAACGATACCGCGCCCGATTTCACTGCCGAGACGACCCAAGGCACCATCCAATTTCATGATTGGATCGGCGATGGCTGGGCGGTTCTGTTCTCGCACCCGAAGAATTTCACGCCGGTCTGCACGACCGAGCTCGGCGCGATGGCCGGCCTGGAGGGCGAATTCAGGAAACGCGGCGTGAAGATCATCGGCATTTCGGTGGACCCGGTCGACAGCCACACGAAGTGGAAGGACGACATCAGGACGGCGACGGGCTTCGATGTCGAATATCCGCTGATCGGCGACCGCGATCTGAAGGTCGCGAAACTCTACGACATGCTGCCGGCCGAGGCCGGCTCTTCCTCGGAAGGCCGCACGCCCGCCGACAATGCCACCGTTCGTTCGGTCTACGTCATCGGCCCCGACAAGAAGATCAAGCTGATCCTCACCTACCCGATGACGACCGGCCGTAATTTCGCGGAGATCCTTCGCGCGATTGATTCGATCCAGTTGACCGCCAAGCACCAGGTCGCGACACCGGCCAACTGGCAGCAGGGCGACGACGTCATCATCACGGCTGCAGTCTCGAACGAAGACGCCGTCACCCGTTTCGGCTCGTTCGACACGGTCCTGCCCTATCTCAGGAAGACCAAACAGCCTACTGCCTGAGCCTGGCTTCCATAGCCAAGACCGGCGGAGTCACGCTCCCGCCGGTCTTTTTCGCCTTGCACATGCTTCCCGCCGCTGCCGACGTTTTCCGGAAATTATGGCCGGGCTGCCGGATGCCGCATACTAGGTTACCTGTCGACCACAGGCAGCTGGGCGGCAATCGGATCGCCAACTATTACTTCTGACCCTTGAGCGCATCCAGCATGATCGCGATGAGCCGGCGCGCGGGCGAGCTGCGAGGCCACAACATGCCGACTTCCCGCGGCGGAGATGTAGCCGGCAGCTCGAGAACGCAGATATCCAGGTCTCCGGGCCATGGTCGCGCCCAGTCCGGAACCAGGGAAACGCCGAGACCGTTGCTGACCATCACGGCGATCGCCTCCAGCGAATCCAGCTCCAGCCGCTCCACCGGTTTGAGGCCCTGGCTCCTCAGATAGCCGTCTGCCAGGCGCCCACCCCAATTGCTGCGGTCATAACGAATGAAGGGCCGCGTCGCGATGATGTCATGGGGTGATTGTCGACGGCATTCGCCCGGCGCCAAAAGTACGAGGCGCTCTGCCCGCAGCAGCTCCCATTCAAATGTTTTCGGGATAGGAAACGGCGGTTTGACGAGGATTGCTGCGTGGATATCGGCATTCCGGAGCCTCTGGTAGAGTTCAGCGGAGGTACCCGGCAAAAGGAAAACCTCCACCTGCGACCTGCTCGCGAAGACGGAGCGCAAGGCCGGCGGCAGAAGCCCGGTGAGTGCCGTCGAGATCGCACCGAGCCGCAACTCCCCGGAAGGCAGATCGGCATTGGCGAGCGCGCGCAGGTCGCGGACCTCCGCAATGATAGTGCGGCTTTTCTCGATGAGTGCATGACCCGTCTCGGTCGGGCTCACGCGCCTGCCGGCTCGGGTGAGCAGCGGCACCCCGATATCCTCCTCAAGCGCCTGCATGCGTTGCGCGACAGCGGCAGGCGTAATGCCGAGCCGCCGGGATGCCTCGGCCAGCGAACCAAGCTCGGCGACCAATAGGAAGGTTTCGAGAAAACGCGTTTCCATCAAAACAAAAGCTATCGTCTAAAAGCAGGAAGAGCTACATTTTTCTTCTTCTTAGGCTGACCATAATGCCGCCAAAGGCCGTCCTTTGCCCTTCGTCAGGGCTTTCCTTTCAGTCAACGAGGTTCCAGACATGCCGCTTGATCCGCAGACCGTCGAAACGCTCAAAGGCGTTTCCACTGCAACGCTGACTACCGTTCTCCTGAAGAAGGGGCTCCGGAACGTCTGGATGCGCGGCACGAAACCGCTCAGACCAGGTCAGCCCCGCGTCGTGGGGCCGGCGTTCACTTTGCGCTTCGTGCCCGCCCGCGAGGATCTCGCAACGCCGGAAAGCTGGTCCTCGCCGATCTCAACGCGCGCGGCGATCGAGGCCATGCCTGAGGGCTGCGTGGCCGTGGCCGATGCCATGGGTGTGCTCGATGCCGGCATTTTCGGCGATATCCTCTGCTCGCGCATGGTCAAACGCGGGGTCGCGGGGTTGGTGACCGATGGCGTCATGCGTGATGCGGCGGGCGTGCTCGGCACCGGGCTTCCGGTCTGGTGCGACGGCGTCTCCGCGCCGCCCTCCGTTGCCGGTCTTACCTTCGTCGGCTGGCAGGAACCTATCGCCTGCGGTGGCGTCGCCGTCTTCCCCGGCGATATCGTGGTGGTGGACGAAGACGGCGCGGTCCTGATCCCTGCAAAGCTGCTTGACACGGTTTTAGCCGAGGCGCCCGAACAGGAGCGCATGGAAGCCTGGATCATGACCGAGGTCGATCGCGGCGTGCCGCTGCCCGGTCTCTATCCGATGAACGCGGAAACCAAGGCGCGCTACCAGGCCTGGAAGGACGCACAATGACATTCAGCACACAATCGAAGGGCGTCTATGCCATCGCCACCACGCCGTTCCTGCCGGATGGCGCGCTCGACCACCCATCCATCGAACGCCTGACCGATTTCTATGTCGAGAGCGGCGTTACCGGCATCACCATCCTCGGCATTATGGGCGAGGCGCCGAAGCTGGAGCCTTCGGAATCGCGCGCCATCATCAAACAGGTGGTATCGCGCGCAAATGTGCCCGTCATCGTCGGCGTCTCCGCACCCGGCTTCGCCGCCATGCGGTCGCTTGCCCGTGACGCGATGGAGATGGGAGCCGCCGGCGTGATGATCGCGCCGACACCGGCGCTTCGCACGGACGAACAGATCGTAGGCTATTTCGAGCAGGCCGTTGAAGCGATCGGGGAAGACATCCCCTGGGTGCTGCAGGATTATCCGCTGACGCTCAGCGTCGTCATGTCAGCCAGTGTCGTTGCCAAGGTCATCGCAAACCACTCCTCCTGCCGGATGCTGAAACACGAAGACTGGCCGGGCCTCGAAAAGATCTCGAAGCTCAGAGCCATGCAGAAGGCCGGCGAACTGCGGGAGTTCTCGATCCTTTGCGGCAATGGCGGCATGTTCCTCGATTTCGAACCGGAACGCGGCGCCGACGGCGCGATGACCGGCTACGGCTTTCCGGACATGCTGGTGGAACTCGTCGAGCTGTTCGCAGCCGGCAAGCGTGATGAGGCCCACGACCTCTTCGACGCTCACCTGCCGCTGATCCGCTATGAGCAGCAGCTCGGCATTGGGCTTGCGGTGCGAAAGCACGTGTTGAAGCGCCGCGGCGTCATTACCTCAGATGCGCAGCGCAAACCGGGCCAGATGCTGACCGCGACCGCCAAGGCCGAGGTGGATTACCTGCTTGAGCGGCTTGCCAGACGGGACAGACGCGCCGCGCTTTAGCAAACACTCCTCTTTCCCTTCTCGCCTCTCCTGAATCCTATCCAAAACGTTTCGGCTTGACTCCCAAAACGTTTTGGATGAACCTTGAGACGAGGGAGGAAACCTTGTCCAATCTAAAACAGCTTGCGCAATCGCTCGGCTTGTCCATCACCACGGTTTCCCGTGCCTTGGACGGCTATGCGGATGTTTCCCCCACTACGCGCGAGCGGGTTCGAGAAGCCGCCGACAAGGTCGGGTATAGGCCAAACGCCTCGGCGCGCCGGCTTCGCAAGCAACGGGCCGAACTCGTCGCCGTCACGCTTCCCAGCGATCCGGGCCATATCGGCCCTCCCCACTTCATCGACATGCTCTCCGGCTGTGCCGAGCATCTCGCCGGCGCCGGTCTCAACCTCGTGATTGCGCCCGTTCCGCGTGGCGAAAGCGAACTCGAGATGTGCCGCCGCTTTGTCGACGGGCGAAGGGTGGATGCCATGCTGCTGGTGCGCACCAAACGCAATGACGAGCGCGTCGAATTCCTGCAATCTCGCGGTATTCCCTTCGTCACCAACGGGCGCACCGAATCCCCCACGCCGCACGCCTTCATCGATGGCGATGGTTTTTCCGGCTTCCGCCAAGCGACATTGCGCTTCCATGCCGCCGGCCATCGCCGGATCGGCCATATCGCTGGCCCGCAGGAATACTATTTCGCTCACACCCGTCGTCGCGGCTGGCAGGCTGCCCTGGATGAATGCGGTCTGGAGGCCAGCCTCTGCGCCGAAGGCGCGCCGACCGAACAAGGCGGCTATCTTGCGGCGCTTGAGCTTCTGCGCCGGCCGTTGCGTCCGACGGCGCTTGTCTGCGCCACCGATGAAATGGCGATCGGCGCGCTGCGGGCACTGCGTGAAATCGAGGGTGGCGAGACCATCAGCATCGTCGGCCACGACGATCTGCCGATCGGCGCATTCGCAAGCCCACCGCTATCGACCATGCGGATGACCGGCGAAATCCTCGGCGCGAGCTTCGCCTCCCTGCTGCTTCGCGCCATCGCGGGAGAACCCGCCGAGAACCTTCAGGAACTGCGTCCCATCGAATTCGTGGATCGGGAAAGCCATCGCCGTTCTTTCCCGGATGTTTAGTCAACAGCCGAAGCAAACAGAAAGACAATAAGGAGGAGAAACAAATGAAACGCTTGCTGTCATTCGGAATTCTGGCCTCGACGGTGCTGACCTTCGCCTCACCCTCGCTGGCACAGACTGTATTCCTGTCCACCCAGCTTCGCCCGATCGAGGAAGCGACCGTCGTGCGCGAAGAACTGCTGCAAGGCGTCGGCGACATCGACTATGTCGTCGAGGAGCCGCCGCAGTTCGCCGTGCGCATGGAGGCGGAGCGCCAGGCCGGCAAGCATACGATCAGCCTTGTCGGGGCGCTGCATGGCGAGCTTTCGCCGATCGCCGACAGGGATGGTTTCGAGCCGCTCGACGAACTGGCGAAGAAACTGGCCGATGGAGGCATGCCGCAGTCATTGCTCGATCTCGGCAAGCTCGGCAAGACCAGCCAGCAATACATCCCATGGATGCAGGCCACCTATGTCATGGCTGCCCACAAGGATGCGCTGCAGCACCTGCCCGAGGGCGCGGACGTGAACACGCTCAGCTATGACCAGCTCATAGAATGGGGCAGGAAGCTGCAGGAGGCGACCGGACAGCCGCAGATCGGCTTTCCGGCGGGTCCGAAAGGGCTGATGGCCCGCTATTTCGAGGGCTATTTCTATCCGTCCTTTACGGGTGGCGTGGTGCGCACCTTCCAGAATGCGGACGCCGCTGCCGGCTGGGAGAAATTCAAGGAACTGTGGGCTCAGGTCAATCCAAATTCCACCAATTATGACTTCATGCAGGAGCCGCTTGCCGCCGGCGAAGTGATGGTTGCCTGGGACCATGTCGCGCGTCTCAGGAACGCGATCTCCGCCTCGCCTGACGATTATGTCGTCTTCCCCGCGCCGGCTGGTCCGAAGGGGCGCGGCTATATGCCGGTCGTCGCCGGACTGGCGATCCCGAAGGGGGCACCGGATGCCGCAGGCGCCACCAAGGTCATCGAGCACTTGACAATGCAGGAGACGCAGCTTTTGACCGCACAGCGCGTCGGCTTCTTCCCGACCTTGAACGTTCAGCTCCCGCCGGATCTCGATCCGGGCGTCGCCCTGCTTGCAGGCGCCGTCACAGCCACACAAGCTGCCGACGATGCGCTGATTTCGCTTCTTCCGGTCGGTCTCGGAGACAAGGGCGGCGAATTCAACAAGGTCTACATGGACAGCTTCCAGCGTATCGTTCTCCAGAACGAACCGGTGGCCGACGTACTCAAGGCGCAGGGTGCAACGCTTTCCAAGCTGATGACCGACACCAAGGCTGCCTGCTGGGCGCCAGATGCAAAGAGCGACGGCCCCTGCCCCGTCGAATGAGCGCCTCCCAAGGCTGTTCGGGTTCGGGCGCAAGCCCGGACCCAGTTCTTCAATCCGCCTGCGGGGCACGCCGATGACGCAAACCAGACCCTGGGTCCCCTATCTCCTGATCCTGCCTTCCGTCGCCTTCCTGGCGCTGCTGTTCATCGTGCCGCTGGTGCAGACGATCTGGCTGGCGATCTCCGATAACGGCGCGCCTTCGCTTGCCAATGCGCAGCGCATGGTGAACGACATCAATTTCGGGCGCTCGGTCCAGAATACCTTCCTGCTCACCGCTGTTGTCGTACCGGTTCAGCTCGCCATCGCGCTTGCCATGGGCACCATGGTCGCCAAAATCGCGGGCGGCCGCGAAACCATCCTCTGGATCTGGACCATTCCCCTTGCCATTTCGGATCTCGCCGCCGGCCTCGTCTGGCTCTCGATCCTGCAGAATACCGGGTATTTCAACTCGTTGCTCTTCGGCCTCGGCCTTATCGAGCGGCAAACGAGCTGGCTTTCCTATCAGACGCCGGTGGCGCTCTTTATCGCGATCGCGATCGCCGAAATCTGGCGCGGCACGGCGATCGTCATGGTTATTATCGTCGCCGGCCTCAACCAGGTGCCGAAGGAGTTCAAGGAAGCCGCCGAAATCTTCGGCGCAGGACCCTGGACGCGGTTCTGGCGCATCACCCTGCCGCTCATCCGCCCGGCGCTGCAATCCGCCCTCATCCTGCGGACCGTACTCGCCTTCGAAGTCTTTGCGGTCGTCTACGCGCTCGGAGGCCGCAATTTCCCGGTTCTCGTGGGTGAAGCCTACAACTGGCAGAACCAGAACCAGAATTACGGGGTGGCGGCTGCCTATGCGGTCCTGATCATGGTCATCTCGCTTGCCGCGACCCTCGTCTACCTCAAGGCCATCAAGGTCGATCCGGAGCGCCTGCCATGAGCACCGCCAACCCCGCGGGTTTCGTCTCTTCTCGCCGCTGGCTGCTGTGGAGCGGCATCATCGCGCTCTGCGCCTGGGTGCTGGTGCCGATTTACCTCGTGGCGCTCGGTGCGCTCGGCGGACGCCAAGGCGTCTACCAGTGGCCGAAAACCGGTTTGCCGATGGGCATTTCGCTGGACCCGTTCCTGCTCTTCCTCAGAACCGAGGGTGTGACGCAGAGTTTTTTCAATTCGCTCGGTGCTGCCGGGATCACCGTAGCGCTGTCGATCCTGCTCGGGGCGCCGGCCGGATACGCGCTTGCCCGGTACAATTTCCGTGGCAAGGATAGCTATCGGCTGCTGGTGCTGCTCACCCGCGCCTTTCCGCTAGCCATCCTGGCGCTGCCGCTCACCGTCTCCTACATCCGGCTCGGTCTCTACGATACCATTATCGGCGTCGGCCTGATCCATACGGTTTTGGCGCTGCCCTTCGCGGCGCTGGTGACGCAGGGCATTTTCCTCGGCGTCCCCCGAGAACTCGAGGAGGCCGCCTGGGTCTTCGGCTGCACCCGTATCCAGGCCTTCTTCAAGGTCGTCGCGCCGCTTGCGCTACCCGGCATCGTGGCGACGGCGGTCTTCGCCTTCGTCATTTCCTGGAACGAGGTCTTCGCGGCTTCCGTGCTGACGGTCAGAAATCGCACATTGACGGCTTACCTGCTGACGGTGCTGTCCGAAAGCCCGATGCATTACCGGTTTGCCGGCGGCCTGCTGCTCATCCTTCCCTCGGTCATCTTCATCTTCGCGGTCAGGCGTTACCTGTTCGCGATCTGGGGCATTTCCTCCAAGTAACGGGACCATTTCCATGGCCAATATTGTCATAGATCGCATCCGCAAGAACTTCGGCTCCTTCCAGGCGCTGAAGGAAATCTCGCTGACGATCAACGACGGAGAATTCGTCTCACTGCTCGGGCCGTCGGGCTGCGGCAAGACCACGCTTCTGCGCATCATCGCGGGGCTGGAGAGCGCAACCTCCGGCGACGTGCGCATCGGCGAGAAGTCGGTGATCGGCTTGCCACCAAAGGACCGCGGTCTGGCGATGGTCTTTCAGAATTATGCCGTCTTCCCGCACATGACAGTTTACGAGAACGTCGCCTTCGGCCTACGCATGCAGAAAGTGGACGACGCGCGGGTGAAAAAGCAGGTCGAGAAAGCCGCCGGTCTGCTGCATATCGAACCCTATCTCGACCGCTACCCGAACAAGCTCTCCGGTGGACAGCGCCAGCGCGTGGCGGTCGCCCGCGCACTCGCCGTCGAGCCCAAGGTGCTGCTCATGGACGAGCCGCTTTCGAATCTGGATGCGCTGCTGCGGCTTGAAATGCGCACCGAACTCAAAACCGTGCTGCAATCGGCGGGCACCACGACGATCTATGTCACCCATGACCAGACAGAGGCGATGGGCCTCTCCGACCGTATCGCCGTCATGCATAACGGCGTGGTCGAGCAGGTGGGCTCGCCGGTCGACGTCTACAACCATCCCGCGACACGTTTCGTCGGCGGCTTCATCGGCAATCCGCCGATGAATTTCATCAAGGTGCCGGTGGAAAACGGCCGTGTAGCCGCAGGGGTTCAACAATTGGTCGTGCCGGATGGGTCCGCAAGCGAGATCGTGCTTGGCCTTCGCGGCGAAGCCGTGGAGCTCGCAAACCTGCCGGAGGGGATGGAAATGAAGGTCCGCGTGGCCGAGCCGATGGGATCGCACCTGCTCCTGACAGGATCGATCCACGACCAGCCGGTGCGCGTCATCCTGCCGGCATCCGAAACCGTCAGAAGCGGCGATGTGATCGGGCTGAAGCTCGACCGCAACCGAATCACCTGGCTTTCGCCCGAAAGCGGCAAATCCTATCCGGCAGCGGCCGCCTGAAACCCCTGGAGTATCAAGAATGAGCAAGCATCTCGACGAGGCGAGGCGGATTCTCGCGGTCAATGACCGCGGCGGCTATACGGTGCCTACCGATCGGCTCTATCCCTTCCAGTGGAACTGGGATTCCGCCTTCGTCGCCATGGGGTTTTCACTTTATGACGTCGACCGCGCCTATCGTGAACTGGAACGGCTTGCCGAGGGTCAGTGGGCGGACGGCATGATCCCGCACATCGTCTTCCATCAGCCGAGCGATACCTATTTCCCCGGCGCTAACGTCTGGCGCACGCGCCATTCGGTCCCGACCTCGGGCATCACGCAACCTCCGGTTTTTGCGATCGCGCTGCGCAAGGTACACGAGGCTGCAGGCCCTGCCGAGGCAAGAACGCCTCCCCTCTACGAGGCTGCCCTGAAATGGCATCGCTGGTGGTATTCCGCCCGCGACCCCAAGGGAACCGGGCTCGTTGCGCTCCTGCACCCATGGGAAAGCGGCAGCGACAACTCGCCCGCCTGGGACCTCGCGCTTGCCCGAGTGCCGACCACGACCGAAACGGCGGTCGCGCGCAAGGATACCGGTCACGTCAATGCCGAGATGCGTCCGCGCGATGAGGATTACAGGCGCTTCATTCATCTGGTCGATACTTATGCAGCCTGCGACTGGGAACCGGCCAGGCAATGGGAAAAGGCACCGTTCAAGGTGGCGGAAGTTCAGACGACCGCGATCCTACTCAAGGCCGGCGAAGATCTGGAGCATCTCGCCCGACTGCTCGGAAGGCAAGATGACGCAGCTGAAATCGCAGCACTCAATGCTCTGAGCCGCAAGGCACTGCTTGCCCAGTGGCGGCCGGAATTTTCGCGCTTCGTCTCCCGTGATCTGATCTCGGGCGAGGACGTGGCGGCTCCCACCCAGGCAGGCTTCATCCCGCTTCTCTCATTGGACCTGGAGGAGGAAATCGCGGGAGCATTGGTGAATGAGATGAAAGCATGGTCGAAAGGCGTGAAGGTCGCCTTTCCCACCACCAAGCCCGGTATCGAGAGCTTTGAGCCGAAGCGTTATTGGCGCGGTCCCGCCTGGGCGATCATTAATTGGCTGTTGATCGACGGGCTGAAGCGCAACGGCCAGACGGATCTTGCCGAAGAGCTGCGCAAGTCCACCATCGACGCAATCGAAACCGAAGGCTTTGCCGAATATTTCGACCCGACGACAGGTGAAGGTTGCGGCGGGCTCGGCTTCTCCTGGACGGCTGCCGCCTATCTGTGGCTGATACGGCAATAGAGCCTTTTTGACCAAAGCAGTCCCGTACAAAAAAAGGGCTTTCCCACATCGTTGGGAACGGCCACTTCCGCTCATGGACTGCTCGCATACCTCCTGACGAATGCTCCGACCGGAAGCTCGGGGCTCTTTATACTCTCGGAAGGGTTGCCATTTTCCGACTGTATATTATCATTCGTGTATATTCAGGAGGTTGCATGTCGGACGTTCTTTCTGATCCGCCTTCCCCAACAAACCTGCGGCGCAGGCGGCGTAATGAACTGCTTGCATTCTTCGCCCTTGCTTTCGGAGTCTGGCCGATAGTGGCCATCGGTGTCGTCGGAGGCTACGGATTTCTCGTCTGGTTTTATCAGATGATTTTCGGGCCTCCCGGCCCTCCGGTGCACTGAGAGAGCGTCCATGAGGCCGGCACCGCTTTCCCGACGAGAGTTATTGACCGGCCGTTCCTCGGTCCATCCGCCTCGCCTCTGCCCACCCGGAGCCTCCCTTGAGAGCCTACGCAACTGCACCGGATGCGGCCTCTGCGCGGAGCGATGTCCCACCGGCATAATCCGCCTCGTGGGCGGACTTCCGAGCGTCGACTTTTCGGCTGGCGAATGTACCTTCTGTGCCGCCTGCCAGGAAAGCTGTCCTGAAGCCGTATTCGACGAGAAGCCCGCTTCGCGCTTTCCCCATACCGCCCTCATCGGTGACGGATGCCTTCCGATGAGCAACATCGCCTGCCAGTCCTGCGGTGAGAGCTGTCCCGTTCAAGCCATCCGTTTTCGACCGCGGATGGGCGGTCCTTTCCTGCCCGACCTGGACGACATGCTCTGCACCGGTTGCGGCGCGTGTCTGCAGGTTTGCCCGGTCAACGCGATAAGCATGCGGCCCCTTGCCCAGGAGGCAGCCCATGGCTGATCAAACGGCCTGGCACATCTCCAGCGCAGTGGTCGCGACGAAGCCCGGATCGACCGAAAGCGTTTTGACTCACATCAAAGACATGGCCGGCGTTGAGGTCCATGCAAATAACGGCGCGAAAATCGTCATCGTACTCGAAGGAGCAAGCACCGGCGCCCTTGGCGAGATGCTGAGCCGGATATCGGTGCTCGACGGGGTCGTCGCGGCCAACATGGTGTTTGAACATGTGGAAACACGAGGAGAGCCGAACCATGACGGGAGAACTGACACGGCGTGACATGCTGAAGGCGCATGCGGCCGGGGTCGCGGCAGCTGCCGCCGGGGTGGCTCTGCCGGCGGAAGCGCAGCCTATACCGGGCGGGGTGGAGGCTCTGCAGATCAAGTGGTCCAAGGCGCCGTGCCGTTTTTGCGGTACAGGATGCGGGGTGATGGTCGGCGTCAAGGATGGCCAGGTCGTCGCCACCCACGGCGACATGCAGGCGGAGGTCAATCGCGGTCTCAACTGCATCAAGGGTTATTTCCTCTCCAAGATCATGTACGGCGAAGACCGGCTGCAGACCCCGCTCCTGCGCAAGCGTGGCGGCGTCTATGACAAGGATGGCGAGTTCGAGCCGGTGAGCTGGAACGAAGCCTTCGACGTCATGGCCACGCAGTGCAAAAAGGTCCTGAAGGAAAAAGGCCCCACCGCCGTCGGCATGTTCGGTTCCGGCCAGTGGACGATCTTCGAGGGCTATGCCGCAACCAAGCTGATGCGCGCCGGCTTCCGTTCGAACAACCTCGATCCGAATGCCCGTCATTGCATGGCCTCGGCGGCCTACGCCTTCATGCGGACCTTCGGCATGGACGAGCCGATGGGCTGCTACGACGATTTCGAGAATGCCGACGCCTTCGTGCTCTGGGGCTCGAACATGGCGGAGATGCATCCCATTCTCTGGACGCGCATCGCCGATCGCCGGCTCGGATATCCGCATGTGCGCGTGGCGGTGCTTTCGACCTTCACCCACCGCAGCATGGACCTCGCCGATATTCCGATGGTCTTCAAGCCAGGAACGGACCTGGCGATCCTGAACTATATCGCCAACCACATCATTCAAACCGGACGGGTGAACCAGGATTTTGTCCAGAGTCACACCAAGTTCGCCCGCGGCGTGACCGACATTGGCTACGGCCTGCGGCCCGACAATCCGGTGGAAGTCAACGCAGCCAATTCTGCCGATCCGGCCAAGACCGAGCCCATGGACTTCGAGGCGTTCAAGGAATTCGTCTCCGAATACACGCTGAAGAAGACGGCGGAGCTGACGGGCGTCGATGCGGGCTTCCTCGAGCAGCTTGCCGAACTCTACGCCGATCCGAAGACTAAGGTCATGTCGCTCTGGACCATGGGCTTCAACCAGCATGTGCGCGGCGTGTGGGCCAATCAGATGGTCTACAACCTACACCTCCTGACCGGAAAGATTTCGGAGCCCGGCAACAGCCCGTTTTCGCTGACCGGCCAGCCATCGGCCTGCGGCACCGCCCGCGAGGTCGGCACCTTCGCCCATCGCCTGCCGGCGGACATGACGGTGACCAATCCCGAGCACCGCAAACATGCCGAAGAGATCTGGCGCATTCCCCACGGCGTCATCCCGGAAAAGCCCGGATATCATGCGGTGGAACAGGACCGCATGCTGAAGGATGGAAAGCTCAATTTCTATTGGGTGCAGGTCAACAACAACGTCCAGGCCGGCCCCAACACGAGCAATGAAACCTGGCAGGGCTACCGCAACCCCGACAATTTCATCGTCGTGTCGGACGCCTATCCGACCATTACGGCCATGAGCGCCGACCTGATCCTGCCCGCCGCTATGTGGGTGGAAAAGGAGGGAGCATACGGCAATGCTGAGCGCCGCACCCATGTCTGGCATCAGCTCGTCCAGGCAAAAGGCGATGCCCGTTCGGATCTCTGGCAGATGGTCGAGTTTTCCAAACGCTTCACCACCGACGAAGTCTGGCCTGCCGATATCCTCGATGCCGATCCCGACTACCGCGGCAAGACGCTCTATGACGTGCTCTTCCGCAACGGCGAGGTCGACCGCTTCCCGCTCAGCGAGGTCAATGAAGAATACGCCAACAACGAGGCCAAGGATTTTGGCTTCTACATCCAGAAGGGTTTGTTCGAAGAATATGCCGCTTTCGGCCGCGGACATGGTCACGACCTTGCGCCCTACGACAGCTATCATGAAGTGCGCGGACTTCGCTGGCCTGTGGTCAACGGGCAGGAGACCCGCTGGCGTTACCGCGAAGGCTACGACCCGTATGTGAAACCGGGCGAAGGCGTGAAGTTCTACGGCCAGCCGGACGGCAAGGCGGTCATCCTCGCTGTTCCCTACGAGCCGCCAGCCGAATCGCCGGATGAGGAATTCGATTTCTGGCTGGTGACCGGCCGTGTGCTGGAGCACTGGCACTCCGGCTCGATGACGATGCGGGTTCCCGAACTCTACAAGGCCTTTCCTGGTGCCCGCGTCTTCATGAACGGCGACGATGCCCGCAAGCGCGGTATCAACCAGGGCGCCGAGGTCCGCATCGTCTCCCGACGGGGCGAAATCCGCTCTCGCGTCGAAACCCGCGGCCGCAATCGTATGCCGCCTGGGGTGATCTTTGTTCCCTGGTTCGATGCCAGCCAGTTGATCAACAAGGTCACCCTCGACGCAACCGATCCCATCTCCAAACAGACGGATTTCAAAAAATGCGCGGTCAAGATACTTCCCGTCGCCTGATCCGGCGATCCGAATGGATGATGGTCGCCGCAGGGTTCGTGCTGTTCCTCGCGACCGCGTCCCTCGCCCAGGTGGTGCAGCAGATGGTGCCGCAACTCGAAGGCCCGACACCCTCGATGGCCACGGGCGCTGCCGCGCCATTGCCGAAATGGGTGGTTGACGACAAGCAGGTCATGCGTGCCTATCCCGATCAACCGCCGATCATCCCGCACTCGATCGAAGGCTATCAGCTTTCGGTGAACGCAAACCGGTGTCTGTCCTGCCACAAGCGCGAGTTCATGCAGGCTTCGGGCGCGCCGATGATTAGCGTCACGCACTACATGACCCGCGATGGGCAGATGCTCGCCGATGTTTCGCCAAGGCGATACTTCTGCACCGCCTGCCATGTACCCCAGGCCGACACGCGGCCGCTGGTGCCCAACGCTTTCAAGGACATGAGCGAGATGGGTTTCAAGCAAGCGGGAAGCGAGTGAACTTATGATCGCCTGGATCAAGAAAATCATCCTCTGGGCCTGGAATATCCTCGCCACGCCCGCCGGAACACTCGGCTTCGGCTTCCTCACTCTTGGTGGTTTCATCGGGGGAGTGATGTTTTGGGGGGCGTTCAACACCGCCCTCGAAATAACCAATACCGAGAAATTCTGCACCTCGTGTCACGAGATGCGCGACAACGTCTACGAGGAGCTGACCCGCACCATCCATTTCTCCAACCGCTCTGGTGTCCGCGCCTCCTGCCCCGATTGCCACGTTCCGCACAACTGGACCGACAAGATCGCCCGCAAGATGCAGGCGTCCAAGGAAGTCTGGGGCAAGATCTTCGGCACGATCAATACCCGGCCGAAATTCCTGGAAAAACGGCTGGAACTGGCGCAGCACGAATGGGCGCGATTGAAGGCCAACGATAGCCTGGAATGCCGCAACTGCCATTCGTCGATGGCGATGGACCTTCAAAAGCAGACGCAGCGCGCCGCCGAGATACACACCCGCTATCTGCTGTCGGGCCAGGCAACCTGTATCGATTGCCACAAGGGTATTGCGCATGAACTTCCTAACATGGAAGGCATCGATCCCGGCTGGAAGGTGCCGCGGGAACTGGAAGGCAAGAAGATGGCCGGCTCGACCCCGATCGACGACCTGAGGGCGGTCATCGAGGACGCTCATGCCGGGCTTTAGCTCGCGATGGGATGGCGCGTCGTTTCATCCTTCTCTCCAGCCAGGCTGAAGCTTGGAGCGAAGCGAGAATGACCACGACGCCGAGGATCACGCGAGCCTCCGGCACTTCGCCGAAAAAGACATAGCCGACCGCCGCAGTGAAGACGATGGAAAGATAGCCCACCGGCGCCAGAACACTGGCGTCGGCGATACGATAAGCCCGCAGAAAGCAATATTGGCCGATCTGGGCGAGAAAACCGATGCCGAGCAGAGGCAGCCAATCGGAGGGCCGGACCGGCTGCCAGGTCATGATGGCGGGAATGGCGGTGATCACCGCCAGGCCAAGGGTGTAGAACACCATCATCACAGTCGTGTTCTCGTCCCTCAAGGCTCGCGTCTGGATGATTGCCAGGGAACCGAAAACCACCGAAACCAGCACGACCAGCACCTTCGCATCGAAACCGGCGGTCCCCGGCGCGATCACGATCAGGACGCCTCCGAATGCACCGAGGGCGCCGAGCCATCGGAGCCAGCTCACGGTCTCGCCGAGCATGGCCACCGCCATGGCCATGGTGACCAGCGGCCGTGAGAAGCCCACGGCATTCACGGTCGCCAATGGGAGAATGGTGATCGCCAGAAAGTTGCTCGACAGTGCGGCGGCATTGCAGGAGATGCGAACGATGTTGCGCCACGGGTGCTTGATGCGGGTCATTTCCAGCCGATGACGCCAGATCAGCGGCAGGATGAAGAAAAGCCCCACCATCGCGCGGATGAACACCAGCTGGAAGGCGGGATAGGTGGCCCCCTGAGCCTTGACCAGCGCCGTCATGCCGCCCGCAACGAGCGTCATGTCCAACAATAGCCAGCCCACCCCGATGCGAGCATTGGATGCCCGCTCTCCTTCCATTTCTTGTGCCGCCTGCCCGCTCACGCCGGTTGCACGAGATTGGCCATCAGCCGGAAAGCGCCGGGCACCAGCTTGTCGAGCTGATGATGCAGAACCAGGCTGGTATGGGTATGGCGGCCTTTGCCGATGGAGCCGGAGATCAGCGCCCCTTCGAGCGGCTGCTCGTTGACGTCGTGCATGGCGAGCAGAGGTTCATAGGCCTCGTCCCAGCGGGACGCGAAATAGAGGCCGCGTTCCTTGTCCCAGTCCCGCCAGTCTTCGGCCCCGATGACGTTGGGGGCCTGCATCAGAACATGATCCGGCGACAGCACGATAACCTCCGCCTGAGGGTCCGTGACCCGCCAGCGCAACGACGGCGAGCCGATCTCGATCCGACGCACCGGTGTCCTTTCAGGGCTCCAGCCATCGCTTGGGCGGTGGTACAGCGTCACCAAATGGCCGCCCTCCTCGACGAAGCGATGCAATCGTTCCGTCGCCAAAGCGAGATCCCTGCGGATGCCGAAAGCGAATATCCCGACCACGATCGTGGTGAATCGAGAGAGATCGCCAGAAAGAGCATCCGCATCGAGTTCCGTCACGTCGAGGCCCATGCGCCCAAGCCAGCTACCGACGTGGTCGGCGCCTCCGCCGACATAGCCGATCCGCGCACCTTCCGGCAGCTTCAGATCGAGCGGCAAAATCCTGAGCACGGCCGGTGCCTGGAAGCTCGCTCGGCCGATATGCGGATAGGCAATCGGCGTCGTCTGGTAGGCGGGGCGGCTACCGATCTCAGCCGGGATCTCGACGAGGCCGGGTTTCACGGCCTCTGCTGAAGATAGCAGCCAATCCTCCTCGTTCTTCTTCATCGTCCAGCCGACGGGAACGTTGAAGGATACCGCCGCTTCGGCGCCTGAAATCTTGGCTTGAACCGGCCATTCCCTTGGCGATGTGTCGAGCGGGATGATCAACGCATCCGGAACAAGTGTGAGCGACTGGGCTGGCACGACTGCGAAAAGTTCCTCCAGATCGAACGCCCCCTTCACGGTGCGGCCGCCGATTTCGGCCGAGAGGGCGACGCAGGCATGGCCGTTGCCCTCAAGAGAGGTCCAGCTCGGCAGATAGAGGCCCGACAATGGAACATCGGCATCCGCCGTCAGCGAAAAGACCTGGTCCTTGTCCGTTGAGAGCCGCGAGAACGAGACGCCTTCCGGCAGGTGCGGCACCACTTTGACCATGCGCTCCGCTCCCTCGCCCACTTCCACCGTTAGCCTCGCCACGCCGCCTGGAGAAATGGCGGGGGGTTCGACATAGGCCCGTTCGAAGACGGCAGCGGCTTCAAGGATCGCTGCGTCCACCTCCGCCCGTTTGCGGGCGACACGGTGGCCGTGCCAAGCGAGGAATTCTTCAGATGCCGACAGGACGGCACGCTCCAGATGGCCCGCTGCCTCGACAAGTGCGGTTATGATCCTCTCACGATCCGGAAAAGCCGAAATCGCGGCCGCAATCGCATGATCTGCCGCACGCAGCGCCTCGCCGCCGGCGCCCGGAATACGGGCAAGCTCGGCAAGCGATGACGGCAGGTTTTCGAGGATGGAGCGCTCTTCCCTTACCTCGGTCGCGGACAGTTTCAGATGCAGTGGCCAGGCCCGATCCGGTTCTTTCGGCCAGTGACCCATTCCCTGGGAGGCATGATAGTAGCGCGACCACTCGCCGATCCGGTCGTATTCCGCACCGCTTACCGGCTCCCGGCCATCGACCGTTACGGTCAGCGTCGCATCGGGCGGTGGTACCTCGTCATCATAGGTGCCGCCGCCCCCGGACCAGGCCGGAAGATAGTATTTTGAAACCGTCCAGGGCTTCAGCCCCTCGGCCAGTTGCTCGGGATAGGCTTGTCGGTCGGCTGCCAGCGCGATCGCGGCCTCGGCAGCACGTGTCATTGCCCGATGATGCCCATGCTGGCCCGGCACATCCAAGAAGGTTGGAATGACGATGTCCGGACGCTCCTGACGGTAGGCGCGCACCAGCCGTTCGACGATGCGCGCCTCGCCCCATCGGCCGAACGTCGCATCCCCATCCTTGGAAAAACCGAAATCGTGAACCGGATCCTGCGGACCGTGGCCCAGCCAGCAGACATCGGCATCCAAAACGCGTGCAGCTTCTTCAAGCTCGCGCGAGCGGATCACCCCAAGCGCGCCGAGGCGCTCCGGACCGAGCGCATTCTGGCCGCCCTCGCCGCGTGTCGAGCAGGCGATGATGACCCGAACGCCGAGCCCAAGCCGGAACCAGGCGAGCATGCCGTTCTGCTCGTCGTCGGGATGCGCTCCGGTGTTCATCACCGTGACTGTGGATTTCAACCGCGACAGCTTGCGGTGAAGCCGCACGAGGGCGGGATCGGCCATCTGCCGTTCGATGCGTTCGCGGGCGGTCAGCATGAAAACTCCTCCAGTATATCACGCAGGAATATCGGCGATCGCCGTAAGCGAGGTCTCCAGCTTCGGCGTCACGACATGGAACAGCGGCAGCGATGCGGCTCCGAGCGCCGCGGTCAATTGCCCCGTCTGGCCGCGCAGCACGCGCGGCAAGGCGCGCTGACGCCGGCTTGCCACGGACGTGGGCAGGTTGCCCATGCGGCGAATGATGTCATCGATGACGGCGTCCGGCAGAGCACCGCCGAGGATCACCGTCTGCGGGTCGAGGATGTTTTCAAGCATCGCGACCATGGGGCCGAGATAGGCGGCGGCCTCCTCGACCCATCCCTCCACCACCGGATGGGCGGCAGCATGCAGCCTTTCGAGATCGGCAACCTCGCAATTCTCTATTCCCACGCCGGCGAGCTTCTCCTTCAGCACATAGGCCGAGGCATAGCCCTCGAGACAGCCTCGCTGCCCACAGGAGGGGCACGGTCGTCCCTTCGGCGCGACGGTGACATGGCCGATTTCCCCGGCATTGCCGAAAGCCCCCCGATAGGGCGAACCATCCTGGATGATGCCGAGGCCGATACCCACGCCGAAATAGATCATGCAGAAATTGGAGATCGCCAGACCGGCACCGAACAGCCGCTCGCCGACGGCCGCGGCCGTCGCGTCGTTTTCGACGACGACCGCATGTCCGCAAGCCTTGCTGAGCGCCGCAGCCGCATCGACCCCTGCCCAACCGGCAAGTGTTGTCGGTCCGACCGAAGTCATTCCTTCGATCTCGAAAGGACCCGGCATCACGACGCCAACGCCGAGAAGCTTCGAAGCGACGGATCGGTTGAGGGCGGAAAGCTCTTCTGCGAACGTTGAAAGGATGTGGTCCGGCGTCGTGTCCTTGAGCGGCGTAATGCGCTTGTCTCGAAGCCGACCCGAAAGATCGAGCGCGACCGCCACCATGTGGTCTGCGGCGATCTCCACGCCGATCGTCGCGCCGCCTTCCGGATTGACCGCGAACTGGATTGGCGGCTGGCCGCGTCCAGAGCGCAGGCGCCCCATTTCCATCAGCAGCCGCTCTCCCACAAGTTCGTCGACGATGTTGGCGACCGCCTGGGGGGTGAGTTGGGTCAGTTTCGCGATATGCGCGCGTCCGAGCGAGCCGTGCCGGCGCACCACATCCAGCACCACACGCCGGTTGTGCTCGCGGCTTCGTTCAGGATTTTTCCCCAGAGCCACCGGATGCGCGCCGATCGTTTGTATTGTCATGTCGCCGACTTTCAGTTGCCGGTATGTGCCATCGCAGGAACCTGCCTCGGGGAATAAAATAATTCAAGTAAATTATCTTATTGACAAACGGACCGATGCGGGGAACCGTAAGGGGGCAGCTGCGGGGGTTGAGCGCAGCGGCGGAGGAGCGAACGTGAACCCTCCGCATATCCATAAGCAGGTCGGTCGATAGGCAGCCGGCCGCAGGGAACAAACGTGACCTCAGACCGGCAAACCCGGCGGGGCAAAATGGAGGCTCACATGCGCAAGGCAACTTTGTTCGCCGGTCTCGTTGCCGGCTTCAGCACGTTCGCATTCAATGCCGCACAGGCGGTGGAAATCGAATATTGGCAATATGTCTTCGACACGCGCGTGAAGGCGATGGATCAGCTTATCGCCGAGTTCCAGAAGGCCAATCCGGATATCACCGTCAAACATGTGACCTTTCCCTATGCGGATTACCAGACGCGCGTCATCGCGGCCAATATGGCTGGCCAGGGGCCTGATGTCATGCAGCTCTTCTATGGCTGGCTCGACAAGTTCGTCGCCGGCGAATTGCTGCAGCCGCTGCCGGCCGACACCTTCCCGCACGACAAGATCGAAAGCGAGTTCTTCCCCATCGTCAGCGCCATGAAGCGCGGCGAAGATTATTACGGGCTGCCGACCGCTGTCCGCTCGCTCGCCCTCTTCTACAACAAGAAGCTCTTCACCGAGGCTGGTCTCGACCCCAACAACCCGCCGAAGACGCTCGACGAATTCGTGGCCGCAGCCGAAAAGATCGCCAAGCACGATGCCTCGGGGAACCTGACGGTCGCCGGTTCCACGCTCGACATGGGCGGCCAGGATCACCAGTGGTGGCGTGAAGTGCTGATCCGCCAATACGGCGGCACGCCCTATACCGACAACGACGAGAAGGTAAATTACGACAACGAAGCCGGCATTCAGGCCTTGAAATTCTATACCAGCCTGCAGCTCGAAAAGAAGATCGGCCAGGCGGGCTTCATGGACGAGGGCCAGGCCGCCTTCCGCGCCGGCATGGCCGGCATGACGATCGACGGCACCTTCCGGCTGGGATCGTTCAAGACGATCAAGGATTTCGAATGGGGCGTGACCGAACTGCCGGCCAATGCCGAAGGCGTGCGGTCGAACTATGCGAGCTATTTCGCAAACGCCATCAGCGCCAAGACGGAAGGCGAAGAGCTGGAAGCCTCCAAGAAGTTCCTGGCCTATCTCACCTCGCCTGAAGCGATGGATCTCTGGCTAAAAGAAGTGGGAGAGCTCCCGGCCCGCCGTTCGGCGGCCCTGACGGAAAAGAACGTTCAAGACCCGATCTACGGTCCTTTCCTGAGAGGTCTGGAATACGCGCATACGACGCTGTTCAAGGATGAAGCCGCCCAGCGCCAGAACGCCATAGACATGGCAAACCGTGTGTTGCTCGAGGGCCAGTCGGTCGAGGATTCGATCAAGCAGGCGGCCGAGGCCGAACAGGAAATCATCGACGCGGCCAAGCCGTAACGGAGGTTTCGATGACTGTGTCGGTTGAACGAAAGGGGGCGGCGCTTGCCCGCCCCGGCGGCATGCGCGCAAGCGGCTTTTCGATGCGCACGAAAAGGTTGCTCTGGGTCTGGGGGTTCCTTGCCCTGCCAATCCTCTTCTATTCCGTGATCCGCTTCTACCCGACGCTGCAGGCATTCTGGCTTTCGCTGACCAACTGGGACCTGTTGCGGCCGGCGAAGTTCATCGGATTCACCAATTACACCAAGCTCTTCAGCGATCCGCAATTCTGGAAGGTGTTTAAAAACACTTTCACATACCTGATCCTCGGCACACCGATCAGCCTGGTGCTTGCCTTCGCGATCGCCTTCTTCCTCGATCGCGTGCGGTTCCTGCATGGCTTCATCCGTGCGCTCTATTTCCTGCCTTATCTGACGACCGCCGCCGCCATGGCCTGGGTCTGGCGCTGGTTCTACCAGCCGCCGCCGATCGGCATCATCAATGACGTCTTCGGCATGCTCGGGCTCCCTCAACAGCCTTTCATCCGCTCGACGGATCAGGCACTTTATTCCATCATGGTCACGGCCATCTGGGCCGGACTCGGCTTCCAGATCATCATCTTCATGGCCGGATTGCGCGCCATACCGACGACATTCTACGAAGCGGCCCGCATCGATGGACTCGGCGAATGGGCGATCCTTCGCAAGATCACTTTGCCGCTTCTCAAACCCACGACGGTCTTCCTAGTGGTCTTCTCGTCCATCGGCTTCCTGCGCATCTTCGACCAGGTCTACAACATGACCACCAACGACCCGGGCGGGCCGCTCGGGTCGACCAAGCCACTGGTTCTGATGATCTACCAGACTGCCTTCAATTCATATGCGATGGGGTATGCGGCGGCGCAGACGGTGGTGCTCTTCACCATCCTGCTGATCGTCTCGCTCCTGCAACTCTGGATCCTGAGGGAAAAGAAATGAGCGAAGCACCAGCCCTCCATCGCCCGAACATCCGCCCCGGCACGATCGTCACCTGGACTCTTCTGTTCATCGGCGGGCTCATCATGATCTCGCCCTTGCTCTTCATGTTCTCCACGTCGCTGAAGACTGCCGACCAGGTTTACGACCTGCGCCTCATTCCAGCCGCGCCGACGCTTGCAAATTATGTCGCGGTTCTTGCGGATGGACGCTTCCTGCGCTGGTTCTTCAACTCGACGCTGATCGCCATCATCGTGACGCTGTCGAACTGCTTCTTCGATAGCCTGGTCGGCTACACGCTTGCGAAGTTCGAGTTCCGCGGCCGCTACTTCATCTTTCTCGCCATCCTCTCGACGCTTATGATCCCGACGGAAATGCTGGTCATCCCGTGGTATCTGATGTCCAGCCAGCTCGGCTGGCTCGACAGCTATTGGGGCATCATGTTCCCGGGCATGATGACCGCTTTCGGCACCTTTCTGATGAAGCAGTTCTTCGAAACCGTCCCGAACGATTTCATCGAAGCGGCTCGCGTCGACGGCCTCAACGAATTCCAGATCTGGTGGAAGGTGGCCCTGCCGCTGGTCACACCCGCACTATCGGCGCTCGCGATCTTCACCTTCCTCGGCAACTGGACGGCCTTCTTCTGGCCGCTGATCGTCACGACCAGCAAGGAACTCTACACGCTGCCGGTCGGGCTTTCGAGCTTCGCCGTCGAGCAGTCCATCCAGTGGGAAATGATCATGACCGGCGCGGCGATCGCCACCATTCCCACGCTTCTCGTCTTCATCGTCCTGCAGCGTTACATCGTCCGCGGTGTCATGCTGGCGGGCCTGAAAGGATAGTGCCATGGCGGACCCGCGCCTTTCCGATACCAGTAAATTTCCCGATCCGATCTACAAGGAAACCGTGCTCAAGCCGCTCTTCGACGGCGCCAAGAGCCATCATGTGGATGGATTCCGCAGGATCGACCGCGCACATCTGGTAATGCTGGTCGAGACCGGCATCCTCGACAAGGAGCTTGCGGCCAAGATCGCCAATGCGCTGGAAGCCATCGACCGGGAAATCGATCCTTCAACGCTCGTTTATACCGGCGAGGTCGAAGACTTCTTCTTCCTGATCGAGAAGGAGCTGAGGGCGCGGATCGGAGTCGATATCGCCGGCCGTCTGCACACCGCCCGCTCGCGCAACGATATCGATCACACGCTCTTCAAGCTCGGCCTGAAGGAGAAGATCGATGCGCTGATGGAAAAGGCAAGGCTGCTGCTCGCCACCATGATCGACGCTGCCGAACGGGAGAAGTCCACCCTCATCGTCGCCTATACGCATGGACAGCCGGCCCAGCCGACGACCTTCGGCCACTATCTCTCTGCTGCGATCGAGGTGCTGATCCGGGACATCGAGCGCTTCGCGGATGCGCGACGGATCGTCGATCTTTCGCCCATGGGCGCTGCTGCGATCACCACGTCCGGCTTTCCGATCGATCGCGCACGCGTCGCGGAACTGCTCGGCTTTTCCGCACCGCTTCGCAACTCCTATTCCTGCATCGCGGCCGTCGATTACACGACCGCGACCTATTCAGCGATCGAACTGATGTTCCTGCATCTGGGGCGCCTCATCCAGGATTTCCAGTTCTGGACAAGCTTCGAGGTGGGCCAGATCTACGTGCCGAACGCGCTGGTGCAGATCTCATCGATCATGCCGCAGAAGCGCAACCCGGTACCGATCGAGCACTTGCGCCATCTCGCAAGCCAGACATTCGGCCGGGCGCGCACCATGCTGGACGTGATGCACAACACGCCCTTCACGGACATGAACGACAGCGAGGGCGAGACGCAAGGCATGGGCTATGAAGCCTTCGCTTCCGCCTCGCGGGTGCTCGACCTGCTTACGGCCCTCATCGCCCAGATCCGGATCGATCCGGAGCGCGTCGAGAGTAACATCCGCCGCTCCTGCATCACGATTACGGAATTAGCCGACTCGCTGGTGCGGATCGAGGGCCTGTCCTTCCGCGAAGCGCACGAGATCGCCGCGGCGACGGCAAAGAGCGTCGTCGCTGCCAAGGGCAGCCTGACCGATGACGGTTACGAGCCCTTCCTCAAGGCTTTCGAGCATCTGGCCGGTCGCAAGCCTTCTGTCGATTTCCAGAAGTTCAAGGAGATCGTTTCACCCGAGCATTTCGTCGCCGTGCGCGGGCGCTTCGGCGGGCCGGCGCCGGAGCCGATGACCGAGGCCATCACCGCCTATCGCGAAAAGCTTGGAGCTTTCGAGGCCGACGCAAGGCAGGCTGCCGATCACGAAGCCGCCGCCGCCGCGGAGCTGAAAGAAAAGTTCACCGCCCTGGGAGCCCGCTGATGGCGACGATAGAACTCGACAAGATCGTGAAGCGCTACGGCAAGATCGAAGCGGTCAAGGGTATAGACCTCTCGATCGCAGACGGGGAATTCGTCGTCTTCGTCGGCCCTTCCGGCTGCGGCAAATCCACGACGCTGCGCATGATCGCAGGGCTGGAGGAAATCTCCGACGGCACGCTCAAAATCGGCGAGGACGTCGTCAACGAGCGCGAACCGAAACAGCGCAACATCGCCATGGTCTTTCAGAACTATGCGATCTACCCGCATATGAGCGTGCGCCAGAACATCGGCTTCGGGCTCTATACCTCAAAGCTCAGCAAGGCGGAAAAGGACAAGAGGATCGAAGACGCCGGCAAGATTCTCGGCCTCGAAGCGCTGCTCGACCGCCGCCCGGCGGCACTTTCCGGCGGCCAGCGCCAGCGCGTCGCGATCGGCCGCGCCATGGTTCGTGATCCGGCAGCCTTCCTCTTCGACGAACCGCTTTCCAACCTCGATGCCCAGCTCCGCTCGCAGATGCGCATCGAGATCAAGCGCTTGCACCAGCGGCTCAAAACCACGACTGTCTATGTCACCCACGACCAGATCGAGGCGATGACCATGGCCGACCGGATCGTCGTTATGAAGGACGGCAATATCCTGCAGGTCGGCACGCCGTCGGAACTCTACGAAAACCCTGTCGATGTCTTCACCGCCCGCTTCATCGGAAGCCCGTCGATGAACCTCGTGGCCGGGCAGCGGACCGGTGCTGGCGTCAGTCTGGTCGCGTCCGGCGATCTTCTGATCGGCGTCCGTCCGCATGATCTGCTCGCCCGGCCCACGCCGGCAGGCGGAAACGGTTTCAGCCTGACCGGCAGGGTGACGGCCGTCGAACCTCTCGGCCCGGAAACACTGGTGCACCTGGATACCGCGGGCACTTCCGTGATCGCGACGGCGCGGGACAAGTTCGTCCCGGAAGTGGGACGTCAACTTAGCTGCGAAGCGGCGACGGGTAGCCTTTATCTCTTCGATGCCGGAACCGAGAAATTCCTGGGCCGTTCATGATGACCCCGACAAACGATGCTTCCGCAGTGCTCTGCATAGGGCGGATTTACTGCGACCTGATCTTCACTGGCCTTGGCGGGTTTCCTCAGCTTGGCAGGGAAGTGTTCGCCGAGGGCATGGAAATCGCGGCCGGCGGCGGGGCCTTCATCGCAGCCGCGCATTTCGTTCATGCCGGTCGCCGGACCGCGTTGGTAGCTAGGCTCGGTACTGATCCACTCTCGGCCGAGGTGGAGACCCAGATACGGGCGAGCGGCGCCGATCTACGTTTCATCGAGCATTCCGCGGAAGCCGGCCCTCAGGTGACGGTCGCATCCGTTGTGGGTGAGGAGCGTGCTTTTCTGACGCGCCGGGCTGGCGGCGCCAAGCCCTCCACGCTGGACGAAAGCCTGTCCTGGGATGAGGCCTGCCATCTCCATATCGCCGAATACGCCACGCTGCACGAGATCCCGGAACTCGTTTCGCTTGCCAAAGCGAAGGGATTGACAGTTTCCCTTGACCCGAGCTGGGATGAGAAACTGATCCGTGATCCCGGCCTGTTTGACGCCTGCAAAGGCGTCGATATCTTCCTGCCCAATCTGGAGGAAGCGGAAGCCATGACCGGCCGGCGTGATCCCGAGGCGGCTCTGGAAAATCTCAGCCGGGCCTTTCCGCTGGTCGCGCTGAAGGGCGGCGCCGACGGTGCATGGCTGAAATTCGGCGAGCGCGTCCTACACGTCCCCGCCCAAAAAGTGCCGGTGGTGGACACGACCGGCGCGGGCGATGCATTCAACGCGGGCTTTATCGATGCCTGGCTGCGGCGCGCGCCGGAAGAACAGTGGCTGGAGGCAGGAATCCGTGCCGCCAGCCTTGCCATCCAGGCGCCGGGCGGCGCAACGGTGTTCTCGCGTGCCGTGTCCCAGGTTAGGGGTGCTTGACGCCCTGTGGCCTGCCAGCCATCGCATCAATAACGAGTTCAAGCGATTGCCTCGTGTCCAGCATGAAGGCTTCCGCGAACGCCATCATCAACGGGCCGACACCCTTGGAATCGTCGGCGACGACCGGCTCGGTCAGATAGTAGGCGGGCGTTCCGTCGCGATAGGGCCCCGATACGGTCCCCAAACCTGCGACCTGGCAGATGCCAGTAAAGCGAACACCGCCACCCTGCCGGACAAGGCGCGTGCCGATCAGGGCATTGAGGCCTCGTTCACCCGCAAGTCGAAGGGCATCGGTCTCGTTTCCTTCCGCCAGTCCGGTACGCACGGCGCGCAGGAAGGCGTAGACGAGCATGGCCGAGGCGGAGCTTTCCTCGTAGTTTCCAACAAGATCCGGAGGAGCATCCATCACCTGCGGCCAAAGACCGGAAGAAGCCTGACGCTCCGCAAGCGCCAGCAGGATGGCACGGGCGCGGATCCGAAGAGGCCTTGTCGCGCCGTCTTCCGGCAACAGGGCCAGCGCATCGACCAGAGCCATGGCGAGCCAGCCCATGGCTCGTCCCCATACGGCCGGGGATTTGCCAGTGGCGGGATCCGACCAGCGCTGTCTGCGGCTTTCGTCATAGCCATGCACATGCAATCCGCCTGCCGTCGAAGTCAGTGCAAGGGCAGTGGAAAACTGCGACAGCGCATCGGCGATGCGTGACATCTCGCCGGTAGCCCGCGCATACTCAATCTGAAAGGGCAAAGCCATATAGAGGCCATCCAGCCACACCTGATGCGGATAGCGCTTCTTGTGCCAATAATTGCCCGAGAGGATGCGGGGGTGCCTGTCGAGCTGCCCGACAAGGTGACGCGCCGCCGCCATATAGCGCGGATCGCCCGTTTCCTTCGTAAGGGGAAAGAGGATGCGCCCGGAAAGGATATTGTCGATATTGAACTCCTCCGGATCATAGCCGGCAAGCTTTCCATCCCGGCCGATCTGTGCCGAACTCAGCCGCAGGAGATGTTCGCGCCAGCGCGCATCGCCGGTCGCTTCGTGCAGGAGATCGAGGCCGCGATAGATGCAGCCATCCTCGTAACACCAGACGCCGCCCTTGTAGGGCTCGTAGTTGCGGCAAAACTGGTCGAAATAATCGATAGGGTTCATGGGGCGCGCACTCATGCGAGAGGAAGGCTGACGGAGCCTGGGGCGAGAAGAGCCGGATCATCGCAGTCGACGTCCGCCTGCTCCGCGACAATGGTCTCGTGGCGCATCGGGCGGACGCGATCTGCCATGATCGGCGGCGTCGGTTCGGCATCCGGGTTCAGGGAAAGGATGCGCAGGCCACGAATGCGGATATTCCGGATAGGGGATTCCGGCAGTCCGAGGAAAGCGCCCGCCGCGTGCGAAAGGCCGTGTATATCCACATCCTCCACGGTGACGCCGTCGATCAACGGCGTGCCGGGCCCGATCGAAGCGGGTAGCCGCGACTGGACCCATTCGTCGTGCCCGTCTGCATCGCAATGGTAGTGGGCGTTCGCGGAAAGCGCGGTATGAACGCCATCCATCCGCACCCGGCGCATGGAGATGCCGGTAATCGCCCCGCCTCTTCCCCTGCGGGTTTTGAGCCTCAAACCGCGATCGGTGCCGATCATTTCGCAATCCTCGATGGTGACATCGTGAACGCCGCCTGACATTTCCGAACCGATGACCAGCCCACCATGACCGCGCTCCATCAGGCAATGGCGCACATGCACCCCTCGCGTTTCGGCAAGATGATCCACCTCGCCGTTCGCATCGCGCTTGCCCGCCTTGATCGCGATGCAATCGTCTCCGACCGAAAAACGTACGCCTTCGATGCGGACATCCCGGCAGCTTTCCGGGTTGAAGCCGTCCGTGTTTGGGCTGTCATGCGGGGCCGCAATGGTAAGGCCAGCGGCGACAACGTTCCGGCAGCCTTGCGGATGGATCGTCCAGGACGGCGCGTTGCGGATCGTGAAACCGAGGAGCGTCACATCCGAGCAGCCGATGAGATGGAGGCCACGCGGCCGGCGCGCGCCCTCGCGCGTTTCCTTCGGCCAACTCCACCAATCGCCGCGGTCACCCGATCCGTCGATCGCCCCCCTCCCCTCGATGACGAGCCGCTCGGCGCGGACGGCATGTACGGGTGCTGCAAAGCAGGCCGCAGGCAATCCCTCCCAACTGCCGAGCATCGAGCCGGACGCGTCGCGCGCCGGCAGGATCGGCCAGCCAGTGCGCAGTGAGGGCGCGCGCAGCACCGCTCCTGCGGCAAGGTGAAGCGTGATGTCGCTGCCAAGTGCTATCGGAAAGGCGGTCCAGAGGCCCGGGCCAAGACGGAGGGTCCCGCCCTGGGGTACGGCCGCAAGAACCGAGGCAAACGCCACAGCGTTATTCCTCGCCGCCTCCATATCGTCCAGCGAGATATCCGCAACCAGGCCATGATCCGCTGCCTCGACCAGGCCTGCGCAGGGCCGCGTGGCAAGTTCGAGCGGGGCGAAACCTTCCGTCTCGAAGCGGTAGCGCCTTGCCGGCGCCAGCCCTTCGAGCAGGATCACCGCCAGATCGGTGCGCCCCTCGCGCGCAGCCTCGTCATGCCCGATCGGCGAAAGCCGCCAAGCCACGGCAGCGGGCAAGCGGTAGCATGCGCCGGGCATGCCGAGGCGCAGGGCCGCGATCCGCGCCGAGATCGCAACGAGGGTCGGTCGGTTCATTGGTCTGTCTCATGTCAAGGCCTGCCACCCCGTCGTGGAGCGGCAGGCGGATGGGCTCGTCAGTCGAACTTGGCGAGTACGTCGTTCACGGTATCGATGATCTGCTCGGCGGCACCGTCCGCATCGATCTGTCCATAGGCATATTCCTCAAGCGTATCGATGAAGGCGCCACGGATTTCCGGATGCTCGTTGAACGGCGAGACGACCGGCCCGCTCGAAGCCATGACGATCTTGTTTGCCCGCACTTCCGGCTTGTCGCTGTCACCCAGACGCTCGAGCGCGGCCTTGGATGTGGGAATTCCGCGCGACGTGCCGAGCGCGTCGATCCCTTCGGGCTCGTTGAGCAGGCAGTTCAGGATCTCGGCAGCAGCCTCGGGGTCCTTCGAATGCTTGGAGATGGAGAAGACCATCGAGGGCTTGCGATAGACGCCGTCCGTCACAGCACCGGCCAGCTTCAGCATCGGCACGGGTTCCAGCACCTGCCCCTCCTTCAGAGGGTCGGCATATTTCGAATAGGTCGAATCCCATTCATAGGAACCTGCGATCCTGCCTTCCGCCCAAGCGGGCTTTTCGAACAGGTTCACATTGCCGTCGGCAGCTTCTTCCTTCTGCGACCGGATCGCGCCGGATTCCACGAGCTTGCCGAGAAAATTGATGCCCTGGGCGAGTTCTTCCGGTGTCCAGGCCACGCGGTTGGTCGCCGGGTCCACCATGTCCTTGCCGGTTGCCTGGGTGACCGCGAGGATGGTGACCAGATGCGCGGTCTCCTTCACCGCGTTGAAGGTGTAATGGTCGGAGCCGAGCTTTTCCTTGATCGCTTTGGTGGCGGTGAAAAACTCATCCCAATTGGTGGGGATCGCAACGCCGGCCTTATCGAAGGTCGTCTTGTTGAAGAAGAAGACGCGGCCGGTGGTGGAGACAGGTAGGCCCTGCAGCACGCCGTTCATCGAGCCCGCGGCAAGATCGGCATCCGTCCAGTTGGCGAGATCGAGCCCTTTCAGCGTCCGCAGGTCGGCAAAACCGTTTCCATTTTTGGAAAAGAGCGGCAGCCAGGGCCAGTTGACCTGCATGATATCGGCTTCGGTCATGCCGGCCATCTGGGTCGTCAGCTTCTCCAGATAGCCGTCGAAACCGGTAAACTCCCCTTTCACCGTATGGCCATGCTTGACGCCGCAGGCCTCGGCCGCCTTTTGGGTGGCAACATGGCGGCTTTCCCCACCCCACCAGGCCATGCGAAGTTCGGCTGCCTGGACTGCCGTCGAGAGCGCGAGGGTCGTCACGGCGGCGCTTGCGAGAGCCGCCAGCATATATCGGGTTTTCATTGTCTTCCTCCTCTTCAGCCTATGCCGCAAGCCTGCCTCCCAGCAGAGAAACATTGCGGCCGTTGGATTTGTCGAAAATGTGCAGCATCGCCGGATCAGGACGCAGGCGGATCAGTTCGGAGCCGCCGAGCGCCTCGAACTCCCCGGCGCTGACCACACTCACCAGTTTGCGCCCCTCGAGATCGGCGTGGAGATAGACCTCGTGGCCCATGAATTCGGCATTGGAGAGCCGCGCGGTGAGCGCCGGCGCCTCGCGGACAAGCGAAAGATGCTGCGGGCGGACGCCAAGCACGGCCTGACCGGGCAGCGTGGAAAGACGGCTCGTCACATGGGCGCCAAGCGCCAGGCGCTGACTGCCGATCACAAATTCCTCTCCTTCCAGCGCTCCATCCAGCAGGTTCATCTCGGGCGTGCCGATGAAACCGGCCACGAAAAGATTGGCCGGATGGTTGTAGAGCTCCTTCGGGGTGGCCACCTGCATGATCTCGCCCGCCTGCATGACGCAGATACGGTCGCCCATGGTCATCGCCTCGATCTGGTCGTGGGTGACGTAGATCACGGTGGAGGAAAGACCCTCGGCTTTCAGCCTCCGGTGGAGTTCGGTGATCCTGACACGCATGGAAGCGCGCAGCTTCGCATCGAGGTTCGAGAGCGGCTCGTCGAAGAGAAACACTTCCGGCTTCTTGATGAGGGCACGACCGAGCGCCACGCGTTGCGCCTGTCCGCCCGAAAGCTGCTTCGGCAGCCGGTCGAGCAGCGTTTCGATCTCCAAGATCTTCGCGACCTGCTCAATCGCCGCATCGATCTCGGCGCGTGGGCGGCCCGCTATCTTCAGCCCGAAAGCGAGGTTTCCACGCACCTTCATATGCGGATAGAGCGCATAATTCTGGAAGACCATGGCGATTGAGCGCTTGCCGGGCGGCAGGTCGTTGACCCGCCTCTCGCCGATCTGGATTTCGCCGCCGGTGATCTCTTCCAGGCCCGCGACCATGCGCAAGGTGGTGGATTTCGCGCAGCCGGAGGGTCCGACCAGGACCATGAACTCGCCGTCCTCGATATCGAGGTCGATGCCATGGACAGCCTTGAAGCTGCCGTAGACCTTTTCCAGTTTTTTCAGTTGAACGCGTGCCATGTCAGCCTTTGACTCCCCCCGCAGAGATGCCTTCGATAAAATACCGTTGCGCCGCGAAGAACACGATCAGCGCAGGGGTGATCGTCAGGACCGACATCGCCAGGATGCGGTTCCACTCGAAGGCTTCGGTGGTGTCGATTGACAAATTCAGGCCAGCCTCACGGATATTTGTCGACCGATGAGAGATAGATCAGCGGTCCGAGGAAGTCGTTCATCGTCCACATGAATTGGAAGAGACAGACCGAGATCAGCGCGGGCGCCAGCATTGGCACGACGATATAGACGAGCGTCTGCAGACTGTTGGCGCCGTCGACGCGCGCCGCCTCCTCCATGTCCCTCGGCAGCGAGCGCAGAAATTGCACCAGCATGAAGACGAAGAAGGCATCGCCTGCCATTGCCGAGGGCACCCAGAGCGGCAGGAAGCTGTCGAGCCAACCGAGGTCGCGGAAGAGGATGTATTGCGGAATGCGCGTCACCACGTTCGGCAGCAGCAGGATGGCGATGACCGAGACGAAGAAGATCTTCTTCAACGGGAATTCGAACCGGGCAAAGGCATAGGCCGCCATGGTGCAGGAAATCGCCGTGCCGATCACCTTGGGCAGGATGATGAGAAACGAATTCCAGAAGAAGCGCCCGAAAGTATAGGGTGTCGAGGTCTGCCAGCCCTTGATGTAACCATCCAGTGTCGGGCTTTCAGGGAGAAACCCCGCGCCGGCGAATATCTCCGAATTCGTCTTGAAGCTCGCACCGATCAGCCAGATCAGCGGATAGAGCATCACCAGCCCGACGGAGAACAGCAACACGTAACGGACGGTCGCGGATATAAGGCCGATCTTTACGCGACGGGCGGCCTGCACATCCTCGAGAACCTGCGTGTCTGTGAGTGTTTGAGAGTTTGCCATGGCTCAGCTCCGCTTGTCGCCGGCGTAGTAGACCCACTTCTTCGATGACCAGAAGGCGACCAGGGTCAGGCCCATGATGATGACGAAGAGCACCCAGGCGATCGCCGAGGCATAGCCCATGTTGAACTTCTTGAACGCCTCGTCGTAGATGTAGAGGGGTAGGAGATAGGTGGATTTCAGCGGGCCGCCCTGGGTGATGATGTAGGGACCGTTGAACTCCTGGAATGCCTGGACCATCTGCATGATGAGGTTGAAGAAGATCACCGGCGTCAGCAGCGGCAGGGTGATGAAGATGAAGGTGCGAACCTTGCCCGCCCCATCGATCGCGGCGGCCTCGTAAAGCGACTTGTCGATGGATTGCAGCGCGGCGAGGAAGATCACCATTGCCGAGCCGAACTGCCAGCAGCGCAATAGAGTGATGGTGAAGAGCGCATTGGTCGGATCGCCGAACCAATCGACCGGCGCAAGGCCGACCGTGCCGAGCGCCATGTTCGCTAGCCCCTCGCTGGCGAAGATATAGCGCCACAGAACGGCGATCGCGATGGAACCGCCGAGGATCGACGGCACATAGAAGGCGGTGCGGAAGAAGTTGATAAACTTCAGCTTGTAGTTGAGGATCGCAGCGATGAAGAGGGCAAAAGCAAGCTTCAGCGGAACGGTGATGAAGACGTAGAGCAGCGTGACGTTCAGAGATTTCAGGAACGTCCGGTCGCGCGTAAACAGCCTTTCGTAATTGGCAAGACCCGACCATTTCGGACTGCTCATCAGATCATAGCTCGTGAAGCTGAGATAAAGCGACGTGAGGAACGGCATGGCCGTGAAGACCACGAGGCCGACGATATAGGGGGCCAAATAAGCAAGCCCAAGGATGCGCTGGCCCCTCATCCGGCATCTCCCGAAAGGACCCGGAGCATAAAAATTAGAGGTTCGGTTTCGTACAAATCAGGCTCCCGTATCGGAGAAGCACAATGCGCCGGTACGCTTAGTGCCTTCACACTCCGATCTCCTCCCTTGAATTCGGCCCGCTTTTGCGGTGTCGGTGATGACATAACCGCATTTTTGGCGCAGACTGAATTAACAAAGAGGAGGAAAAAGATGGATGAAATCGAAGGCGGCATTCTATCGAGCATTCCACCCTCGGCGCTGAATTTGACCCTCACGCGCGCGACAATTCGCATGGAGCATTCGCAAACCTGGCGGATCGACAAGACGAACCCGGTGGAGGATCTGGTGATTTGTCTCGAAGGGCGCGGGCATTACCTGATCGATGGAGAGCCGAGGGTGATGGAGCCCGGCGATGCCATGCTGATCACGCGGGGACAGCGCTTCCAGGGTTGGAACGAAGGAGCCGAGACTTATATCGGGATCGCGCAGCACTTCACGCTCGACATATACGGCCGCTACGACCTGCTCGCGCAGATGGAATTACAACCGAAGATCAGGCTTAGCCGATGGAGCCTGCTCGAACCGCTTGCCCGCCACTACCGCCAGGGTGCCCCACCCTCCTCCATCACGCTCGGGCAGCACCACCTTTTCATGTATTTCCTGATCGCCTTCATCGAGGACGCCTTCATCGGCTGGCGCGGGAGCGCTGCCTATCAACCGGAGGGCGGAGATGCGCTCGACCTTGCGGTCATGAAGGCCGCCACGATGATCGCGGCCAATCCGCTCGATGTGGACATCGCCATACGCGCTGTGGAGGCCTCTCCCTACAACCATGATTACTTCTTGCGCGCGTTCCAGAAGCGCGTGGGAAGGACACCGCGGAAATACCAGGAATTCAAGCGCATGGAGCGGGCAATGCACTTTCTGGAGGGCGGGATGCCGGTTGCAGCCGCTGCCGCGGAGGTGGGTTATACCGACCCCTATTATTTCTCACGCATGTTCAAACGGAATCTGGGCCTCAGCCCGCGCGCCCACGTGAACAAGGTACGGCAAAGCCGCCATGGCGGCCTTCTGGGATTCGACGAACCGGATCAGGAACTGCGTCTGACGGGCATGGAAGATGAGCAAGGAAGAGATGCGGCCTGAGCGGCGCTCCTCCAATGAGCCGGCACATCGCCGGCCGATCCAGACGATCATGCCGGTGAGAATTAGTTGAAGTAGAAGGCGTAGCTCATGAAATTGCCTCCGAAGATCGACGTCAGCTGGTTCCAATCTCCCGAGGCCATCGTCGCGCCATTCTCCAGATAGGGCACGGCAGCAGGACCCGTGATCCATAGAACAAGATCAAAGGGCTTTGGATCGTCGAAGACCTTTGCCATGTTCACACCTTTATCGAAGCGCCAGTGCGGAACCAGAAGCCTGCCGTCGAGAACGGCTTCGAACTGCGACAGAACCTGCAGCCAAGCCTGGATCCTTTCCTCGGTGACGTCCAATGCGGGCAGAACGCCATTTTTCTGCTTCGGACCGGGCAACCATTCGTGGTCGTCGTCATCTTCGTTCGCGATCAGTGCCCATGTTTCGCGATTGAGCTCGATGACTTCCTTCAAGTGGCCGCGCACTTCGTTCCACATGACCTCGTCCACGACCGGCCACCGAATGGTATGGATAAGCGAAATGAAATCCGCGATGTCGCTGGCCTGTCCCTTCTGCAAGCCGAATATCGTCTCGTCAGAGCCGGTTGCGGCCTCGGCGTTCATTGTCGAAACCGCGCGCGGGAAGGCCAGCGCGAAGCCGCTATTCCAGCTTTCGGAAAAATCATGCGAAAGCCATGCTTTTGCAGCGGCCCTTAACAGATTGCTATAGCCCCGAAGCCATTTGGCGTCGGCCGTATCGAACCCGACGACAAACGGCAGCGGATTGCCGTTCTCGTCACGGTCGGAAACGGCACGACCGAACTGATCCTCGGGACCGAGAACGCCATCGCCGTTCCAATCAAAACGGATGACCGACAGATCAAGTTTCAACTTTGCGGGCTCGTCTCCAACGGCGGCCAAAACCTCGTCGGCCTTGTCCAGATTCCCGATGAAGGTCGACAATATCCCTCGAAACTGGTCGTAGGTAATCGGCTCCGGATCGGGATTCCAGGCAATGGCGTCGATCCTGGAACCGAAAATCAGTTCATAACCCTCGGATCGGGGCGAGAAGCCGTAGCGATAGAGCGACCGCACCAGCGTTTCGAAGGCCCGCGCGGTACGAATGAAACCAAGGCCCAAGCGGGCATCGGCACTGTCGGACGTCCTGGCGACCATCGAACTCAGCCGCTGGTCAGCTTCGCCAAGCCGTCCGCTGGCGAGATCCTCCTGCACCATTGCGGCAACATCGTTTTCATCCTGCGCAAGGACTGGCCCGCAAAAGAACGGCCAGCATGCAAGCAGGGCGGCGGCAAGAAGTTTCTTCATCTGGATACTTCCCCCCATAGGAGAAACAGACCGTCGGCAGGAAAAACCGCCACCGGCCAAATCAAGCTCCTGAAGCTCTAGCATCTGCGCAACACTGGCGCGACAAAATCTCCAGACGAGAACCTATCCTGCGGATGGCGGCCGGTAGTCCCGGCCGCTTGGTATCGTCAGGCTGCTTTCTTGCCGAGGCTCGGGCGGGTTGCGGCCGCCTTTTCCACCATGGCGGTGACTTCGGCGCGACGGGCGCCGGAGAGCGGCAGGCGCGGCATGCGGACGCGCTCGGAACCGCGGCCCATGATCTGCTCGGCAAGCTTGATCGACTGCACGAGATCATGCTCAGCATCGAGATGCAGAAGCGGCATGAACCAGCGATAGATACGGCGCGCCTCTTCCCAATCGCCTTTCTCGGCGGCGGCGACGAGCTGCACGGATTCCTGCGGGAAGGCACTGGTGAGGCCGGAGACCCAGCCCTTGGCGCCGAGCATCAGCCCTTCGAGCGCCACGTCGTCGAGGCCAGCGAATATATCGAAGCGATCGCCGAAAGCGTTGATGAGATCGGTGAAGCGGCGCGGATCGGGCGCGCTTTCCTTTACCGCCTTGATGTTCGGGACGTCTTCGAGGGCCTTCAGCACATCGACGCCGATATTGACGCGATAGGCGGGCGGGTTGTTGTAGAGCATGATCGGCAGCGAGGTCGCTTCCGCCACTGCCTTGAAATGCGCGACGAGCTCTTCCGGCTTCGGCACGTAGACCATGGCAGGCAGCACCATGAGGCCGTCGGCACCGAGTTTTTCGGCATCCCGGGCATAGGCGACGGCGCGGCGCGTATCGAGTTCCGATACACCGGTGACAACCGGCACGCGGCCGTTGACCACCTCGACGGCCGCCTTGAGGATCGTGCGCTTCTCCTCCGGATCGAGCGAATTGTTCTCGCCGCAGGTGCCCATGACGATCAGGCCGGTCACCCCGTCGTTGACGAGCGCATCCTGGACACGCTGAGTGGATTTGAGATCAACGGACATGTCTTCGTTGAACTGCGTCGTGACGGCGGGAAATACGCCGCGCCAGCCGGTGGTCATTTCGAAACTCCTTTTCGTTCAGATGATGGCGCCGCCCGGTCGGCCGGACAGCGCCCGGTTTATCAAAGCGTTGCCCCGACCTTGCGCAGTTCGGCAAGCACCGGTGCCTTGGGCAGCCAGATCTTGTCGTATTCGGCGATGATCTTGCCGGCATCGGTCACCTGGACCTCCTTGATGTCGATCGCCTTGCCGAATTCCTCGAGGAGCTTGCCTTCGTTTGCGACTGTCGCATCAATTTGCTCGTCGAGCGCGGCCTTCGTGAGGCGGGTGATCAATTCGCGATCGGCGGCGGGCATCCCCTGCCAGACCCGGCCGGAAGCAAGCGCCACGCAGGGCATGAAGATGGCGTTCATCTTCAGCATGGTCTTTGAGACCTTGTCGAAGCGCTGGTTCCAGGAGAAGTCGAGATCGGCTTCGAGGCCGTCCACCTGGCCGTTCGACATGGCATCGAATACGGCAGGGGTCGGGATCGGCGTCGGGGCGGCTCCAAGGAGCTGATAAAAGTCGCGGTAAGCGGGCGTGGTATTGATGCGGAGCTTCATACCGTTGAGGTCTTCCAGGCCACCGATCTCTTTTGCCGTGAAGACGACACGCATCGTGGTGATGCCCCAGGCAAGGCCGATCGTACCGGTTTCCGCGGGGAGCACGTCAAGCAGGCCCATGGCGACCGGCTCGCGCACGAGCTTCGCCACCTTGGCCGTGGAATCCACCACCCAAGGCGCGTTGATCGCGGCGACGGCGGGAATGCGCGAGCCGAGCTCGGCGGTCATGATCCAGCCGAGATCGAGCGAGCCTGCCTGCATCTGCTGCAGCATCGCCGCTTCCGTGCCGAGCTGGTTGGCGGGGAAGACCGCGATGTCGAGGCGACCCTTGGTCTCGGCCTTCAGCATCTCGCCGACCTTCAGCGCGGCATTGTTCCAGGGATGCCCCGGCGGCGTGGTGATGCCGAGCCGAAGTGTCTTTGCTTCCTGGGCACGAAGGACGGTGGGGACGGAAAGCGCGGCTGCGCCGAGGGCTGCTGTATGGATGAACTGTCTGCGGGTAATCGTCATGGCGTTGTTCCTCTGGAGTTTTATTTTTACGACTGATTCAAGAAGAAGGTAGACAGGATCGGGAAGATCGAGAGCAGGACGAGAAGCACGCAGGCCGCGAAGAAGAACGGCAGCGTGACGATGAACATCTTGCCCGGCTTTGCTCCTGTCACCGCAGACGCCACGAAGAAGCAGAGACCGACCGGTGGCGAGAGAAAGCCGAGCACGAGATTGACCACGGCCACGACGCCGAAATGAACCGGGTCGATGCCGTAGACTTCGGTGGCGATGGGCAGAAGGATTGGCACTGTCATGATGAGCCCCGGTGCGCCGTCGATAACCGTGCCGATGACCAGCAGGATGACGTTGACGAGAAGCATGAAGGTAATCGGATCAGACGCGATTGTCTGGACCCAGGCGGCGACCTTCTGGGGCACCATGCCGTAGACCAGCACCCATGAGAACACGGCAGCGGCGGCAACCAGGAATAGGACGACGGCCGAGTAGATACCGGCACGCAGCAGCATTTTGGGAAGCTGCGCGAAGCTGAGTTCGCCGATCCAGTAGCGCCCGACCAGTACCGCCGCGATCACCCCCACGGCGGCTGCCTCGGTCGGATTGGCGATGCCGGCCATGATTGAGCCGACGATGATGAGCGGGATAAGGAGCGTCGGCAGCGCATCCGCAATGACGCGGAGGCGTTGCCCGAGCGTCATGCGTTCGCCGCGCGGGTAATTGTAGACGAAGCCCATCAGCGCGATGACGATGCAGAAGATGATCGTCAGAAGGATGCCGGGCAGCATGCCGGCCGCCAGCATGTCGCCCACCGGCACCTGCGCCAGCACGCTGTAGACGACGAACATGATGGAGGGCGGAATGATCGGGCCAAGCATGCCGGCATAGGCCGTCAATCCGGCCGAGAATGTCTTGTCGTAACCCTTCTTCTCCATTTCCGGCACCATCATCTGCGCCATAATGGCGACCTGCGCGGTGGCCGACCCAAGAATGGAGGCGACGAACATATTGGCGAACAGGTTCACATAGGCAAGCCCGCCACGCATGGCCCCGATGAAGGCCATGGTCATGTCGATGATCCGTTTCGTGATGCCGCCGCCGTTCATCACCTCGCCGATCAGGACAAAGAGCGGGATGGCGATCAGCCCGTAATTATCGACGCCGCCGAAGAGCTGAACCGGCAGGCTCTGGAAGAGTAGCGTGTTTCCGCTGGCAAAGATGTAGACCATGCTGGCAATGCAAAGGCAGAGCCCGATCGGCACGCCGACCAGCATCAGGACGAGAAAGGCGGCAGAGGTCACCATCAGTTCACGCTCTCCGCGTTCGAGAAGTCCGGACGACGGCGACGCGGGGAAAGCCCTGCGTCCTCGGCGAGATTGGCAAGCGTGTGGATCGTCATGCTGACAGCAAAGAGCGGAAGCACCAGGCTGACCATCCAGGTCGGCCAGCCGAGGGTCTGTGTATGCTCGGTATAGAGGAAGTTGAAGCTCTGCCCCGCATAGGCCTTGGCATCGAAACCGGCTGCGGCGATGCCGAGCGGGTCCATCCAGTTCCAGCACATTACCGCAAGCGCAATGGCGAAGGCTGTGCCGAACAGGCTGGCAACCGCCTGTAGACGCCGCGCATTCACCACCGAGAGTTTGTCGCTGAGAAGTGTTACGGAAAAGTCGAGCCTGAGCCGCGTCAAGGCGGAGGCGCCGATGAAGGAAAGCCACACCATTGCGTAAACGGCTGCTTCATCCACCCAGTAGAGCGGCGTACCGGAGTAACGGGTCACCACATTGAGCAGGATAAGAGCGAGAAGCAGCGCCATCAGGCCGCCGACAAGCACCTTCTCACAGGTAAGAACCGCTTCCGAAACGGCGATGATCGCACGGATGGGCCAAGCCGCCGTCCCCGGCGGTGATAGCTGATCTGACATTCCTGTTCCCTTTATTTTGGTATAATGTAGATTTTATACATTTGATGAGTCAACTGGCTTTTTAATCAATTTCGTGTAGCGGGAAACGTCATGACCTCACCTCTCAAGCACCGCACCCTTTCGGGCGCACTCATCAACGAGATCCGCCAGGCAATCCTTTCTGGACGCTATGCGGCAGGAAGCCAGTTGCGGCAGGATGCTCTTGCCGAGGCCTATGGGGTTAGCCGCATTCCGATCAGGGAAGTACTGTTCCAGCTCGAGGCCGAAGGGCTGGTGAAGATCCTGCCGCAGAAGGGCGCGATCGTTTCTCAACTGTCGCGAGAAGAGATCGACGACGTCTTCGATCTACGCATATTGCTGGAACCGCGCCTGTTCCTGGCCTCGGCTCCGAAGCTCATCCAGGAAGATTTCGATCGCCTCGACGAGAAGCAGGCGACCTATGTGAGGGCAATCGCCGGCGGCCAGATAGACGAATATGGCAGGCTCAACGCGGAGCTTCACATGGCGATGTATCATCGAGCGAACATGCCGCGTACGCAGCAGATCGTCGCGTCGCTGTTGCAGACCAGCGATCGCTATACCCGCGTGCAGCTATCGAGCGAGGCGGCCATGGCACGCGCGATGACGGAGCATGGCGAGCTGATAGGGCTATGCCGGTCCCGTGATTTCGAGCAAGCCGCCGGGCTTCTGGCCGACCACATCGCGGCGGTGCGCAAGGATCTGATTGCCGTGCTGGAGGGCTCCGGGACGTAATCCTAGGATTGGCGGGCAGAAGTCGGTCATGTCTGTCGTTGTCGGCCAACATTCTCTATTGTCAGCCAACGAACCACTTCAATCCGATCTCGCCGCGCATTAGAACAGTTACGCGCTGCCATCCATGCAGCCGGCAATCGTCGATGTGTCCTGAGGGGGTGCGTGTGAAGGCAAAGATCGGATTAAGGGAGGTTGCCCAAAATGCCGGCGTCTCTCTCAGCACCGCTTCCCATGTCCTGAACGGGACCGCACCAATTTCCCTCGAGGTCCGTGATCGCGTCCTGAATTCCGCGCAAAGGCTGGGCTATCTGGAGCGCAGGAAAAGCCGCGCGACCATTGCAACCCTTCGCACCATACTGCTTGCGATCACTAGTGAGGCGGCCCCGCATAGCGATCTCAACCTGGTCAGTTGGACGATGCTGAACGGCCTCAGGCAGGAATGCGAGCGCCGCAGCATCAGGATCATTCCCTTTGTCAGTGCCGGCAACCGGATCGATCCCGCGGAGGTCCGGCGGATCGCTCAGGCTGAAAATGTCGATGGCATCGTTGTCCTCAACGATGACCGGCCCGAGCTTATTCGCGCGCTTGCGCAGGCAAGGACGCCGTTGGTGATCCTCAACGGCGAGGATCCCTCGATGCTTGTCGACACGGTCACCGGTGAAAACCGCTTCGGTGCCCGCCAGGGCATAGAACATCTTATGGCGCTCGGGCACCGCCGCATCCTGCATCTTACCTGGAAAGGCCGAACCACCATCCGCCGGCGATATGACGGTTATGCGGATGCCTATCTGGCTGCAGGCCTTTCCCTGCCGGTGGACATGGTCGTGGAAGCAGACGGTTTCGAGCCTGTGCAGGGGGAGCGAGCGATCCGGGAGCTGTTGGCTACGGATCCAATATTGAAGGGTGCAACGGCAATCTTTTGCGCTGCGGACAATCTGGCGCTCGGCTGCCTCAAGGCACTTGCCGTCGCTGGACTGCGGGTGCCCGAGGACATCTCGGTGCTCGGCTTCGACGATATCGTACGGGGTGAATTCAGTTCACCGCCGCTGTCGACGATACACCTGCCGGTCGAGCATCTCGGAGCGGCCGCTCTCGGTCTGCTCGAACAGCGGCTGATCGCCAATGATCCGCTGCGGCCGGCGCATCGGCTGGAGCTCGGCTGCAGGCTTGTCCTGCGGGGCAGCGTGGCACCGCCCCGCGACTGAACTTACTTCATGCCCGTCCCGGCAATGCCGGTGGTTATGTACTTCTGGAGGAAGAAGAAAACGATGGTGACCGGCAGAAGGCTCAGGAAGGTCATCGCCAGGATATAATGCCACTGGACCGAAAACTCGCCTTGGAAGGCATTGAGCCCGACCTGCAGCGTGAAGTTTTCGCGGCTGCTCAGCACGATCAGCGGCCAGAGGAAGTCGTTCCAGCGCCACAGGATCGAGAAGATCGCGAGAACCGCGAGCGCCGGCGCGGTCAATGGCAGAATGATGCGCCAGAAGATGCGGAATTCACTCGCCGCATCGACGCGCGCTGCTTCTATCAACTCGTCCGGGATGGTCAGCATGTATTGGCGCAGCAGGAAAACGCCGGTGGGAGAGGCGATCGTCGGAATGATGATACCCCACAGATTGTCCACCAGCCCCACGCCGACGACCACGAGATAGGCCGGCACCATGACCACCGTCAGCGGGATCATCAGCGTCGAAATGATAAGCACGAAAATCGCCTTGTCGCCGCGGAAGCGATATTTCGACAGAGCAAAGGCAGCCAGTGCATTGACGATGAGCGTCAGGATGGTTGCGACGAAAGTGACGAAAACCGAGTTCTTGAGAAAGGTCAGGAAGTCGAACTTCGTCAAAGGATCGGTGTAGTTCTCCGTCGCGGCGGTAAGCTGCTGGACCGGCGAAATATCCTTCACGTCGATGCTGACCGGTTTGCCGGGCTCATTCGGATCGACCATCTGGGCCTTGAGGCCGATGCGACGGACCATCGCCATCTCGCGGGTCTCTCCGTCGACTGTGACCTTCCAGAGGCTGAGCGGGTTTTCAAAGCCGGTGACGGTTTTCTGGACGGCTGCTCTCGGCAGCAGCGTCGGTGGAAAACGCGTGATCTCCGCTTCCGGCTTCAGCGAGGAAAGCCCCGCCCAGGCAACCGGGATAAGGACCGCAAGCGTCCCACCAATCAGCCACAACCAAGAGAGGATGTCGGTCACGCCGACACGTCCGGGCCGGCGCGTGCGGGTCAGGAAAGCGACGGGATCGAGGCTGGTCGACATGGAATCACGACTCCATCCTGCGGCCAAGCCGCAACTGTATGAGCGTCAGTATGAGCAGGACGACACCCATCAGCACCGAGGCGGCCGAAGCCAGTCCGAACAGACGCAGATCGCTGCCGAAGGCCATCTGATAGATATACTGGACGATGAAACTATTGGCCGTGCCGGGACCGCCGCCATTCGTCAACACCCAGGCCTCGTCGAAAATCTGCACCGATCGGATCATCAGCAGGATGAGCACGACCAGAAGGTTCGGGCCGAGAAGCGGCAGCGTAATGCGCAGCAGCGTCCGTCTCGGAGAGGCCGCGTCGATCGCGGCAGCCTCGTAGAGATCCTTCGGGATGGCCTGAAGGCCGGCGAGAAGGATCAATGTATAGAACCCCATATGGAACCAGACCGAAACCACGACCACGAAGAACCGCGACCAGCCTACATCCAGCAAGAAGATTTCCGGTGGAACGCCAAGCATTTGCAGGAAAGCGTTGAGAAGGCCGTTGCGATCCAGGAACCATTTCCAGATGAGGCCGATGACTACGGGCGACAAGAGAACGGGATAGAAGAAGACGGCGCGGAAGAAGCCGCACGCCGCAATCGCCCGATTGAGGATCAGCGCGGTGACGAGTGCCACGAGAAGCGTCGCCGCCACGTTGAAGCCGACGAACCACAGGGTGTTCCATATCGCTGTCCAGAACAGGGATTCGCGGCAGCTACCGGGGCTCGAGTAGTCCTCGCAGGCTAAGAGTTGGCGGAAATTGTCGAAACCGACGAACGGCCGGTCGGCAACGAAGAGTTCCGTTCCCCCCGTGAAGGCATAACCGACCGCAATCGCAATCGGCAGGAATGTGAATATGCCGAAAAGCACGAGATTGGGCGCCAGGAACAGATAAGGCATCCGCTTCCTGCCAAAGAGCCACTCAAACCCGTTGATCGGCGCCTCGACCAACCGCATGACGAAATCGAGCGTCCGGTCGGCCAGGGTCGCTATCCTAGGCGTGCTCATGAACCCTCCTTGGCTCCTCGACGGCCCGCGGCAGGGCAAGACCCGTGTCGGGGTCGAAAACGTGCAAGCGCTCCGGCATGGGCATGAGGAACAAGCGCCCCCCTGCCTTCGGAGCAAAATGACCGGCCTGATGGATGATGATCTGCTCGCTCTGGCCGTCGAGGGTTCCATAGACATAGGTCTCGGTGCCGAGGCTCTCGTGATATTGAACGATGAACGGCAGCCCTTCCTCCTGAGACAACGTGAAGTGAGCCGGACGTATGCCGGCCAGCACGGGCTGACCTATCCTGGCGCCGGCGGGATCGAGTTTTGCAGGCAAGGCGATCCTGTAGCCCACGTCGATCGCCACAGAACCGTCTTCGATGGCGGTCACCGTTCCCTTCAGCATGTTCATTCGGGGCGAGCCCAAAAAGCCGGCCACGAACAGGTTGCGGGGATTGTCGAAGAGTTCGAGCGGTGTTCCCACCTGCTCGATCCGGCCACTGTTCAGCACCACGATCTGGTCGGCCATCGTCATGGCCTCGACCTGGTCGTGGGTCACATAGATCATCGTGGTCTTGAGCTCGCGGTGCAGTCTGGTGATTTCCGCACGTGTCTGGACGCGCAGGGCCGCATCGAGATTGGAGAGCGGCTCGTCGAAGAGGAAAATATCTGGATTGCGCACGATCGCGCGGCCGATGGCAACGCGCTGCCGCTGGCCGCCCGAAAGCTGCCTCGGCTTCCGGTCCAGATAAGGCTCGATGGCCAGCATGCGCGCCGCTTCCTGAATCCGCGCTTCGATCTCGCTGCGCTTGAATTTGAGGTTTTCCAGGCCGAAGGCCAGGTTCTTGCGCACGCTCATATGCGGATAGAGCGCATAGGACTGGAAGACCATGGCAATCCTGCGCTCGGCGGGCGAAAACCGGCCGACATCGCGGCCGCCGATCTCAATGCCGCCGGCGGAAATGTCCTCCAGCCCGGCGATGATCCTCAAAAGCGTAGACTTGCCGCAACCCGACGGCCCGACGAAGACGACGAACTTTCCGTCCTCTATGGTCAGGTTGATGTCGTGCAGCACGGTCAGCGCGCCGAACGCCTTGTTCACACCGGTAAGTTTCAGTTCTCCCATACCCTGCTCCCGCCAGGTTCAATTCGCTTGATGAAGGACGTTTGCATTCCACCTCTCAGGCAGCGGCTCAGGCCTTTCAATATGCACCTCGTCCATCCAAAGGTCCTTCATGCCCTTGGTGAAAATGGCGGGTAGGCCATCCGGATAATCGACAATCCCGATCACCTTTCCATCGGCTCCCCTCGTCCAGGCGTTCGCGCGGCCGACCGCATCCAGGCTCGGCGCGATGTCCGCATGGGTCGGTCTCAGATCATAGCACGAGGCTGTACCCAATTGGCCGGCCGCTTGCCGGAGCCTCAGGCGCGACAGCCGGACATTTTGGAGACCGGCGGCAGAGGTCGCGACGAGCACGATCGCCCCTTCCATGCGCCCGCTCAAATCCTCGACGATCAGGTTCTCCACCGCACCGGCCCGACGTTCCGGCACGCGGTCGACCACGGTCACGGTCAATGCTTCGCCCGATCCCCAGAAGCCGTCGAGCGTTTCGTGGCAGTCCACGTCGATCCGCGAAAAGCGGATGTTCGAAATGCGCCCACCGTCGCGTGAGAACAATCCAAGTCCGCGGTTGGAATTGCGGATGCGGCAATCCTCGAAAACGACATTGGTGAAATCGCCGTGTGATTCCGTGCCGATCTTCAGTCCGCAGCTTTGGCTTTCTATCGTGCATCGGCGAACGACAATGTTCTCGCAACTGCCTATGGCGCCGCCGTTCGGCGCCATGCTCGTTTTGAGGCATATGCCGTCGTCCGCGGTCGAGACTACGCAATCCTCGATGACTGCGCCCCGGCAGGCATCGAGCACGATGCCATCGGTATTGGGGAGGCGGCGATTGTTGGAGACCGTCACGCGGGAGACATGCACATCCTCGCAATTGACGAAATGCAAGGTCCACATTGGGGAGTCGATGACTTCGATATCCTCCAGGCGAACGTCCTTACAACCCTCCAACACGAGGACCCGCGGACGAAATTCGGCAGGGATGTAGGTGCCCATTGCCTGGTCGTCGCCGGCGATGAACCCCTCCCCGCCCGCCTCGATCCGTCCATGCCCGGTCAGGGCAATATCCACCTCATTCCTTGCAGTGATGATCCCGCGGTCCGATTTTTCGGCAATTACCGAAACCGTCGTTGCGGAATAGGCCTCGTAATCAGGAACGGGCCGCAGGACCGCCCCCTCGGGCAAGTGAAGTTCAACGCCAGATTTCAACCGAAGCCCCCGGATGACGTGAATGCCGGGGCATAACTCGACCCGTCCGCCCCCGAGCGCTGAGACCTCGTCTATGGCTGCCTGTATATGCAAGGTCGCCTCTTCCTGCCGGGCCGGAATGGAATGGGAAATCCTCCGCGTCATACCTTTCCCTCCTTTTCCAGCAATACCTCGGTGAGCAGCAGCATGGTCAGCGCTTGCCCGTAGGGTGTCGGCAGGTTCGGGATGCGGCGATAGAATTCAAGATCATGCCCCATGGGGGTACCGTCCGAGACGCCCTCCACGACCCCTTCTTCATCGATATGGGCAAGCACTGCGGAGAGCGCCCGCTCGGCATTCTCACGATCTGCGGCATCGAGAATGCCCGCCTGGACGCCACGCAGGATACCGTATGCGATACCGGCTGTGGCCGAGGTCTCCACGGGCGAGGTCAAATCATCGACAAGCGTGTGGAACATGCCGTCAAGCCGCTGGAAGTCCTTCAGCGAGCGGACCTGACTTGCCAGGACATTGGAGAGGAAACGCTTGTCCTTCTCGTCGAGATCCGGAACGAGCTCAAAGAGTTCGGGAATGGCAACGGTGATCCAGGCGTTGCCACGTGCCCAGAAGGCCTTGGCGAAATTGTGCCGGCCGATGAAGGTCCAGCCATGATACCACAGGCCGGTCACCGGATCGGAAAGATAGCGCGTATGCACCATGAACTGGTAGACCGCCTCGTCGATCCAGTCGCGCCTTCCGCATACGACGCCGGCGCGGGCCAGGAAAAGGGTGGCCATGAACAGCGTGTCATCCCAAAGCTCGCCCTCGTTCAGCCGTTCCTTGACGACGTGCTGGAAGCCGCCATCCTCGGTCTTGGGAAGTTTGCGGACAAGCCAATCCGCCCAATCCTCCACGAGCGCGCGGAAATCCGGCCGGTCGACATGCTCGATCAGGATGGCGAGCGGCAGCATGGGAGCCGTGCTGTTGATCTGTCGCGGCGGCAGGCCTCTTTTTATCTGCCAACTATACCAATCGACGAGATCGTCGAGCGCGCGACGATCACCGGCGGCAAGCGCCCGCCGCAGGAAGCCGTAAAGCCCAACCCCGACCTCCCAGTCCCATTCATCGAACTGGATACCCCTGCCTGCATCCGTGCCGGCAAGACCTTCCTTGATGCCCTTGAGGCGACTGAATGCCGCCGCTACCCGGTCGATCGTGTCCTGCAAGGCCGGCTTGGTGAGGGTCATCGCATCCATCGGTTTGATTGTCCTTTACGCATAGAAGGGATGGTCGGTTGAGCCATCTGCCTCCAGGCTGTCATAGGTCAGGCTCGGCACCGGCCGGTCATGAAGGAAAGGCTTGGGTTCATCGCCCACGGTGAAGACCCCGGAATAGGCAAGTTTCAGCGTTGCCCGTCCGGGCGGAGTGAGGGAAAGCATTCGGCTTTCGGGTTCGAAAGTGACGCGCGTTGCCCGGATCCGCTCGATGAAGCGCTGGAAGGCAGCGTCGTCTCCGGCGCCGACGATAGCCGCCCAGCCGGTCAGCGTTCCGTGCGAGCGTATCTCCCGCCCGGCCGTTGCGCCTTGAGCGACGAGCTCGAGCCCGTTCGTCGCGTGGAGGGCTGCAAAGCCACGCCCGGACCAGGTCACGAGCCAGCCGCCTTCAAGGATGACTTCATCGAGACCGTCACGGCCGATATAGGCATGGGTCCAGGCGTTGCGGGCATCTTTCGTATCGGCAATGAGCAAGGCCACGTCGCGATATTGCATGACGCGCGGCAGAATGCCGTTACCGGCCCAATAGGAGGGGCGCTGCGTGCCCCAAGGGTCATCCTCGCCGGGATGGTTGATCCAGAGTCTTGCCATCGGATGGCCAGCCAGGCGAATGTCGAGCACGTGTTGCTGGTGCCCCTTCCCGCCCGTCTTGTGATCGACCACCGTGGCAAGTTGCGAGGCCTCGGTCTTGAACAGCACGAGCCGGGCCTCTTCGAGGCCTTGCGTATAGCGCGCCTCGATTGCCCGTCCCGGCGTCAATTGGGCCAATTCAATAAGGTCGGAGGGCGGCTCATAGGTGCCGGCGCAGAACATCGGCAGCGAAGCCACCCCACCGTTCAGCCACCCGTCGCCGAAGGCCACCCTTGCGAAAGGAGCAAGCTCCGTCAGAGGGCCTGCTCGCAATTCCTTGTCATAGGCGCGCCCTTGCGACCCCGCCGGCACTCCCGCCAGCGTATGCAGCGCGACCATCCGGAAAATGCAGTCGAGTTGGTGCCTGGCTCTTGCCGCGATCGCCGGTTCAGCCCACCGCTCCAGAGCAAAGAGACCTATGAAATCAATCGGATAGTAGGCAGCGGAATTCCATTCTGCCAGACCATGCGCTTCGACGCTGTCGAACCAGCGATGCAGCCGCTGCGTCGCGAGTTCAGCCTGTTCGCGCCCTTTCCTGCCGGAAGCCGAAAACGATTCCTCGGGCAGGAGCCTGCCTGCGATCAGTTGGCTTGTGTGGAAGCACAGGGCATGGTTTTCGCTCCAGAACCACATGACATCGTTGCCGGGTTCGTCCACCCAATAGCGGTAGCCGAGAATGGAGGCACGGATCCGCTCCACGATGACGGGCGGCAGCAAATGCCCATAGTCTCCAAGGAGCCAAAGAAGCGGCACCATGACGAAATCGGAACAATCCTCGCGCTTGTCGATGGACCGCAAGGTCGCGTCGACGATGCGCTCCATGACCTCATGATCGATTTCACCGCGCGCAGCCATGGCCAGGACGCGCCCGATGCGCTCGGCGCCGAAGCGGGCGCTGAAAGCCAGAGCTTCCCGTTTCCGCTCGAAAAGCAATGCCGGGGCGGAAGGCGTGAGTTCGCTCAGAAAAGCCGCGTCTATGTTGCGCGTAACGGTTCCGGCACCGGAACCGAGCTTGAGCCTGATGCCGTGATATCCGTCAGGAATCCCCGCGATATCGTCTGCCCTCAGTCGTGTTTCGGTCGCATGGAGTTTCAGATCGGCACTGGCGAGGATAGCCCGGTCATGGCCGTGACTATAGACCTCGACGTGGACGGGCAGGTCGGAGCCAGGCGGACTGTCGAAGACGATTTCCAGCGGCTGGTTCACGAAAACATCGAGGGCCGGACGGATGCCCCGCACCAACAGTTCCAGCTGCCTCACCTCTTCCCGGTCCAGGGCAACCGGCAGGACAACCGTCAGAGGCTCCGGGTCCGCCAGTTCCAACTCGAAGAACCAGATCGTATCGCGTTCCGCGAGATCCTCAGTCAATACGAGGATCTCGTTGTCGCCAGCCTTCAGCCTCAAACGAATATCCGTTTCGCTTTCGACATTCCGCAGGAAAGGTTCGAATCGCGCTTGTTCCAAGCCATTTACCCAGATGCGCATCCCGCCGCAGGTTTTCAGCCGCAGAAGAAGCTCGCGTTCCCGCTCGCTGCGGAACGTTCCCCGTAGCCAGCGGCTGACATGCGTGGGCACATGCCAGAAGCTCGTGAACTCGACGCGCCGATTTGAGCCGGGAAGATTAAGGAAGGAAGACTGCCAATCCGTTCGGGGGGAGATGTCACGCCCCACCATCTTTGCCCAGAATGCCTTGCGGCACGGCAGATCGCCGACATCCACGAAACCGTTGATGAAGCGATAATTCACGCGATCCTCCGCCAACGCGGGCACGCCCGGGAAATATTCCTCGGTGAGATCGGAAACCACCCAGGCCGTGATCGTCTCGCCAGGGCGGACGGTAGAGGTCGGATCTGCCGGATCGCTGTCGGCGCAAGCCGCTTGCTGCATTGGATCGCCTCCCGTCGATCTATGAAAATATTTTCACTACAATTCAGGAACAATTTTCACATGAAGACTGCTCCTCGTTTTTAGAGACGAAACAGCTTGACGTTTACGTTGTCAAGTATCAAAAAGAGATAAATCGAGAATGGCGCCGATGGAGGCGATCTCGATTTATGAAAATATTTTCATTGGGAGGATGAAAATGCAGAAACTTCTTACGGGGATCAGTGCGTTCGTTTTCGCAGCGATTTCCCTTTCAAACGCCGCATTGGCGCAAACCAAGACCATCACCTTTCTCTTCACGGATGACGACCAGAGCTATGTCGAGCACATGGCCGCCCTGAGTAAGGAATTCGAGGCCTCGCATCCGGACATCAAGGTCAACTTCGTGTCCTCGGGCTATGACGCCGTGGCAAAGCAGTTGCCGGTTCAGTTGGCCGCAGGCAAGGGCCCCGATCTCGCCAAGATCACCGATTGGCAGCTCGCGCCATACTACCTCGATATGCGCCGCTACATGAAGGATCCGGAGGCCTATACCGAGCTGCACGGCGCCAGCCTCGATCAGCTTCGCCTGCCGGGCGTGAACGATCCACAGTCGATCAACGGCTACGTCGCCTCACAGACGCTCAACCTGCCTTTCATCAACAAGACGTTGTTCGAGCAGGCGGGCGAACCGTTGCCGAGACCGAACGCTACGCTGAAGGAGATCGTCGAAGCTTCCGCGCGCGTCGCCAAGGCAACCGGCGTGCAGATACCCTTCACGATGGACCGCTCAGGTCATCGCTTTTCGGGCGGCGCCTATTCCTACGGCTCCACTTACGTCAAGGACGGAAAGTTCAATTTTCCCGATGAAGCGGCCCGCAAGTACATCGCAGACCTCTACGCCTGGACGCAGGACGGCAGTTTCCCCAAGGAGATGTGGGGAGCGGCCGGCGGCTCGCAATACAAGAATATGGGCGACGAATTCGTCAACGGCAATGTCGTGACCTATCTTGCCGGCAACTGGATGGTGAACCCGTTCCAGAAGAAAATCGGAGATGCCTTCGAATGGACGGCCATCAATGCTCCCTGCGCCGACGCGGGCTGCTATGCGATGCCCGGCGCCACTGCGATCGTCGGCTTCAAGCGCACGGAACACCCCGAAGCGGTCGCCCAGTTTATCGAGTTCCTCGGCTCGGAAAAAGTCCAGCGTGAGATCGCCGAGACCTATGTCATCCTCACGGGCGCGGATATCAGCGACCCGCAATACAAAATCTCCAACGAGGACGCCAAGGCTTCCATGGCCGTATTTCTCGACAACAGAAAGAACGTGCCTCAGGCCGCGCGCGAATTCGAACGCATGAAGGGCGGCACTGCCGTTTACCAGCAGATCGTGCAGCGCATGAGCCAGCTGATCGTCGGCGAGCTCAGCCTCGAGGAGACCTACAAGAACCTCGAAGCGGATGTCGCCAAGATCAACGAAGCGCTTGCCACCAAGTAACCTCCCGAGAAGGATACCGCGGGGAGTACCCAGTTCCCCCGCGGTATCTGGATTGAGTGAGGCTTGGGGCGGAATGGGCGCCCTAAGCGCTTGCTTATGTTGGACATGAGGAGGCGGAGCTTGCCGAGAAGCTCCAGTCTCTCTGAGCGATAGGATATGTTGCTATAACTCACGATTGCCCGTATATTGAGTTATAGAAACGCGACCTATAGCTCATGACATGGAATTGGACACAGGAAGCCTGGCCGCGATTCAGCTATGACGCGGCCGCTTTGGAACACTTTGAGAACCGGTTCCTCCTAGTCTCAGGGGAAGTGATCGGTGCTGTTCGGCATGTCAGCGATGATGAACGCGATCTGCTACGCATCGAACTTTTGAGCGAAGAGGCGGTAAAAACGTCGCAAATCGAAGGCGAGATGCTCGATCGATTGAGCGTCCAATCTTCCTTGCGAAGGCAGTTTGGCCTTGACGCCGATAGTCGACCGGTGCGACCGCAGGAACGCGGGATCGCTGAAATGATGGTTGGCGTCTATGACACCTGGGCCATTCCGCTCAATCACCAAACCCTGTTTCACTGGCACAACATGCTGATGGCAGGAAACCGCCATATCGGAACTATCGGCGGATACCGGGCTCATGATGATGCCATGCAGATTGTCTCCGGCCGCCACGACAAGCCTATCATCCATTTTGAAGCTCCACCATCAAGACAAGTGCCTGAAGAAATGACGGCCTATGTCGAGTGGTTCAATAAATCATCACCGGGTGGGGCGCTCCCCCTGCCGCCACTGACACGCGCCGGCATAGGCCATCTATATTTCGAAAGCATCCACCCATTTGAGGACGGGAATGGCAGAATTGGCCGCGCCCTTGCCGAAAAATCCCTTGCGCAGAATATCGGACAACCCAGCTTGATCGCGCTTGCCTATACGATAGAGCGGGATCGAAAAGCCTACTACGATCAACTCGAACGGCACCAGCGGACGCTCGATATCACCGATTGGCTGGTCTACTTTGCCGAGACCATCCTGAAGGCGCAGCAAACGACCATCAAGCGAATTGCCTTTTATATCGAGAAGGCAAAGTTCCATGACCGATTCCGCGGCCAATTCAACGAGCGACAGGAAAAGGTTGTCGCCCGCATCTTCCGTGAAGGCCCCACAGGGTTCAAGGGCGGCTTGAGCGCTGAGAATTACATTTCCATCACGCGTACCTCCCGGGCGACAGCGACCCGCGATCTTCATGACTTGGTTCAAAAGGGTGCGTTAACGCGGACCGGCGAACGCAGGCACACGCGCTATGCCCTGAACCTGCCGGCTATCAAGAAGACTGAGTAGCCCATGGCGGACAAGTATCCGCTGTATGATCCATATGTGAATGTCCCTTCGCAGGCGAAGTTGCTAACCGCCTCGCACCGATCCGCGCCAGATCAGTTCCGCTTCGAGCTTGTGCGAATTCGCCTCCGTCTGGGAGGGCTGCGCGAGCCAGGCCACCGCCTCGGCGGCGATGCGCTCCACCGGCTGCGCGAACGTCGTGAGATTGTAGGATGACCACGAGGCCTGCTCTATGTCGTCGAAACCGATCACGCAAAGTTCCGAAGGAACAGCGAGATTGAATTGATGCCTGGCGGCATCCATCAGCCCGCAGGCCAGAAGATCGCTGGCGCAAAAGATCGCATCCGGCCGCTTCTCGCGCGTCAGCAGGCGCTGCGCCACGATTGCGCCGCTCCGGTAAGAGGTCGGGCCGTAGCGTTCCACCACCACCTCGATGCCATGCGCCCGCCCGGCCTCGCGAAAACCTTCCTCCCGCGCCATCAGACTGGGCGTCATCGCGGCGGAGTTGGCGAATGCGAAAGTCTGGCAACCCGCCCGCTGCAAGGCAATGAAGGCGCGGCGGGCCGCTTCCCGGTCGTTCAGGTTGATGAGCAGCGGCCCCTCGCGGTCTTCGTCGCGATTGATCAGCACCAGCCGCTGTCCGTTCTTCAGGCACAGATCGGTGATCGACTTGTCCGGCATGCCCGAAAGAATGATGGAAGCATCCGCGCGGTATCGGATCGCCTGCCTGAGTGCCAGATCGACGCTGTCATCGGACCGGTCGGTATTGATTACCATGGCAATCTTAGCGACACTCTGCAATTGCTGCGTCAGGGCTTTGAGAAGGCGCGCCCGATAGGGGGTGTCGAGTTCGGAGACGATGAGGCAGACAATGCCGCTCTCGTTTCGCATGAGCCCGCGGGCGAGATGATTGACATGGTAGCCGAGCGCCTCGGCCGCTTCGACCACGCGTCGCCGAGTCTCCTCCGAGACACTGGCGCCAGGCGTGAAAGTACGCGAAACTGCTGACCGGGAAACACCCGCCCGATCGGCGACCTCCTTGGCGCTGACGAAGACCTTGCGGCTCATGGTGGGCTCCCTCCCGATCCGGTTCATGCATCTTTTTGCAAGCGAGTGCAATAAATTGATGACAGTCCGCCGCTTCATTTCCGAAATTCTTCAGAAATTTATTATTGACAACCTCCTCACTCGCATGGAACCATTGCACACGCTTGCAAAAAGCGGGTGATGTGGAGGCGTCGCCAAATCTGGGAGGATCATCATGCGCCTGGCTATGTTGGCAGGAGCCGCGTTGGCGGCTGGCCTGACGTCGAATGCAGCGGCAACTCGAGCCGCCGAAGAGCTTAACCTTATCTGCTCCGCCGACGTGGTAATCTGCGAGCTGATGCAGGGCATGTTCCAGAAGGAAACCGGAATCCAGGTCAACATGGTGCGCCTGTCCTCTGGTGAGACCTATGCGAAAGTCCGCGCCGAGGCACGTAATCCCAAAACCGATATCTGGTGGGCCGGAACGGGTGATCCGCATCTGCAGGCCGCTTCCGAGGGCCTGACGCAGGAATACAGGTCACCCCTCCTCGACGAGCTTCAGGACTGGGCGAAGAAGCAGGCCGAAAGCTCGGGCTATCGGACGGTCGGCGTTTATGCCGGCGCGCTCGGCTGGGGCTACAATACCGAGCTCTTCAAGTCCAAGAACCTCAATGAACCGAAATGCTGGGCCGATCTGCTCGACCCCTCCTACAAGGGCGAGATCCAGATGGCCAATCCGAATTCCTCGGGAACGGCCTACACCGCGCTCGCCACCCTCGTGCAGATCATGGGCGAGGACCAGGCTTTCGACTACCTGAAGAAGCTGAACGCCAATATTTCCCAGTATACGAAATCGGGTTCCGCGCCGGTGAAGGCCGCAGCGCGTGGCGAAACGGCTATCGGCATCGTCTTCATGCATGACGCCGTCGCCCAGACGGTCGAAGGCTTCCCGGTCAAATCCGTGGCACCTTGCGAAGGCACCGGTTACGAGATCGGTTCGATGTCGATCGTCAAGGGCGCCCGCAATCTTGAAAATGCAAAGAAGTGGTACGACTGGGCGCTGCGAGCCGACGTGCAGTCGCACATGAAGGAGGCGAAATCCTTCCAGCTCCCCTCCAACAAGAGCGCCGATGTACCCAAGGAAGCCCCCAAATTCGAAGAGATCAAGCTGATCGACTATGATTTTACGACCTACGGCAATCCCGATACCCGCAAGAGGCTGCTGGAGCGTTGGGATAGCGAAATCGGGGCCAATGCCAATTAATGAGGGGAGCGTAAGTGCCGGGGGCCGCCCC
>NZ_JBHFJG010000039.1:5589-11180 GCF_057559155.1 Rhizobium moroccans | reverse complement strand
CGGGCCCCTCCACGGAGGGGCCCGGCAAACCTGATGCAATTCAGCTCCGTCGAGGTCGCAGCCGCCATGTCCAACCGCAATCGCAGACTCGATTTCGCTTTGGCTCTCGGTGCCGCAGCGATGATCCTGCTGCCGTGGTATAGGATAGAGCGGGGCTTTTTCTCCTTTTCCTGGATTGCGGAATTCCTGACCGATGCCGCCGCGGTCCCGGCGGTGGCGCAAATCTTCGGGCAAGGCCGCTGGTGGCTGCTTGCGGCCCTCTTTGCAGTAGTGCTGGCGGCGGTGGCGCGTTTCGTGACCGATCCCGAACGGCGCAGCAGGCTGCTCGTCTCAGCCGGCGCGGTCGGCATCGGCTTTCTTGCCCTTCAAGGCCTTGCGATCGGCCTGACGGGATGGAACTGGAGCATCAGCGAAACGATCTTCGGACCTTTGAGGGATGGACAGCCATCGATGGGAGCAGGCGCTGTCCTTCTGGCGGTGACATTCGTGCTGATCCTGTCCTTCGGCCTTGCCGAGCGCGGCGTCATGAAGGGGGATGCTTTCGTCACCGCGACCATCTCGCTTCTGATCTTCCTCGTCACCGTGTTCGTTTTCTATCCGATCGCCAGCATGTTTATCGCCGCCTTTCAGGATTTCGACGGCTCGGTGAACTTCTCGGGCTTCACGCGCAATTTCCTCGACCCGTCGATCTGGAGCCTCGATTGTCTTGCCGGGGGGACGCGTTGCGGTATTGCATGGCGCACGCTTTGGCTTGCGATCATGACGGCGTCGGCCTCCACCCTGCTCGGCCTTGCATTCGCGCTCGTCGCCACCCGCACGCACTTTCCCTTCAAGAAGGGTCTGCGCCTGCTGACCATTCTGCCGATCATCACGCCGCCCTTCGTCATCGGCCTTGCGCTGACACTGCTGTTCGGGCGCGCGGGTATCGTCACCCAGGGGCTTTCCGGCTTCTTCGGCATCGAACCGAGCCGCTGGCTCTACGGCCTCACCGGCATCTGGATCGCCCAGGTGCTTTCCTTCACGCCGATTTCCTTTCTGGTTCTGATCGGGGTGGTGGAAGGTGTCAGCCCATCCATGGAGGAAGCCTCGCAGACGCTGAGGGCGAACCGCTGGCGCACCTTCTGGCGCGTTTCCCTGCCCTTGATGAAGCCGGGCCTGGCCAATGCCTTCCTGATCGGCTTCATCGAGAGCATGGCCGATTTCGGCAATCCGCTGGTGCTCGGCGGCAGCCATGGCGTCCTTTCGACCGAGATATTCTTCGCCGTCGTCGGATCGCAGAACGACCCCGCGCGGGCAGCCGTACTTGCCATGATCCTGCTCGGGTTCACGCTTTCGGCCTTCCTGGCGCAGAGGCTCTGGCTGGCAGGCAAGAACTTTGCAACGGTTACCGGAAAGGGCGACAGCGGCGCTAATATTGCGCTGCCTCGCCCGCTCTCCGTCGCAGTCCATGCGGTGGTAATCCCCTGGATGATCTTCACGCTGGTGGTCTACGGCATGATCCTGGTCGGCGGGTTCGTGAAGACCTGGGGCCTCGACAACACGCTCACCATCGACCACTACGCCCGCGCCTTTTCGGTGACAGTGCGCGACGGTGCTCTCGTATGGACCGGCGTCGCCTGGAACTCCTTCTGGACCACGATGAAGATCGCGCTGATCGCAGCACCGCTGACGGCGGCGGTCGGGCTTGCGACAGCCTACATCATCGTAAGGCAACGCTTTGCCGGCCGCGAACTTTTCGAGTTCGCGCTGATGATGAGCTTCGCTATTCCAGGAACGGTCATCGGCATCAGTTATATCATGGCCTTCAATCTGCCGCCGCTCGAAATGACGGGCACGGCGCTCATTCTTGTCGCCTGCTTCGTCTTCCGCAACATGCCGGTCGGGGTACGCGGCGGAATCGCGGCGATGAGCCAGCTCGACCGGTCTCTCGACGAGGCCTCCATGACCCTCAAGGCGACGAGCTTCCGGACGATCCGAAAGATCATCATGCCCTTGCTCAGGCCAGCCATCACGGCAGCGCTCGTCTATTCCTTCGTGCGTGCCATCACCTCGGTCAGCGCGGTCGTCTTCCTCGTCAGCGCCCAGTACAACATGGCCACCTCCTATATTGTCGGGCTGGTCGAAAACGGCGAATACGGGGTGGCGATCGCCTATTCCTCCATGCTGATCGTCGTGATGATCGCGGTCATAGCCGGCTTCCAGCTTCTGGTCGGCGAACGTCGATTGAGGCGCGAGAACCGCGTCGCCGGCCTTGCCCGCCCCAACGCGCCCGCACTCACGCAGGAGAAAGCCGCATGATCGAGAAGCCCGGCTCCGTCGTTTTTCAGAACGTCCGCAAGATGTTCGGCGCGTTCACTGCCATTCACGATCTTTCATTGACGGTGGAACCCGGCACGCTGGTAACGCTGCTCGGGCCCTCCGGCTGCGGAAAGACGACGACCCTGCGCATGCTCGCGGGCCTGGAGCATCCGACATCCGGCCGTATCTTCATCGGCGGCAAGGACGTGACCATGCTGCCGGCTAACGAGCGGGATGTCTCGATGGTCTTCCAATCCTATGCCCTTTTCCCACACATGAACTCGCTGGAAAACGTCGCCTATGGGCTGGAATCCTCCGGCCTCGGCCGCAGGCAAGCAAGGCAGAAGGCCGAGCATGGCCTGGAACTGGTGGGGCTCGCGGGCATGGGCGGGCGGCTGCCCTCCGAACTTTCCGGCGGTCAGCAGCAGCGCGTCGCCGTCGCCCGCGCGCTCGTGCTCGAGCCGCAGGTCCTTCTACTGGACGAGCCGCTCTCCAATCTCGATGCCCGATTGCGCCGCCGTGTGCGCACGGAAATCCGTGAATTGCAGCAGCGCCTGCAGTTCACGGCCGTCTACGTCACGCATGACCAGGACGAAGCTCTTGCCGTCTCCGACCACATCGTCGTGATGAAGGACGGCAATATCGCACAGCAAGGCGGGCCGAGGGATCTCTATGAGGCGCCGGCCTCGGCCTTCATCGCCGACTTCATCGGCGAGGCCAATGTGGTGCCCTGCGAGATCCTGGACGTGGATGGCGCAGAGGCGACGATCCGCATCGCCGGCTTGAACCACAAGGTGCCTTCGCGCGGGGCAAGGCCCGGCCGCGGCAAGCTCGCGGTGCGCCCCAATTCGATCACTGTCGAACCCGCCGAAAGCGCCGCATTCGCCGGCCGCATCAGCCATGCGGCCTATCTCGGCGATCATATCGAATACGAAGCGGAAACGGACGACGGCAGGCTTTTCATCGTCGACCACTCCGTGGAGCGGCCGCTCGCGCCGGGCACGCAGGTGGCGATCGGACTCAGGAACCGCGGCATCGCGATCATAACGGAATAAGCACATGCTTGAGATCACCGAACGGTCCGTCAAGGATACAAACGAAAACACCGTCAAGCGCCACCGCCTGGCGCAGGAGATCGCGATTGAGGCGGGACGGGTCGCGCTTGAATATTTTCGCAACCGCGAGAGCCTCGTGGTTGAGACGAAGAACAATCCGCAAGATCTTGTTTCCATTGCAGATCGCGAGGTCGAAAACCTCATCCGCGCCCGGATCGCGGCCATATTGGCAGAGGATGGTTTTCTTGGCGAAGAGTCCGGCTTGGTGCATGGCAGCTCCGGCTATACTTGGGTCGTCGATCCGATCGACGGAACGAGCCCCTTCATCAACGGCATGCCGAACTGGTGCGTGTCGATCGCCGTCCTTCATGAAAACAGGCCGGTGGTCGGGGTGATCTACGTGCCCTGCTATGACGAGCTCTACTCCGGCGCATCCGGCTTCGGCGCGACGCTGAACGGCAAGCCGCTGAAACTCGACGCTTCGAAAAACATTCGCAATGCCGTGACCGGGATCGGCGCCAACCATCATGTCCGGCCCGACATCGTCGGCAAGATGGTCAAGGATCTTTTGGAAGGCGGGGGCAATTTCGTCCGGATCGGATCGGGAGCGCTGACGCTTGCCTATGTCGCCGCCGGCCGGCTGGTCGGCTATTACGAGCCCCATATGCATGCCTGGGATTGCCTGGCCGGCTATTGCCTGGTGCAGGAAGCCGGCGGCTGGCATCTGCCCTTCCCCGTGGAGGGAGACGGGCTGACCACCGGTTCCATGGTGCTTGCGGCCGGCCCCGGCGCGGTCGCCGATCTTCAGCGGCTCGCCGGAATCTGAGAGCGGCCGCGGGGAGAAACTGAAGGAATGCCGTCGTCTCGAAGGCTGCGGTCATGTTCATGAAAAGGGAGGAACAATGTCCATGAAAGTCATTCTCGCATCGGCAATCGCCGCAACAACCTCGCTCCTGATGGCGTCCAGTGCCATGGCGGTGACGGAAATCCAATGGTGGCACGCCATGACGGGTGCCAACAACGAGGTGGTCGACACGCTCTCCAAGGAGTTCAACGAGAGCCAGTCCGAATACAAGATCGTGCCCGTCTTCAAGGGCACCTATCCCGAAACGCTGAATGCCGGCATCGCCGCCTTTCGCGCCAAACAGCCGCCGCATATTATCCAGGTTTTCGACGTGGGCACCGGCGTCATGATGGGAGCACAGGGCGCGATCGTGCCCGTGGCGGAAGTGCTCGAAAAGGGCGGCTACACCTTCGACAAATCGCAATACTTGGCCGGCATCGTCGCCTACTACTCGAAGCCGGACGGCACCATGCTGTCCTTCCCCTATAATTCCTCGTCGCCGATCCTCTATTACAACAAGGATATCTTCCAGAAGGCCGGCCTCGATGCCGCCAACCCGCCGAAGACCTGGCCGGGGGTCTTTGAAGCGGCGCGCAAGATCAAGACGAGCGGCGCGGCACCCTGCGGCTTCACCTCCACCTGGCTGACCTGGATCCAGACGGAGAACTTCGCAGCGTGGAACAACGTCGCCTATGCCAATCACGAAAACGGATTGGGCGATACCGACGTCGAGCTCGCCTTCAATTCCGAACCCTTCGTGAATCACTTCCAAACGATCGCAGATCTCGCCAAGGATGGTGTCTTCCGCTACGGCGGGCGCACGTCCGAGGCCAAGCAGCTCTTTTTGTCGAGCGAATGCGGCATTCTGACCGAGTCTTCCGGCGGGCTTGGCGATGTCGTCAAGAGCGGCATCAATTACGGCATCGGCCAGCTCCCCTATTATGAAGGCGAAGGCCGGCCGCAGAATACGATCCCCGGCGGGGCGAGCCTTTGGGTCTTCGGCGGAAAGAGCGACGCGGAATACAAGGGCGTCGCGGAGTTCTTCAACTTCCTCTCGCAGACCGATATCCAGGCGCGGCTTCACCAGGTTTCCGGCTATCTGCCGGTCACCATGGCTGCCTATGAGGAGACCAAGAAATCCGGCTTCTACGAGAAGAACCCCGGTCGGGAAACGCCGATCCAGCAGATGATGGGCAAGGCACCGACCGAGAATTCCAAGGGCGTGCGCCTCATCAACCTGCCGCAGGTCCGCGACATCATGAACGAGGAGTACGAAGCCATGCTCGCCGGCCAGCAGGACGCCAAGGCCGCCCTCGACAAGGCGGTCGAGCGCGGCAATGCGGCCATCCAGCAGGCGCTCGGCAACTGACATGATCCGTGGCCGCCCGCCCTTT
>NZ_JBHFJG010000039.1:0-5569 GCF_057559155.1 Rhizobium moroccans | reverse complement strand
CACTTTCCTGCGGGCGGCTTTCCCTTACCTTCGAAAGAGACCGGATGCAGAGCGTCGTCTTCCCCAACAAGATCCTGCCCTATCTGCTGGTCGCGCCGCAGATCATCCTCACTGTGATCTTCTTCTTCTGGCCCGCCAGCCAGGCGCTTTATCAGTCCGCCATGCGGGAGGATCCGTTCGGCCTGCAGAGCACCTTCGTCGGGTTCGCCAATTTCAGCGCTATCCTCTCGGACGCCAATTACCTGCACTCCTTGCGGGTCACCGTCATCTTCAGCCTGTTGACGGCGCTCATCTCGATGGCTCTTGCCCTGCTTCTGGCCACCGCCGCCGATCTCGTCGTTCGGGGGCGTGGATTTTACCGCACCATGATGATCATCCCTTACGCGGTCGCGCCCGCCGTCGCAGGCATGCTGTGGCTCTTCATGTTCAATCCGGCAATGGGCACGCTTGCTTATATCCTGAGGCGCAACGGCATCGGCTGGGATCCTCTGCTTGACGGCAACCAGGCCATGGCGCTCGTCGTGCTCGCCGCCGCCTGGAAACAGATCAGTTACAATTTCCTGTTCTTTGTCGCTGGCTTGCAGGCGATTCCTAAGTCATTGCTTGAAGCTGCGGCGATCGATGGCGCGCGCGGCAGCCGGCGCTTCTGGACGATCGTCTTTCCGCTGCTTGCGCCGACCACCTTCTTCCTGCTGGTGGTCAACACCGTCTATGCATTCTTCGATACGTTCGGCATCATCCATGCCGTGACCGGCGGCGGCCCGGCCAAGGCGACGGAAACGCTTGTCTACAAGGTCTATAACGATGGCTTCGTGAACCTCAATCTCGGCTCGTCGGCTGCCCAGTCCGTCATCCTGATGATCATCGTCATCATGCTGACAGCTTTCCAGTTCCGCTTCGTCGAGCGGCGCGTGCATTACGGGTGAGGTAACATGATTGAAAACCGACCTCTCGCCACGCTTTTCGGGCATCTGATGCTGGTCATCGGCATCATCATCGTGGCCTTCCCGATCTATTACACCTTCATCGCCTCGACGACGACCTCGATCGGGATCATACGCCCACCGATGTCGCTGCTTCCCGGCGGCCATCTTATCGAAAACTATCGCGAGGCGATGTCGGGCGGCGTCGAGCGGGTGGTCGGCGTCAGTCTGGAGCGGCTTTTGTTCAACAGCTTCGTGGTGGCGCTGGCGATCGCGATCGGCAAGATCGTCATCTCGTTTCTTTCCGCCTTCGCCATCGTCTTCTTCCGCTTTCCCTTCCGCATGGGCTTCTTCTGGATGATCTTCATCACGCTCATGCTGCCGGTCGAAGTGCGTATCCTGCCCACCTACAAGGTGATCGTCGATCTGGGGCTCCTCAACACCTATGCAGGGCTTACTCTACCGCTCATGGCATCGGCGACCGCAACATTCCTGTTCCGCCAGTTCTTCCTGACGATCCCCGGCGAGATGGTGGAGGCCGCGCGCATCGACAATGCCGGCCCGTTCCGCTTCATGCGGGATATCCTGCTGCCGCTCTCGACGACCAATATCGCGGCGCTCTTCGTGATCCTGTTCATCTACGGCTGGACACAATATCTCTGGCCGCTGCTCGTCACCGACCAGGCCCAGATGAACACGATCATCATCGGCTTGCGGCGCATGGTGGATTTCACCGACGCCTCGACGCCCTGGAACTACGTCATGGTCACAGCGATCCTGGCGATCATTCCCCCCGTCATCGTCGTGGTGCTCATGCAGCGCTGGTTCGTCAAAGGTTTGGTGGAGACCGAAAAGTAATGGCAGAAATTGAACTGAAGGATGTCCGGAAGGTCTATGGGGGCGGCGTGGAGGCGATCAAGGGCGTCTCGCTCGACATAGAGGACGGCGAGATGATCGTTCTCGTCGGTCCCTCAGGCTGCGGAAAATCCACGCTGCTTCGCATGGTGGCGGGACTCGAGAGCATCACTTCCGGCGACATCCTGATTTCCGGCAAGGTCATCAACGGGCTGGAGCCGGCGGAGCGCGATATCGCCATGGTCTTTCAGAACTATGCGCTCTATCCGCACATGACGGTTCGTCAGAACCTCGCCTACGGCCTGAAGAACCGCAACACGCCGAAGGACGAGATCGATCGGCGCATCACCGAGGCCGCGCGAGCCCTGGAGATCGAGCCCTTCCTGGAGCGCAGGCCGCGACAGCTTTCCGGCGGACAGCGCCAGCGCGTCGCCATGGGCCGGGCGATCGTGCGCAAGCCGGCGGCCTTCCTGTTCGACGAACCGCTTTCCAACCTCGACGCCAAGCTGAGAGTTCAGATGCGCGTCGAAATCCGCCGGCTGCAACGCTCGCTCGCAACCACCTCGATCTACGTCACGCACGACCAGATGGAGGCCATGACGCTTGCCGATCGGTTGGTGGTGCTGAACGGTGGCCGCATCGAGCAGGTTGGCACTCCGATCGAGCTTTATGAGAAGCCCGCGACCACCTTCGTCGCCACTTTCATCGGCTCGCCTTCGATGAACCTGATGGAGCTTCGCGAGGGCAGTGGCTGGTCGACCGAAGCCGGGCTTCCGTCCGGGACCGCGACCATCGGCATCCGTCCGGAAGATATCACCATCGCCGGCGCGGCCGTTCCCAGCGCGTTTCGGGCCGAAGTACAGGTCGCTGCGGTGGAACTGGTGGGTGCCGAAAGCTACGTCCACGGCAGCATGCACGATGGGCATGCCATCATCTTCCGCGTACCCGGACGTTCGAGCATCCGGATCGGCGAGACGGTCACGCTGACGGCCGAGCCACGCAATTTCCACCTTTTCGACAGGGCCGGAACTCGCGTACGCGACCCGTAAGTTCCGTCAGCCGGCTTTACGACCGACTCGCTGATCGAAGGGCGAGACCGCCGCGCGGATGAAATCCACGAGCTTCTGGGAAGCCAGCGACAGCGGTCTTCCGCTCGGCGTCAACAGCCAGACATCCATGAAGGTTTCGGGCAGAAGCGTCCTACGCACGAGACGGTCCTCGGCATAATCGAGGCCGACGAAAGGCGGCACGATGGAAATGCCGACACCATTTGCGACGAGACTGCAGGCCGTCTCCGACAGCGGCACCTCGATGCGGTTGCGCTTCTGCACGCCCTTGAGCTGGAAGGCGCGATCGATCGTCATGAGAGAGCAGTCGTCGCGGGCGAGCGAGATGAAGGGTACGTTGCGTAGATCGTCGATCTCGATCACTTGCCGCTTGGCCAGCGGATGGCTCACCGGCAGGACGCAGACCATGCTGAAACGCATGATGACCTGTGAACTGACATTCGGATGATCGAAGGGCAGCACGCTCAACCCGATATCGATCTGGCCGGCGGCCACGAGTTCACCGATCCGCGGAGATGTGCGGCTTTGCAGCGTGAAATGGATATCCGGCTGCTCCTTTAGGAAGGGTGAGAGCGCCTGTGAAAGATAACGCGTGGCAAGCGCCGGCGGCGCGGCAATCGTCACCTCTCCCCATTCCCGATTGCGAACGGCTTCGGCTAGCCGCGCTATCCGCTTGGTGCCGGAGAACATGCGCTCCACCTCGACCGCCAGCATGCGTGCCTCAAGCGTCGGCACCAGCCGTCCGCCGCTGCGCGTAAAAAGCTGAAAGCCACAGGCTTCGGAGAAGCTGCGCAGCAGCTTGCTGACAGCGGGCTGCGATATCCCGAGCTTCTCGCCCGCCAGGGTTACCGATCCCGCCTCGATCGTCGCGTGGAATGCCTCGAGCTGCCTGATGTTCATTGTCGCGTGAGGCCTTTCGGTGTGCCGGAACCAACATGAGTTCTGGTTATAATGATTGGATAACAAGCTATTTGACAATCATATTGCCGAGGCGCTTTATCATGCAAGCTATGCCGGTTTCTGGAAATGGAGCCGGCGACATGCGGATGCGGAACAAGCCACCGAAGAAGGGCCCGTCTCCAGTTCACATCATAATCTGCGGGGCACATCTGTCCGGCGGGCGGTCTTAAGCGAGGCCGGCTGAAGCACAATCATGTCAAGGCCGCACCAAGCGGCCGGTGGAACAAAGGGAACGAAGACATATGAAGAAGACACTCGGCTTATGCATGCTGGCTCTCATGGCGGCGGCGCCCGCCAAGGCAGCAATTCTCTCCGTCTGCATCGAAGGATCGCCGGAGGTCTTCAACCCCCAGCTTACCAGCAACGGCACCACCTCTTACGTGCTTGGCCAGATCTATGACGGCCTCGTCTCGGTGAAGGCCGGCTCGTCGGACATCCAGCCGGCTCTTGCCGAGAGCTGGACCGTATCCGATGACGGCCGCACCTATACGTTCAAGCTGCGCCCGGGCGTAAAGTGGCAGTCGAGCGAAGGGTTCACGCCGACACGGGATTTCAACGCCGACGACGTGATGTTCACCTTCGAGCGGATGATGAAGCCGGATCACCCGTATGCCAAGGTAAACGGCGGCAATTTCATTACCTTCAGCACCAAGCTCGCCGACACGCTGGAATCTGTCGAGAAGATCGACGACCATACGGTCGCCTTCACACTGAAGAAGCCGCTAGCGCCGTTCATCGGTATCATGGCTCACCAGTCGCTGGCGATCACATCAGCCGAATATGCCGATGCACTCTCCAAGGCAGGTACGCCGGAACTCCTCGATCGTGAGCCGGTCGGTACGGGACCGTTCCGGCTCGAAGCCTACCAGCAGGATGCCGCCGTCCGCCTTGCGCCGTTCAAGGAAACCTGGGGCGCCGCGATCAATGACCCGGCCCGCACGCCGATGCTCGATGCGGTGATCCTCGCCATCAGTGCCGACGCTTCGGTGCGCCTGCAACGCGCCATGGCCGGCGAATGCCAGATTGCACTTTATCCCAATCTCGCCGATAGGCAGATGATCGAGGAAAGCCCAAACCTCGATCTCGTCCAGACACCGGTCGCCTCGACCGGCTTCATCACCTTCAATTTCCGGGAGGAGAAGTTCAAGGACAAGCGCGTCCGCGAGGCGCTGGCGCATGCCATCAACATGAAGCCGCTTGTCGATCTCGTCTATGACGGCATGGGAACCGTGACGGGCGCGGTCATTCCGCCCTCGCTCTGGGGTCACGACAAGGGTCTCGGCGCCCATGGATATGATCCGGAACTGGCCAAGAAGCTGCTTGCCGAAGCCGGTTTCCCCGATGGCTTCTCCACCCAACTATGGGCCGTTCCGGTTTCCCGCCCCTATATGCCGAACGGCCGCCGGGCCGCCGAAATGATCCAGGCCGATTGGGCAAAGATCGGTGTGACGGCCGAGGTCGTCTCCTATGAATGGGGCGAATACATCACCCGTGCCCGTGCCGGCGAGGCGCAAGTCGGCATGTTCGGCGGCATCTACGACTTTCCGGACCCGAGCCAAATCCCGAACAACTATTTCACCTGCGACTCCTCCGGCAAACCGAGCCCATCCAATATCGGCGCATGGTGCGATCCGGAATTCATCGGCTTGATGAACGAGGCGGGTGCCGTGACCGATCAAGCCAAGCGCATCGAGCTCTACAAAAAAGCCCAGAAGGAACTCCACGCCGAGGTGCCCGCCGTGATCCTGGGCGGTGCCGATACGA
>NZ_JBHFJG010000038.1:0-2914 GCF_057559155.1 Rhizobium moroccans | reverse complement strand
GTTTACGGGGAGAGGGTGCGCCGAGCGAAGCGGAGGCGGGGTGAGGGGCTTCCACGCAATTCAGTGAGCCCCGCCCGATGAGCCTCGTCCGAAAATTCGCAACCGTCGGCGGCGCCACGCTCGGCAGCCGCATCTTCGGCTTCGCCCGCGAGACGCTGATGGCCGCGGCGCTTGGCACCGGGCCGATGGCGGACGTCTTCTATGCCGCCTTCCGCTTTCCGAACCTCTTCCGTAGGCTTTTCGCGGAAGGGGCCTTCAACGCCGCCTTCGTGCCGCTCTTCTCCAAGGAGATCGAGGCGAACGGCGTGGAAGGCGCAAAGCGCTTTTCGGAAGAGGTCTTCGGCGTCCTCTTTTCCGCGCTGCTCGCCATCACCATCCTGATGGAACTCGCCATGCCCTGGCTGGTTCAGTGGATCATCGCTCCGGGCTTTGCCGATGATCCGGAAAAGACTTCGATCACCATCCGGCTGGCGGCCGTGATGTTCCCTTATCTCATGTGCATGTCGCTGACGGCGATGATGAGCGGCATGCTCAATTCGCTGCATCACTTCTTCGCGGCCGCCATCGCGCCCGTCTTCCTGAACGTGGTGATGATCGCCGCCCTCTTCTACGCGCTCTGGACGGGCGCCGATCCGCTCTCCACCGCCTGGTATCTTTCCTGGAGCGTGCTCGTCGCCGGCGTCCTTCAGCTCGCCGTCGTCTATATCGGCGTGCGCCATGCCGGCATCAATATCGGCTTCCGCCTTCCGAAGATGACGCCGAACGTCAAGCGGCTTCTGGTGCTCGCCGTACCGGCGGCGATCACCGGCGGCATCACCCAGATCAACCAGATCATCGGCCAGGCGATCGCTTCCGGAAAGGAAGGCGCGATCGCGGCCCTCCAATATGCCGACCGCATATATCAGCTTCCGCTCGGCGTCGTCGGCGTGGCGGTCGGCGTGGTGCTGCTGCCGGAACTGTCGCGCGCCTTGAAGGGCGGCTACAGGCAGGAGGCCGCCAATATCCAGAACCGCTCGATCGAGTTCGTGCTGTTCCTTACCCTGCCGGCTGCCGCCGGTCTCTGGGTGCTGTCGGATGCCATCATCCGCGTGCTTTACGAGCGCGGTGCCTTCTCCGCCGAAAACACCGCCGTCGTCGCCTCCATCCTTGCGATCTACGGCATCGGCCTGCCGGGCTTCGTGCTCATCAAGGCATTGCAGCCGGGCTTCTATGCCCGCGAGGATACCAGGACGCCGATGCGCTTCACCATCATCTCGGTGGTGGTCAATTCGGGCCTGGCGATCTCGCTCTTCCCGCTGCTGGCCGAGCGGGGCATCGCCACGGCGGAAGCCGCCGCCGGCTGGATCAACACGATCCTGCTCTTCTCGACGCTCCTCTGGCGGGGCGATCTCAAATGGGAATGGGCGCTTGCGAAGCGGACCGCGCTGCTGCTGGTGTCGGCGGGCGTCATGACGGCGGTGCTCATCTACGCGCTGCCTTACGCCTCGCCGTGGCTCGCTCCGGAAACGTCGCTGCTCTATCAGGTGGCCGCACTTGGCGTGCTTCTGGCGCTGGCCATGGTCGTCTACTTCGCGGTCGCATTCCTTATCGGCGGCGCCGATATCGGCATGATCCGCCGAAACTTGAAGCGGAAGGCGAAAAGCCAGCCGGAATCCTAGGCTACCTTAGGGCTTAAGACCGTCTTCCGCGCTTGCCGCAATGGGCCCAGCGCCGCTTCGGACCGATATCGACATGCACGATGCCATTGCAGTATCGGCCGATCCCGCCAACCCCCGGCGCGCTCGCTGCGGCCGCAAGGATCTTCCGCTCGGAAACCCCCGGCACGCGTATATCGGCCGCGTAACAGTGGCTGTGCTGGGACCGGCCTGAACGCGGTCTGTGTCCCGAGGTCACGACCGGTTTCTTGCCGGTCTGCACGGCGATATGGGCGAGGATCGCCCTCAGCTTGGTTGGAAAACAGCTCGCGCGAACGCTGACCCGCTGCAGGGTATAGGCGGCGGAATAATCGTGTTTGAACAGATTTCCGCGACGTTTCTGACTGCTCTGCGCATCGGCAGCCGCGGCAAATGAGAATGTCACCAGGCTGGCAAGCGCGACAAGAAAAAAGCTGCGCATGGGTATCCCCCGAGTAGCGCCTGACCTCATGACAGGCGGACTTGGCTTGGCGGGGCATTTCATTCCAAAAAGTGGCGCTATTAAGGAGATATTTGCTATAATTTAAGGTAAATGCTGCCGCATAGGTTAAATGGGGTTAACCATTACCGCTTTTGGCTGAGTGAAGCGGTTTGCTCCTACCTCTTTTGGTGGACAACCTACTCCCGTCATTCCTGTGCTTGTCACAGGAATCCAGCCGCCGTGCGTCTGCACGGCGAGAGGATTCTTTGAGTCACGAGGCTTCTGCCAGATGGAAACATGTGATAAACCTTTGCGTGTATGTCTCCGTTATGCAATCATCACCTCATGCGCTGTGGCTATGTCTACATCCTGGCATCGAAACGGAACGGCACGCTCTATACCGGCGTGACCAGCGATCTGCCGGGGCGGCTCTATGAACATCAGAATGAGCTGACGCCGGGCTTCACCAGCCGCTATGGCGTCAAGACGCTCGTCTGGTTCGAAATCCATGATCTGGTGGTGGATGCCATCCGGCGGGAAAAGACCATCAAGAAATGGCCGAGAGCGTGGAAGCTCAATCTGATCGAAAGCGTCAATCCGGAATGGGAGGACATTTCTCCCTGGCTTCTCTGAATGGCAAACTGTCTTTTGCGCCCAAGGACTTGGGCGCGCTGGATCCCTGTGACAAGCACAGGGATGACGGAGAAAACAGCCGCCCGCGAAGAAATTTTCATCCTCCTTCATCCCCGCTCTCCAACTTTGCCTCATACTGTCCCTGTCCTGTTTCGGCTGCACCGGT
>NZ_JBHFJG010000037.1:0-3118 GCF_057559155.1 Rhizobium moroccans | reverse complement strand
TGATTCCGATCCAGCCAGGGCTCGAGCTTCAGGGCGATGGTGTCGCGCATCATACTTCGGCGCTCCGCCAATTCCCGGGCCAGGGCGGCATGGTCCTCGCCGCACTGGATCATGCCACTCGAAATCATGCAGCCACGTTCTTCGTCGGGATCGGTGACGGCATCGATTGCACGATCGAGGAGGGTTTCGACCGCTTCGTAAAGATTGGCGGTCTCGCCAAGATTGCTCAGCGCCCCCGGCAGGCCGGAATATCGATCGAGCGCCTCGCGGTAGAGACCTGCCATATCGCCTATGCCTCGCTCGGCAAAATCCTGCCGGAGAAAGCTCTGGCGAAACTGTGTATCAAGCCAGAGGCCTTTATTACGATCTCTTTGGTCCGGATACCGCTGAACGGGCCATAGACCATGCGGTGATCTTCACCCTCGCCGGCGGCTATGACCGGAGGAAGCGCGTCATCGTGACCGCGATGGTCGAACGACCGTCGTTCGCAGAGATAGAGGGATTGAAACCGGCCGGGCTCAGGTGATGCCAGCCTTCTATGGGGCAGATTCATTAGTTTGATGAATTAGATCAATCTTGGATTCTTTTATAATGTCCAACCCGATCGCATACTGTCGTCTGCATGGCTAGCAGACTGATTGCCGAGGGAGATCGTATTCGCGCCAGTTGAGCTCGCACTAACGCCAATGACAACCCCGGCGTTGATGATCTCGTTATTGCGTTCGATTTGTCCATGCCGAGGTGCAATCCTAATCCTGCTTCCGCTTCAGCGCCCTCAGCAGCGCATAGAGTGCTCGTCGGTCTGCTTAGCCTGCTCGGTTGGTAAACCTAATCGCTTCCGATGTCCCGCAGCCCAAGCGATTGCATTCGACTCGAGGGCAAACTCGCACTCATCGAATTGCTTATCATCGTTGATTTGTACAACCCACTTCTCATCGCGCCTTATGATTTCGACGGAACGCATTCGAACACCTCACATGCAATATTCGCGAGCGGTTCTCTCGTTGCGATCTTCTCGCAATTTTCGAGATACAGATGCGCGGACAATGACTGAAATCTATCACGAACTGGACTTCGACATACGCTTCGTCTTTTAGCGTACGTTTATGTCGGGCACACATCGAGCGGGAGTTCGCCGGTGCATTGGCGCGCAACTGAGATATACGGTGATTGCCTGTGGCTCGACCGATCACAGCTTCCGACTAAGCGCATGCAGTAGCGCCTCCACCTCTGCATTCGAGCCTGCCGCGACCAGCCGGTGGACCGTGCGCGTCTCGACAAGGATAGAGAGCATACGAGTCCCTCACAGAAATCACGAAGGCCCTCATTTGCCAGGATTGCGGCAAGAAAAACGCCTAGCTGATAGCGGGTTATTTCCGGGCGGAGGGATAGGGACCGCCTTGATATCGGCGTTAATTGGCTTGCGATAACGGGCGTAGAAGTGAGGAACCCATGACGTCGCAAAAGCTCCCGTCCGGCTGTTTTGTGAGCAACCAAGCTTCGCCCTTCCCATCGATGTAAAAGTAGCGCGCGCCGCGTTCGTCCGTCACGGCGATCACGTCGGCCGGGTTTCCATGTTCGTCAATGCAGGCGATTACAACCCTTGAACCCATACGCGAACCCCCGCGCAGGGAGGATCATGTATATGAAGGCGCGCCGTCAATTGCAAAATCTGACATCCCGCCGATGTTCGGAGGCTAGCCATAAGTACTAGCCCGCGAGCGGAACAATTTCCTATACCGGCTGTTGTGGCGGAACAGGAAGGCGGTCCCGCCAATGACCCCATGCGCAGAATCGCACCACTGGCCCCCAGTGGACTATAAGATTATCAGAGCCGCCGTTCTTCGGATGACGTCGAACCCCATATTCGCAATCCCCGACGACACGTCTCAGAAATTCGTGGCCTTGCTCACCGCCCTGGAGCACGCGGAGAGGAAGGCGGCGGCACAGCGTTGACGGGCGGACGGGCACCTATCGGGGTTGGGCGGGCTTTGCCTCGAAATCAATGAGAGGGAGTCCATGCGCTGAATCCATGTGCGCCCGACTTAGCCATAGGCGCCAGCGCGGCATGCAGTACCCGCCGGGTACTGATTGAGTAAACGAATGACTGTTGAGATCGAAGTACGCGGAATCCTTCGCCTTGCCGCCCACCATTAGGAAATCACCGTCGCGTGAGACCAGAATGCCACCCCGCAAGGATCGTAACGACGATACTCCGTGGTCGTCGTCCACGTCGAGAATCCAGTCTTTACCGTAGTTCAGAGAAGGTAGGCCCGGCTCGTAATAGTCAACATATGGAAGCGTTTCTGTTTCCGAGGTCGAATGCAGGACCACACCATAGGAATCCCCGCCGTCATTTCTATTGACGATTAGTAAGTCCGTGCCGCTCTGGTGGATAACTTTCACCAGTTCTCCGACTTCGGCGGAGCCGATATTAGCGAGGCGAAACCTTTTTAACACGGCCATCTTTAAGTCTCCGCGATCTAACTTTGGGATCAATGCACTGCATGGGGAGTATATTGTCAAGGCAAGGTGGCCGGAGCAGGCGTTGACGTGTTGCAAACGTGGTGGGCGGAGCGTCGCAATAGCAAACAGGCCAATGTGCTATAGTAATGGCCGAAGAGGGTCAGTGCACGTTGGGCGGCCGCGAGAACCAAGCAGCCTACGAAAAACCACAATGCCATCGATTTGGAGATGAAGTAGCCATGCGTCCTCCATGTAGCTTTAGCTAAGGGAGTAGGCGAGTCGGACTCGACGCCCAGGCTCAGTTGGAGGCAAATAGGATGATGGCGGCAGGTCAATGAGTTGTAGTGCGCGCCGGTGAGTCAAAAGGAGTTTTTGCTATCGGGCTTCTGCCTCAGAGTTCCCCGCTGTCAATCCTTTGCCGACCCCGGCTCCGCTATCTTGCGATTCTGCTTGGCAAGCATGCTGGCCGGCGTGATATTGGCAGCGGCCGACATCAACTTGTTCTTCCAGCCCGCAACAACATCGCCTTCGCCGTCCATCATGGCCTCGTAGCCGATCTTCGCCACGAAGGCAGGATCATCCTTTTTCACCTGGCCGAGCTTCGTATCCATCAGGTCGGCGCGCTCGAAGAATTCGGTGTCTGTTGCGCCGG
>NZ_JBHFJG010000036.1:172989-176166 GCF_057559155.1 Rhizobium moroccans | reverse complement strand
GGCCGCTGGCCGAACCGAAGCGGCTTACTCCCGCCGATGCCCTCAGGGTGGCGAAGGAGCATTTCGAGAGGCAGAGCCAGAGTGCGAAATATTTTTGCCAGTTGGCGCGCTATGCCATTTCAGATGGACAACCAAATCACGCGGCATTCAACTTACATCAGGCCGTCGAAACCGCCTACTCGTGCCTTCTCCTGACCCTCACCAACTACAGCCCGCCATCACACAACCTCAAATTCCTGCGTGGCCTTGCCGAGGATCACGACCGCCGGCTCATCGAAGCCTGGCCGCGTGACCAGCACCGCTTCACCGCATGGTACAACATCCTCAACGAGGCCTATGTGAAGGCCCGCTATTCAAAGCATTTCGAGATCACCGAGGAAGCACTCGCCTGGCTTCTCGAACGGACAGAGCATCTCCATCGCCTCGTCGAAACGATCTGCAAGGAGCGGCTGGCGGAATTGGAGCAGAAAAACGCGTGAGCTGATGTCTTCGTCGCCGGGAATTCCGTTCGCTTCATAAGGACGTCACGCGACTGGTTAATAGATGCCAACGGTTCAAAAGCCGAGGAAGTATCCGATGTCCATCACATTCCCCGCCGGCATTACGCCTCCGACCCAAACCTCCGATGCTTCGTCGTTCGAGCAGAAGCTGAACGCTGCGAAATCCAGCCAGGTTTTGGTCGAATACCTGAAGGAAAACGGAAAGTCCGCGATCAATGCACGCGAGCTCTCCGAGCTTGCGAACAACGCCAATGGCGGCGTTCCTTCCGATGTTTCGGCAGCAGCCGCCTACATGGTGCGCCATGAAGACGTCTTTGCCGCGATCGAGACCCACGACGTTGCCGGCCAGGACGATCTCTCCGGCGTCTGGAATTTCGAATGGGCAGCGGCAGGCGGCCTCGAAGGTACGTCCATCGAAGCCATCGCCGCCATGAGCGATGCTTTCGATCGCGCCATCAACGCCTCGGCGAAAATCACCGAGATCACGACCGAGAGCAAGACGGAACTCGACGCGACCAAGCAGCGCGCGCAGAACTGATCTATCAAGAAGCGGAACGCCGGCAAGGCACGAAGACCCTGCCGGCGGCCCATTCGCGAACCCGCCATTCCCCTTTGCGGCTACACCGCCTAGAACTGCATGTCGGGATCGTCGAAGCCGACGAGATCGGGCGTGACGGCAACGACGTATTGCCCGTTCAAGAAGGCCAGAAGACGCTGGAAGGCGCGGCCTTGCGCTTCCATCCGCGTGAAACTTTGGAGTGCCGTCCAGTTCGCGCCCAGCACCATTGCATTGTGGCCAAGTTGGCTGAGATCGGCCAGGAAGGCGGCCCGCGGCGCGTCGAAACCGACATCCGTCAATGTGAGACGCACCATTTCCAGCACCGGCCCTGCTTCCGCATCACTTGCTGCGAGCGAAACCTGCCGAATGTCCTTGAGCGCCGCGCTGCTTCCAGCGATCGAGGCAAAGACGCTCCGGCTCGCTAGAAAACGGCCATGCAGATCGCGCAGTTTGCCGTCGAAGGAATAGGCGGCAAGATCGCGAACGGCGCGAAACGCTTCGAGCCCTGCTTGCTCGAGACGCTCCAATTGCGGCTCCAGATTACCCAGCAAGGCCGGCTGCCCCTTGAGGAAATCGATGAGCGCATGGTTCGCATTCTCGTCCCCCTCTCCCCGCCACTTGATCCATTCAATGCAAAGCGGTCCGGCATGGCGCAGCACATCGGAATAGGCCTCGTCGATACGCTCGCCGAGCCGGACGAAGCCGGCGAGAAGGAGCGTCAACAGCGTCTTCGCGCGCGATGGGTCCTTGTCGCGATGGGCGAGTTCCGCAGCAATCGCCAGCGCCAGCTTCGCACCCGCACCGATGCCGATCGACTGGGCAAGCCCAGAAAATATCGTGTTGTCGTTCGGGGTCGCCGGCGCCAGAATGACGGCGCTGATATCCTGCATCAGGCGGGTCGCCGCTGGATTGCGAGGGTCCTTGTCGATGGCGGCCGCGACTTGGGCGAGAGCCAGCGCGGTGCGCACCTCGCGCTGCCTCTCATCGATCCTGCCGCCGCGATCCTCGCCGCGGACCACCTGTTCGAAAATCGTCGCGACAAGTCCGGCTGCCCTGTCGAGCAATGCCGAGACCTGTTCAGGAGAAAGCGAGCGTACGGCCGCATGCAGCTTCTGCGCCGCGACGAAAGAACCCGATGCTGCGAGACTGTACTCGATGCCGGATGCAGCAGCTGCAATCGCCTGTCCTGATCCGGAGGGGGAAGACACAGGCGACGGCGAGCCAGGATAGGATATGGTCTGCCATTCGGCGGCGGCATTCGATGCGGCAGTCATACGCTTCTCCGCTGCCGGAGCGACCCGTGCCGGCGCGGCGAAGTCGCCCTGACCTTTGTCATCACGATCTTCCGTCCCGCCTACCTGAGCCGGCCTGCCGGCATCGTCGATCAGGTTTTCAAACGTTAGCGGCGCGGGGTCGATCACGTCGGGCTTCGATGGCTGGACCCGTGCCAATGCATCTGCGACGACCGATGTCGTCAGCGCCGTGCCGGACAGCTTTTGTCTGGCATCCGCCCCCAGCGATCCTTGTTCCTTCTCCAGGTCCTCGATCTCGGTCCAGTTCTTTTTGGCGGCGCTGTCTAAAAAGGCGTCGCTCAGGCCTGCCAGACCGTCGAGCAAGGGAAGCACCGGATTGTTCATGACGCACCCTCTCCATTCGTCACGAAGCTGCGCAGGATGTCGAACGTGCCGCGCAGCGCCCCCAGCTGGTCGAGCAGCAGCGGTACCAGGAAGATAAGGTATAATACCATCAGAAATGCGAAGAGCAGGTTTTTCACCGCCAGCGACAGATCGAAGACGTGGAGCTGCGATGCCATGCGCGACAGAAAGGCCATCATGATGTCAACGATCAGAATGGCGATCACCAGCGGCGCGATGATGATGACGCCAATTTGCATGATACGATCCAGGACACGCAGGATCCCCGTAAATGCCTCTGCGTTCAGAACGGGGGCGAAATTCGCCGCCGGCCAGAGCTGATAACTTCGGTAGAAACCGTCGAGCAGCAGCATGAATCCGCCCGACATGAAGAAGAGCGCCAGCAGCGTAACGGTCAGCAGCGTCGCCGTGACGGAGGATTCGCCGGCCGCCAGCGGATCGACGAGCTGCGACATCGTCGATC
>NZ_JBHFJG010000036.1:169588-172969 GCF_057559155.1 Rhizobium moroccans | reverse complement strand
CGATCCGCGCTGCAGGTCGATCAGGTCACCCGCCACTTCGGCCGCCCAGAAGGGAATGCCGAAGGCAAGTCCGATCAAGGCGCCCACCACCATTTCCTTGATGAGGAGGCCGGCAAGATCAAAACTCGTCGGCTGGCCAGTCACGGCAAGCTGCTGAAAGATCGGAAAGATCATCGGCAAGGAGATGGCGACGGCCACCGCGGAACGGATCATGCCCGTCAGGCCGAGCCGCATGAATGCCGGCGTCAGCATGATCATGCCGAGCGCGCGTGCGACGGCGATCGAAGCGGCAACGAGCACCGGATAGGCAAACTCGGTGATCGCTGCCGTGATCGCCGCGAGGTTCATCGGCCTACCGTGTCAGCGACGCGAAGCTGTCGAGCGATTGGCTCGCCAGCGCTGCGACCTGGACGGCAAGAAGCGGCCCCGCGAAAATGAGAACCAGCATGACGGCGACCAGCTTTACCGCCTGCGGCAATGTCTGGTCCTGGATTTGCGTCAGCGCCTGGATGAGGCCGACGCTGATGCCGATGATGATCGCCACACCGAGTGCCGGCGCCGAGACGATCAGTACCGTCACCAGCGCGCGGTTCATTTCGTTGAGAAAGACCTCCTGGCCCATCCGCTATCCTCCATAACTCAGGATCAGCCCGTGCATCAGGCGCGACCAGCCTTCCACCGCCACGAAGAGGAAAATCTTCAAGGGAATGGAGATCAGCGTTGGTGAGACCATCATCATGCCCATGGCCATCAACACGTTGGCGACGATCAGATCGATCACCAGGAACGGGATGTAGAGAAGGAAGCCGATCTCGAAGGCGCGCGTCAGTTCGGATGCGACGAAGGCCGGGATCAGCACCACGAGATCGTCGTTGCGAAGCGCGGCGCGAGCTTCCGGCGACCACACACTCTCCGTCGCCTCGATGAAGAACTGGCGTTCGCGCTCATTTGCAAAGCGCTTGAGATATTCGCGCAAGGGCTCGGCCAGCGTTTCTCCTACACTGCGCAGCCCCTCGACGGTTTGGATATCCATCGGCCGGCTTTCGGCCGCCCGGTACATATTGCCCACCAGCGGCGTCGTCACATAGACCGTCAGGATGAGCGCGATGCCGTAGAGGACAAGGTTCGGCGGCGATTGCTGAATTCCGAGCGCATTGCGGATGAGGAAGAGCACGACGGAAATCTTCAGGAAGCCCGTCATTGTTACCACCGCCAGCGGCAGGAGACCAATCGTCGAAACGACGATGATGATGGCGATCAGGTTCGGCTGGAATTCTGTCATGATGTCTGGCTGCTTTATACCGGGGTCGCGGGCAGAAGATGAAGGATACGCACACCCATGCCGGCGCCGATCATGACGAGCTCGCCGCGCCCGATACGCCGGCCATCGACGACGATGTCGACGCCTGTTTCATCGAAATAGGAAAGCGGCAACGGCTGACGCAACTTCAGCGCATCGATTTCGCCGAGCGTCATCGTCGTCCGTGCGAATTCAGCGACCATATGCAGGATGTGCGTACCGTTCCGATTGTCGCGAAGATCCGGCAGCGAGCCGACCATGGCGCGGCGGCTCTTCGGATAGAAAGGCCCATCCAGCTCGGCGCAATCCGACTGGCGCCGCACGGGGGCAATCAGCTTTCCATCCAAGACCACGACTGTCCGATGGGTTGCGAGCATGACGATATCGCCGGGCCGCAGGCTCTCCAATTCGTCGAGAGTCAGATCCTGCGATCCGGCCTCGATGACGAGCTCAACCGTGAGCCCGGAAAGGTCCGCCGGTTCGGACGGCTGGACGCGGTCGAGAAAATCAGCCCAGATCTCGGCGAGCTGAGGCGGCAATTCCAGACGCAGCGGAAGCGACCGCTCGTCGGCGACGAAGGCCAGATCCAGCGTATGCGGCAAATCCGCGTCGCCACCTTCGCCGAACCGGATGTCTTCGCTAAGCCGGCTTTCCAGCAGGTGCAGAAGATCGAGGGCCGCCAGCTCCAGAAGCAGGGCACGCTGTGGCGGCTCCTCGTCGATCAGCACACCTTTGAGCCCAAGCGGCTGCTGCAGCCATTCGATCAATGCCGCCGACAGGTGCAGGCGGCAATCATCGGCGCCCACACGGACCGGGACAGCCACGGCATCTTCGCCCGAAAACACCTCGCCGATATGGAGGCTGACTTTCCTCTCGCCGAGCACACATGCGATCGGCGTGCGCCGACGCGACAGGCGCTCCTGAAGGCCGGCTGGCGGCAGTTCGGGCGGCGACGCAAGCATGTTCACGACACTCGCTCCACCGCATCCGATTCCGAAATGGGCGCCCGTATCTCTCAGCATGATAGTCGTGCCCGATCTGCACTCATTTCTTCCGCTTCCTGCTCCGCCAAGGCGTCGATCCGCGCCCGGTCCGAATGGCGCAGCCGACTTTCCGCCTCGGCCAGCTTGTCGCGCTCGAACAGGCGCCGGCGCCACTCGGCTTGGGCCGCGGAAAGCTGCCGCTCGCGGTCACCAAGCGCCTCAGCGGCTTTATTCCGCTTGTCGATCAGCGCATCGCGCCGCTGATCGGAGGCGCGCAACAGGTCATGCGTTCGGCCGAGTTCGTTTTCGGAGAGAGGCCGCATATGCATGGCCTCGAAAAACCGCCGCTCCTGTTGATCGGTCTCAAGGTCATGGGCGTCAATTGCCGCTTCGGCCTCCGACATGGCACGGGATGCCTCCTGAAGTCGGGCCGCAGCGATCGATACCGCAGCTTTCGCACGTTCTTCGCGGAGAGACCGCAGCGCCAGAAGCTGCGGTAGATCCGATGTTGCACTCATGCGACGATCTCTTTCATCCGTTCGACCGTCGTCCGAATATCGCAGATCTCGTCAGAGGGCTGGCGCAGAAAGGTTTCGATCGCATCGTGGCGGGCCACAGCCAAATCCGCGCGCGCGTCGCTGCCTGCCTTGTATTCGCCGACGCGCAATAGCAGCTCGATGTCACGATAGGCCGCCATGTTTTCGCGAATGGTGCCGGCAAGGTCGCGATGCTCGGCGGAAACGATGCCGTTCATCAGACGGCTTCGGCTTTTCAGCACGTCGATCGCCGGAAAATGATTGCGCTGGGCAAGCTCACCCGACAGCACGATATGGCCGTCGAGGATCGCCTTGGTTTCCTCCGCCACCGGATCGAGGCCGTCTTCGCCCTCGGTCAGCACGGTATAGAGCGCCGTGATGGACCCGCCCTTCCCCGGCCCGGCCCTTTCGAGGAGGCGCGGCAGGGCGGCGAAGAAGGACGGCGGAAAGCCGCGCCGGGTCGGCGGCTCGCCGGCCGCAAGCCCGATCTCGCGCTGTGCACGGGCAAAGCGCGTCACCGAATCCATCAGGAGCAAGACGTTGCGACCACGATCGCGAAAAT
>NZ_JBHFJG010000036.1:162264-169568 GCF_057559155.1 Rhizobium moroccans | reverse complement strand
GGGGGCCGCGACATAGGCGGCCTTGACGCGCTCGATGGCCGGGCGATCCGACGTCGCCACCACGGTGACGGCTTTTTTGCGCGCCCGCGCACTCAGTTGCACATCGACGAATTCCCGCACTTCGCGGCCGCGTTCGCCGATCAGGCCAACGACGATCACGTCCGCCTCGGTGCCGGCGACGATCGAGGCAAGGAGTGACGACTTTCCCACCCCCGGCTCGCCGAAAATGCCGACGCGCTGACCGCGGGCTACGGTCATCAACCCATCGATCGCACGCACGCCAAGGCACAATGGATGCTCGATGATGTCACGCTCCAGCGCATGCGGCGGATCGGCCTGCACGGGATAGGTCTCCGTAGTGGCCGGAATCGGCGAACCGGCATCGAGCGCACGCCCGAGCGGATCGATCACCCGCCCCAGCAGAGCCTCGCCGACCGGCACCCGCAAGGCCCGCCCGGTCGGGATGACTTCGGCACGCGCGGACATTCCCTCCAGATCCCCGATCGGAGAAAGCACCGCACGCTCGTCCTCGAAGCCTATGACTTCGGCCGGTACCTGCCGCCCGGTCACCGGATCGCGCAGATGGCAGAGCTCGCCGATCCGCGCTTGCGGCAGACTGGCATGAACGATGACGCCGCGGATCTCGCGAACCCGGCCGCGCGTCGGGCGCGTATCGACGGAGGACACCGCCAGCGACAGACGCGGCAGAATGGGATCGAGATCGGAGCGGCGCATCTGGTTCATGCGCCGCTCCGGCCCTGTTCGCTCATGGCGGCGCGGATCGCATCGAGTTGCGCATCGATACCGACATCAATGCTCGTCGCAGGCGTCGTCACCATGCATTGCCGCGCCGAAAGATGCCGGTCGGCAGAGATACGAATGGTCATACCCGTCGGGCCAATCGCAGCCAGATGCTGCTGCACGTCGCCCACCAGCTCGGGCGCGACATTTACGACGACGGCATTTTCCTCGCGTAGGGCTTCCAGCGCCTGGCGCGCCGCACGCGCGACAAGTTCGGCGTCGCCGATCGTGCCGATCACCCGTTCGACGATCTCCATGGCCAGCGCCGCCACCATCGGCTCGACCGATGCGAGATAGCGTTCGACATCCGCCTGGGTGCACATGAGGAGGGCCGCGGCTTCTGCCTCGCCGGACTTGCGTCCTTCCTGACGTCCCGTTTCACGCGCCTTGGCAACTTCGTCTTCGGCGGTCGAACGAATGGCCGCAGCCTCGGCCTTTGCCCGCTCCAGGAACGCGAACCCGTCAATCCAACTGGCTGCGTCCTCCGCCCGGATGATACGAGCGAGCGGCCGGTTCGGCATTTCCGTCATGCGCCAAGGCCCGCAACGGACGCTAGGCGTCGCAGAATAACCGGCCCCCGTTCGATAACATAGGCATCGTCGGTCGACGGTACGGCGTGGTCGTTCGGCCATTTCAGGCATACCCGCCGCGACAATGGCGCCGGCAAAGCCGCAATCCAGGCGGCAAGGCACGCTTCGCCATCGAGGCTCACGGCAGCTTCCAATCCGTCGAGATCGATCGCCGGCGGTCGATTGCCCGCAAGGTCCACATGCCGGCGGGCGTCTTCGAGCGCGCCTGGGCCGAATCGTTCGGCCAGGGCGGCCAGCACCGGCCCCCGGATTTCCCGAAGAAATTCTCGGGCGCGAAGAATGACGCCCGCACGCACGGCGAGCCGTTCGAGTTCGTCGCGCGAAAGAGCGACAAGGCCCTGATCTTCTGGTGCACCGCTGCCTTCGTCCATCTCGGTCAGATCGTAATGTCGGTGCAGCACGCCGGCGAGGCGCCCCGCGAAACGTGGCTCGGCCGTCAGTCTTTTCGGCAGGCCGGTGGCGCCGACCGTGCGAAAACAGGCCGCCATACGATCCGGATGCAGATCTGCCGGCATCTCGCTCATCGGTAGCTCTCTAGCTCATAGGTGCGCTGACCGCGCTGGCGCCAGATTACCGCTGCCAGCGCGCCGGCGAGCGCGACCACGAGGAAGGCGAGGCCGCCAATGATCCACATCGCGCGGGATACGCTGGTTTCCAGCATCCAGAGGCCGAGGAAGGCGACCATCGGTTGCGTGGCCGAAGCCGGCTGCGTGACAGGTGCGGCCACAGGCACGACCGAGACCTTGTCATAGGAAAGGCCGGCGATACCATTGGCGACCAGCGTCTTGATCTGTGGAATGAGCGGATCGATCTTCAGGCCAGACTCATGTCGGATGAAGACCGAAGCGGAGGACGGCGAAGCTTCGCGGCGCAGCGGATCATTGTCCGGCAGCACGATATGGATGCGTGCGGAGAGAACGCCATCAATCTCCGAAACCGTCTTCGAAAGTTCTTCCGACAGCGCATAGAGCATCTTGGCGCGCTCCTGCATCGGCGAGGCGACCAAGCCCTCCTGCTGGAAGACTTCGCCCATGGTAGCAAATGCCTGCTTCGGCAGGCCGGCATCTTCGAGCACGCGTACCGCCTCGGAGAAGCGGTCGCGATCGACGACCACCTTCATGCGGCCGTCCTCCTGCAGCATGCGGCTCGCCGGAATGCCGTTCCGCTGCAGGGTTGCGATCATGGAATTAGCTTCGCGCTCGGCAAGATTTGTATAGAGATCCTCCTGGCAGCCGGATAGAACCAGCGCACACAGGATAAGCGCCGCGCCTGCGAGCTTGCGCAATGGCGCAAGCACCAAGGGTGCGGCCAGGGAGGTAGTTAGCCCCGAAATACGCGCGTTCATCACTGGCCGCGCAACAGAGTATTCGCTGCGCCCGATACCTGGGTCGTACCGCGCACCACGAGCTGCGTCTCGATCGAATGATCGAACATCATGCTGAGCGACTGGATGACTTTGTCCATCTGGCTTTGGTCGACCGGGATTGCCGAATTCCGCGTCTGCGAAAGATCGGCCAAGCCAGCGCCCTTCGAGCCGGCGCTGACGAGCTCTCCGCCCGTCGCCTGCGGCGTGCGCTGCGTCAGACTGCTCGCACGCTCGGCAAAGCTGCCGCTGCGCTCGAAAAAGCCCTTGAGGTTCTGCAGCATTTCCTGGCCGAGCTGCGCCGGTCCAGCACCTTCCGGCAGAGCTTTGGCTTGGGCTGCGACGTGTTCGAACAGGTTCTGGGTCGCCTGCGGCAACACATCCTGTACTGCTGTCGGCTGCTGCACGCTCGCAGCCACGATCGGTGTCGTCATGACTTTCCCTCCAAAAGGAGCACCTAGTTCTCAGACGATTATTCGTCGGACATCGCTTCGTTGAGAATGTCGTTGGCGCGCGGCATGATGATCATCTGGCCACCGATGGTGATGGCGCCCTCGATCATCATCTCTTCCATCTCGGGCGTCATCTCGCCGCTCTGCGCGTTGTTCAGGGCCGCATCAAAAGCGGCTTCGCCGTTGGTCGTCGAAAACGAACCGGAATCCACTCCGGAAACAGGGGTCATTGCCATGCGTTGCTCCTCTTTTTTAGGCTAGGTGACAAGCGAAAGCGCCTTCCACCCGTCTCAAGGTCGAGCCGCCCGCGCCTTGCGGGCAGCATTCTCACGATCCGAACCGGACTGGTCGGCCTCTGTCGGCCCGGTCGAGACGACTTCCGTCATCACGCCGCCGCGAAACACACGCACGCGCGGATCGTCACCGGAAACGACCGGTTCGGGCTGCATGCGCTCCACGAGCTGTCCGACGACATTGATGTAAGCAGGTGGTCCTGACACTGTTATGACATTTCCGTTGCGCGCCGCGCGGAGCGAGAAACGTTCATCAGCCAGACCCAGTTCGCGCATCTCGCTCGCCACCGCCTCGCCGCGCAGGCGACCGGCATCGAGAACGCGCGTCACGAATTCCTTGTCCGCGCTGACATGCAGCACGGAACCGTCGAAATACCAGGTCAGGCCATTGGCGCCGGCCAGGCGCTCCATGAAATCGCCGGCCGTCCTGGCCTCGATTCGTCCGCGGACACGGCCGTTGACGGCATCGGACAGCACCACGGGCAGGCCAAGGTTGCGTCCGAACTCGGTGAGTGCGACCCGCACGTCCTGATCGAGAACGACGTAATTATAGGGGGAATTGAACCATGCCGGCGCAGCATTGGCCGGGGCGGCAAAGCCGGCAAGAGCAATCATCGCGCTTGCGGCAAGATACAGCCTTGCTCCCGAAAAAACGGGCTTGGCCCGCCAGGAAACGGCAGCGGTCGTCTTCCACACGGAAAAAGGCGAGATCCAAAACCCCATGCTTAAAGGCTAGCGGATCGAACCGCCCGAATGAACCGGCCAATATGAAATTTTGATGAAATTTCACCCTCTCCGGAGACCTTAAAACGCTGGAGCGAGCCCAAGCTTTGGGTACGGCACTTTTCTGACAAGAGCGAGACCCGCACCTGAACCGCGACGGTTGCCCTCTAAAGAAGCTCAGCACGGACAGCCGCCTATGCCATGTCGGCTACAAGCGCACTTCCGATAGTGCTAAGCTGTTTATATGCAGTCTATGAGGGAGGCAGTCGGGCGATGAGCTGGAAGTCGAAAGTGATTGGGTGCTTTGGGAATGTGGACTCTTCTTCTCGCACTCTTGATGAAGGAAACGCGCGAGATCTCATTCTCGAAGCCAAGATCGCAGGAGCGAGTTTCGAGGAACTCGAACGAGAAATGGTTTGGAACCTATATCGCAAGGGCGCCACACGCGAACAGATGGATAAGCAGATCGATCACGCCCGCCGGCTCTGGTCTCCTTCGTGAGCGGCGAGAGCAGGCTAGCTTTAATCATCGACGAGCATCGCAAGTGTGCTGTGGTCCGATGCGCGCTTCCAGCAAAGCAAATGATAAAGAGAACGGATCCGCAGATCATCCATGGGACGTGGAGATCGATCCGCGGTGCCGTCGAACTTCCTTACGAGCTCGACGAACGTCATCATCACGTTGCCTAATTGCTCGTCACCGCGAGAAGCTATCGATCCGCGCCCGCCACAGCTCCAAGATTGAAGGCCATGTTCGAAAGCTTGAGCCTTGTGTTCGAGCGCAGCTATCCTGGACCGCGGTCCGCAGCTCCCCTTTCATCGTGCCTGTCAGCTCAACGCAGCACGTTGCCAGCTTGATCTATGTACAAGACGACCGATATCATTGCCGAAAGATGGCCATAGCTTCCACGACCGCTTACGGAGTGCCTACCGAAATGCTCGTCGATCACGTCCAACTGCTTCAGCCGATCGAGCCGGATCAATTGGAGATGTTGCAAAGAGTATTCGATCGCGCGTGTGAAGCCAAACTTGCCAGCAAGCGCACAGTCGAAGCCACCGAATTGGCCGCCCAGATCATTAGCTTCTATCAGCATGGCGTTCATGGAGAGCATCAGCTCTACGTATTGGTCGCAGGAGACTGATCGACGGAGCCATCTTTTGGATTCGTCGGATCGAACAATGCAGCCTCAGGTTTATTCCCCACCATCAAAAGTATGTGTCTGACTGTCCTGGATGAAGGCGTGAAGGTTACTTCTTTCATAGCTTTGCCATGCCATTGGCCAGTGTTTGATAGGTGTCGTCCTCCTTGCAGCCTGATACCTACGATCCAAAGGAGTAACGAGGCGGCTCGTTTCCACTATTTTGAGGGATTGTCGCGATTCTATTTCTGGGAGAGCATGCCATTGCCGTTCCCAAACCCTAACCCGAGCGGCAAGAGGGGTCCGAATCCTGCTTCGCAGCTTGGTCGGGCCTCTTTTTATATGTGTTGGTGCAGACGTCGGTGCATAGCAGTATCCTATAGAATGTAAGGAAACACACGGTGTCCTGCCGCCAAGGCGTTGACCAACAGCCACAACAGGTCAGTTTGGTAGACACATGCTCCTCGCGGAGCGAATTGCCTTGGTTTTACCTTCCTGCGGACATCAGCGCTTCTTATCGGCGTGCGAATCTGAGAGCTGAAAAGGAGGCGATCATGCCGGAAATGACAGCCGAAGACATGCTGAACGATGCCGTGATCGGCCAGGTTTTGCGAGCCGATGGAATCGATCCACGCTGGTTTGCAGCGTTTTTAGAGGTTTCAGCAACCCGATACCTATCAGGATTGGGGCGTGCCTTCGAGCTGCCTGCTCCGAACGAGGCCATTGTCGATGATGTTGTTTTGCCCAAGGTGTGCAATGCACAATATGGCTGCCCCCACTAAAGAGTATAAACACCACAGCTGATATCGAATGCGCTAAAGGTGGGATCGGAGGAGACGGAAGTTCTGACGGCAATCATCGAGGTACGGACAGGTGACCGGCATGTCGGCGATGCTTGCGAGAACGTCGACAAGCCATGCCCGCGGATCGATGTCGTTGAGCGTTGCCGTCATGATCAACGTGACCATGAACGCGGCACGGCCAGCGCCGCGATCCGATTAGGCTTCTTGCCGGGCGCGAGCCCCGCATCGCTCGCTCAGCAGCATTATTCGTCAGACAAAACCTGCCGACCTCCAAAAAAATATCGCATAAACCCGGGAGCAACCGTTGCAGTCGATTTGACGGCTGGGTTGAACGAGTAAAAGCGTTGGTTATATTCGTCCGATGCCCCTTCAGACCTGCGAGCTTTTACCATCATCCTGGTTTTCGCGGCAATGGTATGCGGCCTCGTTTTCGCCATTTCCGCGTGGATGACCGATTCCACAGGTAACGTTGATACGAAGAGCAGCGTCACCAACCCACCGCACTAAACGAGGCTACCTAGTTGCGGCCGCGCAGTTAATCTACTCGCGCCATGCCGATCTTTCGAGGAAGTTCTTCTCCGCGGTCCTTGCCATATCGCTGACGAGCCACAGGGAGGTCTCATCGATGAAGGCTTGTTGTTGGCGGTCTCTGCCAGCATCATGACCACGAACCGCGCGTGGTCGTCTCATAGCGGTTCTGATGCGGTCGAGCGCGCCTATTGCAAAGATTACTTCGGCCCCGGGTGGTTCATGCGGCCCTCGCCCCGGTAAAGATCACGAATGATTGCGCAGTACCCGTGGAACGCGCGAGCCGCAGCAACGTTGGGTCGATTATAAGCACGCAAAGGAAGAAGAAATGCACGCGCTCAACCTCGTCACCCTTTTGCTGATCATCATCGGTGGCATCAGTTGGCTTTTCGTCGGCCTCTTTCAGTTCGACCTTGTAGCCACGTTGTTCGGTGGTCAGGAAGCTATCCTTTCTCGGATCGTCTACGTCCTGGTCGGCCTCTCCGCCGTGTACCAGCTCATCCCGTTCTCCAGAGCCATCTCGATCGGCGAACCTGCTGCGGAAGGTTCTCTTGGTCATCGCCATTGAAATGGATCGGAATCATCGAGACCGCAGGATCCGTTCCTGCGGTCT
>NZ_JBHFJG010000036.1:149309-162244 GCF_057559155.1 Rhizobium moroccans | reverse complement strand
GGATCCGTTCCTGCCCCCCCCCCGACGACGACAGCCATTTTTCCGCTCGAGCGACGCCTTGAGCGCTTCGCTGTAAATCAACTCTCTGGAACCTTCGATTAGCGCTAGCTGGTGAATACTCATGCTTCCGCCCTCACCCGCTCGACCTCTACGGCCTCGCTTTGCGCAATAGCTTCTTGGCAGTCGCGCGCCGTGTTCTCTTCAGCGTCAGCGCATCAACGCCATGCCACGAGGAGGAAATCGTGCCGGATGACGTTCTTCCCCAATAGTGGACCATCCGGTAGAAGCTGAGGAAACCACCGCGCAGGGGGATTGCGGCGAAGTTGAGCTTGTTCATGACTTCACTCCTCATTTGTGATTGTCGACGGAACTATGACAGCCTGCCCGGAATTGGTTTGTATAGACAATGCGCCACTAGGGACTGGATTATGCTCGTCACACGTTGGGATAAGCCCATAGTCTTTGAAGATGATGGCCTTCGGATAAGCGTCGGATCGCCCGAGGAGGCGTTGACTTGGCTTTCTCACACTCCGAACCAGACCAGTAGGAGTTGGCGTCACGCATGGAAAACCTGCGTAGCCGTTCAGGAAGGCAGACGGTCGCCTGATGATGCGAAGGTTGCCGTCGAGCAGGCAGTTAGCAGCACACGGCACTAGGTTTCGGGTGGAACTACCAGACCCGCGTATCGGATGGGCATGACCGGCGTAGTGGTTCAAAGCTCTGTCTCCTTTTCGGCGACCAGCTTGGATAGAAGCGCAAGCACCCGTTACGGTCTCGTACTTAGGAATAAATCGGACTCCGACCTCGTGCGCGTGGTAATGAAGACAGTCGGGGAGATTTCTCCTCGGCCATCTGAGAGGTGAGCGTCCTTGAGTACCGTAATCAGGATCGCATTTGCCGCCCGCTGGCGACGCCCAGTGCACGTGGAGGGAGCCGATTTGCTCGGCAGGGCCATCAAAGGTCCCGGCGATGCTCTTCGGCACATGCAAGAGCATTTCCGCCACAAATCCGGGCCGCTCTACTGGAGCGCCTTCAATTTATGTCACAGCGCAATCCGCGGCGAAGTTCGCACCGAACAAGCCCGTCCTCATTTCGTTGCGGCCTGCGCTGAGGACGATGCTCGTGATCACCTTCACCATTAGCACGTCTCCTCTTGCGCTCTTCTGGGCTTAATCGATCCGTAGCGGGTGAACTGGGGTTCAAATTGAAGCGCTTCACGGATGGTGGGATCGCCAAAGCGGACCTTGGCAGAGTTGATGGCGGCGGTGGCCACGTACTGGACGCCGATAGGGGCCAGCGCCTTGAGAAGGTCACCTCACCGGGAATACGGTCTGCCGAAAGCTTCGGATCGCGCGGTTTACCCCGATGTGGTGGATGACGATGAACAGTGTTTGCCATTGGGGAGATTCTTGATGAACCGGCGGCATCCGCGGCATCGAATACTGGACGGCATCCAAAGGAAGTCGGCTATCGAATGGCGGTGAAATCCAAGATAGCCAGGATGAGAAAAGCGCCTGCTGAGAAAGCAAACGTCTTCCCTATCTTACCTACCTTAAGCGCCTGATAGACGGCACGGTCATTGACCGCCGCACGGGCGAAGCCGTCGGAGCCGCACAACTCCGCAGCGGCTTCCGCCCATCATTGGTTGTCGTCTTGAGTGTCTTTCCGGCTTTCCATGGCAAGACTGTGAAGCCCATGCACCGTGTCCGGATACTTCTCCGCAGCCATGATGACTGCGTAAAAGGCGCCGCGGGTGATCTCTCCCTTCGTTGCTTTTGGATGCACTTTCCTCACCGCCTCGAACAGGTTCTTCGGCTGCATTTTCGGCTTCGCCAGTTTAACAACCGTGTTCGCAATTTTCTCGATCTCGGACATTGCAGCTTCTCTGTTGGTAAGGAATCTTGAACGGCATGACGCTGTCACAATCAAGCATGTCGGAGTGGAGGAAAGCGCCGAAATCCGCTCCGCCCCTCATTGCAGGGAGCCGAGCGGCGGCGTATCGACATCACTTGCGTGGCACGGAAGCGTGGCTTCTCAAGCCATGCCGACATGGAGGCTGGGCGAGAGTACCCGCGGCAGGCGCCTTGGGGCTACATCATCCGGTCCGACAACGGGAACAGCCTAGGGCTGAGTGATATTGACGGTTATCATGCCACATTTGAGGCGTCGCAAGCGGCAGCATGGACCGTCCGCCCCAATTTCAGAGGGCTGTTCCTTCGCTCGGATGCTAGAATTCGCTATTTGCTTTGAATAGCGAAGACCGGCGTGTCACTTGTCTTTCAGAAGCCACATCTTGCCAGCCATCGTAATCCCATGGGCGGCTTCCTCTGTTTTCACATCCGGATTGAGACTTCGCAGAAGCCCCAATTCCCTCAATGCATCCAATGTCTCTGTCGTCAGGAACTTGATTTTTTGTGGCCGCTCCTTGAACCGATCGCTTTTGGCGTAGGTGACGACGGCATTGAGATGCGTCCATTTCTTCGCCTCTTGGGGAAAGAGGTCTCCTTCCTTGGCGAGTTTCAGGCCCCTGATTTGGACGGGCGTAAGGGTAATTTTATTCAACGTTCAATCCTTGCTGGGTGGAGTAATCTATTGGGAAATTTGCTATTGGGGGCCGGTTGTTAGGCTCCAAGGCCTATGTCGGCATGGCACGGCGAGGCGATCGAAATGCGGGGTTACGGGAGCTGCGGCATCACAACTTTCTGGTGAGCGGGTACCCAGCAGCGTCGTAGAGCTTGCGCATCTGCATACCATCGAAACGAGCCTCCTCGACCTCGAGAACGGAGCCTCGAAGCAGAGAGGCCGGCATGTCCTCAATTGCAAAGCGAAGCGCCTCTGCGGCAGAGTCGAACCTCTTATAGCGGAGATGACTCCTCCTCTTGAGGGTTTTGCATGGGTAAAGCCCCGCGCCGGCGCTATAGTCGAAAATTGCCATGTTTTATTCCTTACGATCAGAGACGTTGCGGACGAGCCCGCTGGACTTTGCAACTCACGGCGTCAACGGAAGAACAAGGTCATGGCAGGATCCGCAGCACGCTTTTCAAGACGCTGCTGCAGCTCGGCAAGCTTTATCTCGCGTTTGCGGAGGATTTGCCTGCTGCGGAAGTCTCGCAGCTTCGCGGCGTTAGACCCTTCCCCGGCGTCCGGACGTTTGAACAGGCCTTCGGCGGCATGGCGAGCGGTATCAATCAAGGTAGTATCCTCGTTCTGGCTTGCGGACGACAAACGTCCGACGCAAACATCTCCAGCCGGTGGGGCGGAGTTCAAAACGTTCGCAAAATCAGGGTTAGCCAAGCAACCGGCTGAGCCGGGAGGATCAGGTAGCCGAAAAGGCTGAAAACGTAAGACCCAATATAGCGATGCATTGTGCCTCTTTCAAGACGAAGGCCGATGACCAAAGCACCGCTTGCCAGAAGCGGGAATGAAGTCCAAGGTGACACGTCGGCCGCTATTTGTAAGGGCGCTGCCGCCTGAGGGACAGTAGGTGAGCCCTAGCCCCCGACAAGAGGAGGACGCGATGCCGTCCTACTCCTCACATCTGAACTTTCTGCTTTATTTCCAGAAAATGCTCGTGAATGTCCGCGGCATGAATGAGCGGGATCTACGAGATCATCGAGTTGGAATGGCGGCAATTCTTAAGGGACGACCTCTTCAAGGTCCACCGCTTGCAAGTCCGGCAATCTCTCCGGTCCGCATCGACCTGTGGATGCACCGAAAAAATTGAAGCCCCGTAGGCTGGGCCGCAACCACCTTCGTTCTTCCCTGCCTTCGACCTGCTTTCCACGAACCTTCGGACCTGGAGGCGCCGGTGCAGGCTTATTGGAGATAAATTTATGTACCGACAATTTCGCAGGGCAAAGGTCCTGACAATAGCCGTACTCTTGCTCTTTGCGCCGATGCTCAGCTCCACTACATTCGGCCAGACTGGGAAACCGATGCCTGAAAATGCCCAAGCAAGCCGCTACGGCTCCGGCTGGGAGTGCAGCCATGGCTTCCGGAGGCAGGATGACACCTGTTTTGAAGTAAAACTCCCAGATAATGCGTTCCTGACGAACAGTTCCTACGGCAAGGGCTGGGACTGCCACTATGGATTCGTCGAGACGGGCGATCAATGTCTCGCCGTCCCGGTTCCAGACAATGCCTATATCGACCCGTATTCCGGCGATCGCTGGAAATGCCTGCGTGGATACCACCAGAGCGATGCGGGCTGTGACCTGATCAAAGTTCCGGAGAACGCCTTTTTGTCGGAAACCACTCAAGGGTCGGGTTGGGAATGTGAAAGGGGATATCGCACCACCGATCAGGCATGCGTCCAACTCGAAGTTCCGGCCCATGCATATCTGACAACCAGCGGAAATGAATGGAGGTGCGATCGGGGCTTCGAACAGAAGGATCAGGCTTGCATCGCCGTTCAGGTTCCGAAGAACGCTATTTTCGTTGACGCGCCATATGGCCAGAAATGGAAATGCGACAGGGGCTTCGAAATGAAGTCAGATAAATGTTTGCAGATCATGGTTCCGGAAAACGCGCATCTGAACTCGACCGGCAGCGCATGGGATTGTAACCATCCTTATCGACTCCGCAGCGGCGTCTGCGTCATGGAGTGAGTGGCGGGGCAGAGGCGCCAAGCCGGCGCCTCCCTAAACCCTGCGCCTACGTCGAATTCATGTATGTTTCTTCCCGAGACCAAGGCCACTGCCGGCAAGCTTGACCTGCGCCCCCTGAACTGCCGCCACCGGAGCTGCGCTCTTATCCTTTTTCGGCTTTCTAGCTTCCCGATTGCTGCGCATTTGTCCTTTAGCCATTTCTGTATCCTCTGTATTGTTTGGGTATGAGATTGCTTCCGTTCAAGCCGATACATCTGCTGTTGCGCTGACGATCGCAATTACGGTCTATTTTACAGCAGAGGCAGTGCCGTACCCCCACGCGTCTCGGACAAGTTGATGCCTAACTTGAGGAGACCAAATGATGAAAATGATTGATGGCCGGCACTGCATGTCGAGCGCGCTCTCCGGCTTCCCTGAGTCCGATATTCTGTCGGCATCTCGGGCAATCTTGAGGTGAAGGATGGAAGACACGGTGTCCTCCTTTTCATTGGGCCAGGGTAAGGACACCCTGAAACAGCAGCGCCCTTTAACGGCTGCTGATGCGCAGCATGCGCTCTAGGCGTGGCGAAAGCAATGGGTGAACGGATGTCAATACGAGCAACTGCAAGCCCTAGGCCACTGCCATTGCTAAAGAGGCTCCCGTCGGCACTCGATTCTCGATCTGAGGCCAGGTGTTCTGACGATAAGGGCGGCGAGGCCCAGGACAGTTGCACGTCATCCTCACGTTAACAGCCCGCGCCCCATTCAGCTTACCGCCTTTCTAGGAACACAGTTGTAGCCCACCTACTAAATATCGAGATTGCTTGTCGAGCTTCGTTTTTGCGCATTTGCGCACGAGCTGATCTTTCCTTTCAAAATCGATCTTTTGCCGCAAGCGTATTGCTGCGCGGCTGGCGCATAACGATTGAAAGGATAGTCTTCATGAACAATGGTATCGTAAAATTCTTCAACACTGCCAAAGGCTTCGGATTCATCCAACCCTCTGATGGCTCGAAGGACGTGTTCGTTCACATCTCTGCGGTCGAACGCTCGGGCATGACCTATCTTAGCGAAGGCCAGAAGATCAGCTATGATCTTGTCGAAGACAAGCGCTCGGGCAAGAGTGCCGCGGAAAACCTGCAGTCCATATAAAGCCAATATCGCTTCCGTCTTTGACCCGGATGCACTGGATTTGAATATTGAAGTGCGAAGGTCGGGTTTCCTACCCGGCCTTTATTTTTCTCACACGAAAGAGTTTTCATGAAAAAGCATAACGCAGAGCAGCAACTGAGAAAGGCCCAGCGCCAAGTTGCCAATACCAGCGGCGGCGGCCATCTCGGTGGCACGAACCACGGTCAAGGTTACGATGCAAAGACGTCGTCAGCTTCCAGGAGCAAGACGGACAAGGGACGTCGAAAATAACGGCGCGTTGGATGTTAACGTGAGGCACGACCAATGGCGACATATCTAGTTCAAACATTTCTCGATGATGCAGACCGCCCTGGCATCCATGCCGGAGCCGCCCTTGAAATAGAAGCAGATGACCCGTTTCATGCGGTGTCCAAGCTTCTTGGGCATTCTGTGGAACCCAGTTCGCCGGGTGGCAGGTTGGCTGCTGTGGTACGAAAACCGAAACTCGCTGGTCCGGAACCACAATCATTCGATTTCATTGACTGATTGGCACCTCATGAGCTGACTGAGAGCTTTAGGCTCTGGGACAGCCTTTGAGCGAAAGCACTCTCTTGCATTCCATCTTCCCTATGCAAAAGGATAAAAGAATGACCAATCGAATGGTAGCTCCGATATCAGGGGAGTTCACGGTCCTGAACTTGAGCGCCGCGATAACCATGCTTGGACCGGCACTACAGACGGTAATCGAAAAACTTGCGACCATGCGGACAGAAGGTGACTTGGCCTGGTTCGATGAACTTGAAAAAGAGCTCCTCCTCGAAGCCAAAAACACCATTTCTGAGGGTGTTTCAATTGAGGCGGAGGTTGAAGGTCTCAAGTTCGGAGTGGACTTGCTCCAGGCTACCCTCGATTGTTGTCGCGACAACCTAAGACTTAACTACCGCGAATAACCGATCCGCAGCGCTCGAATGGCTTTTCCCACAGCGTTCTTCTCTCCGCTGCGGCAATGGAGACTGGTCTTTCCTGCGAAGCAGCCATTTAGCATGGCTGCGGGATCTGGCCACGTCCCCATTCCTGCGATTGGTCGAGCGTAAAACACCGAAGCCGCGGATCGTAAGGAAACATTAACTGATGCGGCCCCGTAGCGCGCGATACGCCGGACGCTAAATCACCAAGGGAATTGCGGATGGAGATATTTTCCAGACATGTACTTATGGTAGTAAATTGTTTTTTCATAAAACAAAAAGTTGACATCCGTATAAGGATGGTATATCGGAAGATCCATCGATACTTTGTTTGCCGATATTTGTTTTGTGCTGCACTTCGCACCTCTTGACGAACTTCCCCTCTCAAAAGTCGAAAACAACCGCCGTGCGTCGCCCGGTGGTAGATCAATGTTGCTATGAAAGGGTTCGTTATGACCACAGGCACAGTTAAATGGTTCAACGCCACCAAGGGCTTCGGCTTTATTCAGCCTGACGACGGCAGCGCCGATGTCTTCGTTCACATCTCTGCTGTCGAGCGTGCCGGCATGCGCTCGATCGTCGAAGGCCAGAAGCTTGGCTTCGAGCTGGAGCGCGATCCCAAGTCGGGCAAGATGTCCGCGGGCCAGCTCCAGGCCGCTTAAGCTTTAGCGTCCCATGACCACGGATGTACTGGCATGGTAGCAAAAGTGTTCAAAGGCCAGGCGGATGTCTGGCCTTTTTCCGTTACGGCCATAGGCTGACGCGAATATCCGCACGACCTCCCGTTAAGCGCGATATGCATCCTCAGCCCGGCCCGCCCGAAACCCGATAAGGAAGACACGTTGAGACACCCGAACGACAATAGCTTTGCCGAGCGCCGCAAGACCGCAGAGGCTGCCAAGCAGCAGCTTTTGGCAAAATTTGCGTCCGCTCCGAAATCGACCGACCCCGCCATACAGGAGCGGCGTGCCGCTCGCGAGGCCGTTGCCGCCGCAAGGAACGAACGCCGCGCCGCGCGCGAAGCCTTAAAGGCGGCGGAGGCCGAGCGCATTTTGACGGAAGCGGCAGCTCTGACGGCAGCTGCGGAGGCCCATGAGAAGGCCGAGGCGGAAGCCAGGCAGGCGGAAATCAATGATCGCGTTGCTCGCGTCGTGGCCGATGAAGCCGCCCGCAAAGCGGAACGCGATCGCCGATATGCGGCGCGCAAGGCCCGTCAAGGCTGACGTTTGAAGAGCGTGCCCGGACCCGGAAAAGCGGACAGGTGAACCCCGCTTCGGTGACGCCCACACCGAGGCCGAGAAAAAGCGGAGCGAACTCCATGAATGCCCATGTAATTGAGACAGCTCCGAAGGACGCAGCCGGCGCTTGGCTGAAGACCCTTTCGAAATACCGGCAGCCGCGTTTCGGACGCAGCATATTCGAGCTTTTCGTGACGGTTCTCCCTTTCGTCGCATTCTGGGCCGGCGCCTATATCTCCGTCTTTCAGGGTTTTTGGCCCGGGCTGATCCTGGTGCTCCCGGCAGCCGCCTTCCTGCTGCGGCTTTTCATGATCCAGCATGATTGCGGGCATGGCTCGTTTTTCGCCCGCCGGCGTCTCGATAACTGGACGGGACGTATCCTCGGCGTGCTGACCTTGACGCCGTACGATTACTGGCGGCGGGCACACGCGGCCCATCACGCGACGGCCGGCAATCTCGATGAGCGCGGCGTCGGCGACATCACCACTTTGACCGTTGCGGAATATCATGCGCTTCCTCTGTTGAGGCGGCTTGCCTACCGACTTTACCGGCACCCGCTGGTGATGTTCGGTATCGGGCCTGCCTGGCTTTTTCTCTTCAAGCAGCGCCTGCCTTTCGGGATGATGAAATCCGGGGCCCTGCCCTGGGTTTCCACCATGGCCACAAATCTGGCGCTCGCAGTTCTGACCGCAGTGATGATTTGGGCCGTCGGGCTTGTTCCCTTTCTGCTGATCCACCTGCCGGTCGTGCTGCTCGCAGGAGCGGCGGGCGTGTGGCTCTTCTACGTTCAGCACCAGTTCGAGGAAACGCATTGGTCGAAGACCGAGGATTGGCACTTTCCTGAGGCCGCACTTCACGGTGCCTCCCATTACGATCTGCCATTGGTGCTCCGATGGATCACCGGCAATATCGGCGTGCATCATGTTCATCACCTATCGAGCCGAATTCCCTATTACCGGCTGCCGGAGGTGTTGCGCGATCATCCCGAACTCGTGGGTATCGGCCGCATAACTTTATGGCAGAGCCTTCTGTGCGTCAGGCTCGTGCTCTGGGACGAGAGGAGCGGCAAGCTCGTTTCTTTCCGGGAGGCGGCCAAGGCTGCTACGGCGGCTGCATAACCTGCCCCCAACGCCTGCATGGCTGCGGCTCTTTGCAGGTGCCTAACGATACGGCGAATGGAACAGCGTCTTCCGGCTCGTGACCGTTCATACGCTATTCCGCTCCAATGAATAGATTTATAATATTAGATCGCTCCGCTGGTTTGGCTATGTTTGCTCCACATCAAGGAGCAGTCTATGATCCCCCTCCCCACGGTTTTTTTCCTGAACGGCCCGAATGCCAACCTTTATGGTCTCGATAAATCGGGAACCTACGGGAACGAGAGCTTCCAGTCGATCGGCGAACGGTGCCATGCTCATGCGGCCGCGATCGGTCTGCAGCTCGAATTTCGCCAGTCCAACTATGAGGGGCAGATCGTCGACTGGATTCAGGAGGCGAGGCAGGCAGCTCACGGCGTGGTCATCAACGCGGCCGGCCTGACCTACTCTTCCATCCCGATCCTTGATGCCCTGCTCGCCTATGACGGCCCGATCATCGAAGTGCATATGAGCAATATCTGGAAACGGGAACCGTTCCGGCATCATTCCTACGTGTCCAAGGCCGCCACTGGCGTCATCGCCGGCCTAGGGCCGCTTGGCTACGAACTTGCGCTTTCGGCGGTCGCGACGCTGATCCGTGAAGGCGGCTCGAAATGACGCGGTCGTGCATGGTGTTCTACAGCGCCTTCGACGACTTCAACGCCTGGAGGAAAGCGCTCGAACCGGAAGGGATCGAGCTATGCCGCAGCGAGGATATCGCTGACGTGGACTGCGTGCGCTCGGCGCTCGTCTGGAAGCCGCCGCAAGGTTTTTTCCAGAACTTTCCCAAGCTCGAACTCGTCGTCAATCTGGGCGCAGGCGTGGATGCCCTTGTCGGCCGCAGCGATCTTCCGGACGTTCCCATCACCCGTCTTTCCGATCCGCGCATGGCACGGATGATGGCGGGTTTCGTGTTGTTCGCCGTTACCCGCTACGCCCGTGACATTCCGCAATTCGAGAAGGCGCAGCGCGACCGGCACTGGCATTACATTCATCCGAAAGATCCAGCTAGCATCACCGTCGGCGTGCTGGGGCTCGGAGAACTCGGGCTTGAGGCCGCCCGGGAATGCGGCCGGCACGGTTATCGCGTGCTCGGCTGGTCACGAACCCAGAAGGATGTCGAAGGCATCTCCTGCTCCAGCGGTGCCGATGCTCTTGTCTCCGTTTTGTCCCGATCCGACATCGTTGTCTGCATGCTGCCGAAGACCCCGGAGACGGACGATCTCCTCGACGCAGCCATGTTCCGTTCGATGAAGAAAGGAGCATTCTTCATCAACGTATCACGCGGCAGCGTCGTGGACGAACCAGCGCTGATCGAGGCGTTGGCATCCGGCTGGCTCGGCGGTGCCACGCTCGATGTCTTCGCCAAGGAGCCGCTCGCGGAGGATAGTCCGCTCTGGGAGATGGAGAACGTCCTCATCACGCCGCATCTGGCATCGATCGCCCTACCTTCCTCCGCCGCCAGGCAGATCGGCGAAAACGTCAGAAGGGTCGCACGCCAAGAGGCCGTGCTGAGCAGGATCGATCCGCAGCGCGGCTACTAACCCCTTATACGAGGCCGAACATGCCGCTCTTAGAAAAGGCCTCGCGCAGATAATCCGCGAAGGCCTGAACCGCCGGCCGTGGTCCATGGCGCGTCAGACGTAGAAAGGTGACGGTGGCAGGCGGAAGCGGTTCGGAGATCGGCAGGAGAGCGATCCTGCTCCCGTCATAGCCGATCGTCGTGCGGGGCAGAACGTTATGCAGCGAATAGCCCTGCCCATGGCCGACAAGACCGCGGATAAGCTCGGAAGAGCGCGTCCTGAACGCAACCTGTGGCTCCAGCCCGCAAGCGGCGAACAGGGAGAAGAAATAATCGCGCGAATGCGGCAGGTCGAGCAGGATGAACGGCTCGCTCGCCAGCTCCGCAAGACTGACTTCGTCGCGGCCGGCAAGCGGATGGCTGGCGGAGACCAGGGCATAGGGCGGCAGGTCGGCCAGTTTTTCGCCGGTGATCTCGTCGGGCACGGCAAAATGATAGGACAGCGCCAGTTCCGTACGGCCCGAGATAAGGTGGCCGATCATCTCCTGCTGGTCGCCTTCCTCGAGCTTCACCGAAATGCCGGGATAGCGCTGCGCAAAGCCGGACAGGAGCGCCGGCATGAACCGGATGGCCAGGGTCGGGAAACTGCCGACGACGATTTCGCCCCGCAATGCATCGCCGAGCGCTTGTGCGCTGTTGGCGAAGTCGCGTGCATGGTTGAGCAGCAGCCGTGCGTCGTTGACGTATCGTTGCCCGGCCGCCGACAGGGTGACCCCGCGGGCGTGATGGCGGACGAATATCTGGATGCCGAGCTGCGCTTCCACCTGCGCAAGCGCCGTGGATATGGACGGCTGCGACACGTTCAGTCTTCGGGCCGCTTCGGTGACGCTGCCGCAGTCGGCGGTTTCCACCACGTAACGCAGGACACGAAGGGACAAGTTCATAGGTGTAGCCTATTCAACCCAGAAGATAATAATATTTTCCGGATGCTAAGAGGTGCACCATCATCCGTCCAGCTTATTTTTAAAGCAAAATGTTAGACGCACTTGGAAATGGTTACAAAATGGGCGTTTGTGACGACTTAGAGGATAGGCACCGCAGCAGACCCGCCAACGCAGGGATGGCCTGCCCGCATCACAGCTATCTACGCCGTCAGCTTGATTGCGGAAGTTTCAGCCGCGTGAGGCGGAAAGAGGAGGAATTGCGCATCGCCGACGGGAGGAGCGGCGAAGCGCGAAGGATATGCACGGAAACTCGACCTTCATCAAAGAAAACAAGGGAACAGCATGTATCGCACATCCGTATTGATGGCCGGAGTGATTTCGGTCCTGACACTTCTTTCTCAGACCGGCGCCGCCCATGCCCGGGAAAAACTGGTCGTCAGCACCTGGGGCGGCAGCTTCCGTGACCTGATCGACCAGGCGATCGGCCAGAAGTTCACCGAGGAAACCGGCGTCGCGGTCGAATATGTCACCGGCGGCACGATGGACCGTCTCAATCAGGCCAAGCTCGCCGGCGGCACGCCGGAAAGCGACATCACCTTCACCACCGCGCATGTCGGCTGGCTCTATGCCAATGACGGTCTGTTCGAGACGCTCGATCTCTCCAAGGTGCCGAATGCGTCGCATCTGGTGGAGCAGGCGAAGATCAGCCCCTACCATATCGGTGCCTGGGCCTATGTCTACACGATCGGCTACCTGCCGGATCAATTGCCCGAGGGCGTAAAGTTCGACAGCTGGGAGGGTCTGTGGGACCCTGCCCTCAAGGGCATGGTTGCCTCGCCTGATTTCGATCCGAGCCACGTGATCGCGGTTTCCGCGAAACTGGAAGGCAGCGATGCGGCCGGATGGGAGAAAGGCCAGGAAAAACTCAAGGCGCTGAAGCCGAACTACAAGGCCTTCTACACCAACGACGCCAACAGCCAGCAGCTTTTCGCGACCGGCGAAACGCCGGTGCAGGTGATCCTGTCGATGAACGCCTATTACATGCGCGACCAGGGCGTGCCGGTAGAGATCGTCATTCCCAAGGAAGGCGGCGTGCTCGGTGTGGATACTATGGGCATCATGAAGGGGACCGCCAAAAGCGAGCTGGCCTACAAATTCATGAACATCGCGCTCGATCCGGCGGTGCAGGCCAAGATCGCCGAGCTCAAGAAGGGCAGCCCGGTCATCGATAATGCCTCCTTGAGCGCCGAGACCGCCGCCCTTCCCGGCATCTTCACCACCGCCGACCAGTGGGCAAGCCAGACACTGATCATCGACCATAAGCTGCGCGCGGAAAAGACCGCCGAATGGCGCAAGTGGTTCGCGGAAAACATGATCGGCCAGTAACGCACGCATGAGGCGCCCGGGATCGCC
>NZ_JBHFJG010000036.1:105746-149289 GCF_057559155.1 Rhizobium moroccans | reverse complement strand
CGGCGGGCGATGCCGCGAGTGAGGGATATCATATGAAGCAACGGCCATTCCTGGGCTGGTTCGTTTCGCCCGCCGTCCTTGTGGCGCTCGGGCTGACTGCTGCCATGGCAGCCATCCTGCAATACAGCGTGCGCGCCTATGTGCCGGGCTCGCTCGATGTAGGCGGGTTGACGCTCGAAAATTTCACGGCGCTGCTGCGCCCCCTTTATGCCTGGGCTTTCTGGGGAACCATCCTTCTTTGCCTGCTGACGGCGACCTTCACGCTGATCCTCGCCTATCCGGTCGCCTATGCGCTGGTGCGCGTCAGAAGCAAGGCGCTGAAATCCTTTATCCTGATCGCCTCTGTGACGCCGCTTTTCCTGGGCGAGGTGGTGCGCACCTATTCCTGGATGATCGTGCTCGGAAACAACGGCTTCATTAATAGCGTCCTGAAGTCGCTCGGCATTATCGACCGTCCGCTGCAGATGATGTTCACGACGCCGGGCGTCGTGGCCGCGCTTGTGCATGTAACGATGCCGATCATGGTCATCATGCTGGCTGCGGGCCTTTCCCATATCGACAGGAACTACGAGAAGGCGGCAGAAAGCCTCGGCGCCGGTCCGATCCGCCGTTTCATGACGGTGACCCTGCCGCTGTCCATGCCCGGTATCGTCGCCGGTTTCTCGACCGCCTTCGCCTGGACCTTCAGTGCGTTCGCAACCCCGCAGTTGATCGGCGGCGGCAAGGTCAACACCGTGTCGACCCTCGTTTACCAGCTGGGCTTCGCCTCCTTCAACTTTCCGTTTGCCGCAAGCCTGTCCCTCGCCGGTCTCGTGATGACCTTTGCGGTCATCGCCCTGATGAAACGGGCAATGCGCCCGGTCGAACGCCTGGGAGAACAGTGAGATGTCGTTTCCGATGCGCAAATCTCCGCTCGCGCTGGCGGGAATACTGCTGGTGGCGGTCATTCTCGGCTTTGTCATGCTGCCGGCGATCGTCGTCACCATCACCGCCTTCAACGACAAGGCCATTCTGGCGTTTCCGCCGCAATCCTACTCCTGGCGCTGGTTTGCCCGCGCGCTCAGCTATGACGATTTCCGAAAGGGCTTCTGGAACGGGCTGATCGTCACCGCATGGGCATCCACGATCGCGCTGATCGTTGGCAGCGGCTTCGCGCTTGCCCTCCACCGCTACACGTTCTCGCTCAAATCGACGCTCGAGGCGCTGCTCCTGTCACCACTGGTCATTCCGCATTTCACCATCGGGCTGGGCCTGCTGATCCTGTCGGCTCAGTTGACGGTCGGCCGCGGCTTTCCACTGGTGGTTCTGGCGCATGTCATCCTCGTTCTGCCCTTCGTGCTGCGCAGCGTCTTCATCTCGCTGCAGAATCTTGACGGGCGGCTGGAACTGGCGGCCAGCAGTCTCGGCGCCACGCCTCGCCGCGTTCTCTTCACCGTCACCTTGCCGCTGCTTGTGCCGGGGCTGGTCAGCGGCTGGCTGTTTGCCGCGATCCTGTCCTTCAACGAGTTCACCGCCACGCTCTTCGTCTCCAACCAGACAACCCAGACCCTGCCGGTCGCCATGTACAATTACGTCCGCGAATATGCCGACCCGACGCTTGCCGCTCTTTCGGTGATCTACATCGTCGTCACGGCCCTGCTGCTGACCCTCGCAAACCTGTTCTTCGGTCTTGGAAAAATCCTCAATGTTGACGCGCACTGATATTGCCACCCCCGCTCCATCACTCTCCACAGCAAAGCCTGTGGTCCAGCTGGACGGCGTCACCAAACGGTTCGGCGATGCGATCGCGCTGCACGAGGCATGGTTGAAAATCGCTCCCGGCGAATGCATGACCCTGCTCGGCCCCTCCGGCTGCGGCAAGACCACGCTTCTCAACCTGATTGCCGGATTTCTCGACGCCGATGGCGGCGAGATCTTCATCGATGGCGCCCTGGTGACCGAGACGCCAGCCCATAAGCGTGAGATCGGCATCGTCTTCCAGAACTACGCGCTCTTTCCGCATATGACGGTGGCCAACAACATCGCCTACGGCCTGAAGACGCGGGGCGTCGAGGCTGGCGAAATCAAAAGGCGCGTCGACGAGGCACTCGCCCTCGTCAAACTTAACGGTTTCGGCGACCGCAAGCCCCGGCAGCTTTCGGGCGGCCAGCAGCAACGGGTGGCGCTTGCGCGCGCGCTGGTGATCCGCCCAAAAGTGCTGCTGCTCGACGAACCCTTTTCGGCGCTCGACAAGAACCTGCGCGCCTCCATGCAGATCGAGCTGAAGGAAATCCAGCAGCGCCTCGGCGTCACCACCGTTTTCGTTACGCACGATCAAGGTGAAGCGCTCTCAATGTCGGACCGGATCGCCGTCATGTCGGCCGGGCGCATCCGCCAGATCGCTGCACCGCAGGATATCTATTGCCGGCCGCAGGACCGTTTCGTCGCCTCCTTCATCGGTGACGCCAGCGTGCTCTCGGGAAAACTATTGGCGGTGACCGACGCCGTGGCACAGGTTGCGGTCGGATCGCTGTCGGTGGAGGTGCCGGCAGCCTCCCTGGCCGGGCTCGCCGCCGGGGCGGATGTCGACCTGTTCGTCAGGCCCGAACATCTGGTGCCGGTCGACGGGGATGGGGATGCGACCGCCCCGAGCCTTGCCGGCACCGTCAGGACCCAGGTTTTCCAGGGCGGTCACGTCGATCTGTACATCGATTTGGGCGACCATGCGGCGCAGCCCGTGCTGCTCAGGTCGTCCGCCGCCCTCGCACCTTCGAAATGGAAGGCGGGCGATGTCGTTCGCGTTCGGCCAATCTCGGCGGATCTGGTCGCCTTTCCGAAGCAGGACGACTGACGCCGCATTTTGGCGTCAAGACGACATGCGTTCTGACGCCGCCAGTGTCTTCGGAAAACATTTCCCCGAATTGATCGGTGGCCTTGCGTGGTAAAAACCATGCGCGTCACAACGCCGTTCCACGGAGGCGGCGGCGCGACCCCAGCAGGGCTGCCAATTCTCCGATTCTGACCGCAGCAACGTCAACCTTCCTCGACTTGCCGGGTCACAAACGTTGCGCTGCCGCCATGCGCTTCCCTCGCCGGAGGACCGAATTTGGGCAGCGAAGAATGACCTCACCTGCGCCCAGAAACGGGATTATGACATTCCCAAATATCAACCGTTCCGCCACTGAAAACCGTATAGTCAAATAGCACCGGGCTGTGCACCGAACAGCCAAAAGCTATTCAATTTCGGATTCGAGATAGCCATGGACTATGTGATGAATTGACGTGCAATATAGGCTCCAATTATTCGGCAAATGAACAAAAAATATACAAATTAAAGCGACGCAATGCCTACTATATAGCCGCTTAGCCCCTTGAATATTTTGCTATTCATCAGGAATATTCGATCACCAACAATAAAAGAGGGTGATCAGAATGTCCGTGATGAAGAAGATAGGCTTTGCTTTCAGCCTCGCAGCTAGCGTCCTTTCGGCTGATCTGGCGGCAGCTCAGACGAAGATGCGGCTGGCGGTGGAGACCACCAGCGGTGATCCGACCAATGTGATGTTGGCCGCTTTCCGGGATGAACTTAAGAACTCGACCGGCGATGCCTTTTCGATCGAATTCTCCGATGGCGGCTCGCTTGGAGACGAGAATGCGCTGGCGGAGCTTATCCGCGCCGGCGTGGTGGAAGTCATTCCGCTCGGCTCGGATGGCGTTGCCGCACTCGACTCGAAATTCTCGATCTTCGATACGCCCTTCCTGTTTTCCGGCAAAGAACAGGCGCGTGCAATGCTCGACGGCGAACTCGGGCAGATCATGGCCGCCTCCCTGAAGGAAAAGGCCAATCTCGAGGTTCTGGCCTTCGGCGAGCTTGGCGTACGCGTCATCAGCAATTCCAAGCGCGCGATCAATACACCGGCAGATCTCGGCGGCCTGAAGATCCGCACCCCGAACAGCCCGACACGTATCATGGCCTTCCAGACGCTCGGCGCGGCGCCCACGACGCTCGCCCTCGGTGACGTCTATATGGGCCTGAAGCAGGGCGTTATCGATGGGCAAGAGAACCCGCTTTCGGTAATCAAGGAATTCTCCCTGTTCGAGACCCAGCCCCACATTTCGTTGACCAACCACATCTACACGCCGATCACGCTGGTCATGAACGGCGCAGCCTTCGATGCGCTTTCGGACGATCTCAAAGCCAAGGTCAAAGCCGCCGCCATGGTCGGCGTCGAGAAGACCCGTGTCCTGTCGGATGAAAGCGACGCAAACCTTGTTGCAGAATTCGAAAAAGCCGGCGTGACGATCACCAAGCCGGATATCGCCGCCTTCCAGTCTGCCGCAGCTCCGGTTCGCACCAAGATCGCGGAAGTCGTCACCCCTGAGTTCATGACCAAGGTCGAGGAGACCCTCCGTTGACCGTCGCAGCATCCCAGGCTCCGGCGAAAGCCGAAGCCTACCCGCGCTTTCGCTATGACGGCTCGGGCAACCTGGCGCGCATCGGCCTCATCTATATTGCCTCCAGTGTGGTAATGGAGGAAGAGATGTGGGCGATGTCGGCAGAAGGCGTCTCGACCCATACGGCTCGCATCAAGCTGCCGAAAGTGACGGTTCAGGGCATCGAGGAGATGATGGGCGCGCCGGAACTCGAAACCGCAGCACGTATGGCCGGCGCCGCTCCAATCGATGTCCTGTTGTTCGGCGGAACCAGCGCCTCGTTCCTGCACGGCACGGCCTATGACAGGGCCCTGATCGAGAAGATCAGGCAATGGGTGCCGGGCCCCAAGGTGACGACGGCATCGACTGCGACGCTGGCGGCGCTGAAGAAGGTAAAGGCCGGCAAGGTGGCGCTTGCCACGCCTTATCTGCCGGAAATCCATGAGCGGGCCATTCGCTTCCTGGAGGAGAACGGTCACGCCGTCGTCAAGAGCGGCCATCTCGGCATCTCGGACGACCATGCGCTGGCGGAGGTCACGATTGAAGAAGTCTACGACCATGTCCTTTCCGTCGATCATCCCGATGCCAGCGCGATCTTCGTCTCCTGCACCAACTTCCGCACCGTCGGCGCGATCGAAGCGCTGGAAGAGCGTCTCGGCAAGCCGGTGATATCGGCAAACCAGGCGTCCTTCTGGCACTGCCTGGAGCTGGCCGGCGTTGCAGGCGCCCGCCCCGGTTACGGCCGCCTTTTCGACGGCAGCGTCTGCGAAGGAAGCGAACGATGACGGAAGCCCTCGCTCCGACACCCAGCGAGATCCTCAGCGAAGAGGTCAGGCGTCGCTCGAAACTCCGCAGCGCGTTCCAGTGGCTGGTCGAGACCGCCGCCATTGTGCTGCTCGTCTTCCTTGTCGGTCTCGTGCTCACCAACTCGCTCGGACGTTATCTTTTCTCAAAGCCCCTGCCCTGGACCGAGGAAATCGTGACGGCGCTGCTGATGTGGCTTGGCGCACTTGGTATCACTATCGCTGCGCTCAAGAACGAACTCATCAGCTGCGCGATCTGGACGCGACGCCTGACCGGGACCTCCAAATACGCCCTTGCTATCTTCCAGTCGGTGTTTTCGATCGCGGTCGTGGCGGTCGTCGGCGTACTCGCCTGGCGTTACCTCGGCATTTTCGGTTCTGACCGGACACCGATCCTGGGCATATCGAAGGCCGTCGCCATCTCGGGCATTCTCGCCACCTGCGCGGGACTCGGCGTCGCTTTCGCCCTCAACATCATCGAAGGGAGGAAAGACTGATGCTGGGTCTTGCAGCCATAACGCTCTTCATTCTCTGCGCCTTCGTGCTGATCGGACTGCCGATCGTCATATCGCTCGCGGCCTCGGTCCTTTTTTTCCTCGCATTCAGTGGCGGGTGGGAACTGGCACTGCCGCAGCAGACGCTCGGTGGCGTCGGCGACTATATTCTCATCACGCTTCCTCTGTTCATCCTCGCCGGCGGCATCATGAACGCGACGGGGATCGCCGATAAGCTCTTCGATTTCGGCGTCGCTCTGGTGGGCTGGCTTCGCGGCGGCTTGGCCCATGTCGATGTCGTCGCCAGCGTCATGTTCGGCGGCATGATCGGCACCTCGGTCGCCGATCTCGCCGGCAGCGGCTCGGTAACCATCCCGAAACTCAAGGCCCACGGCTATCCGGGTCCATTTGCGGCAGCCGTCACGGCAACCTCTTCGGGCATAGGTGTTCTCATTCCGCCAAGCTCGCCGATGATCCTCTATTCCGCCGTTACCGGCACCTCGCTCGGAGCGCTTTTCCTGGCCGGTGTCATTCCGGGACTCTTGATGGCGGTGGCGATGATGATCACCATTTCCGTTCTTGCGCGCCGTAACGGCTGGAAACCTGTCGGAACGTTTCAGTGGAAAGAGGTTCTTCGCACGGGCAAGCATGCGATCCTGCCGCTCGGCATGCCGGGTCTCATCCTCTTCGGCCTGATGTTTGGCGTATTCACCGCCACAGAGGCAGGTGCGTTTGCGGTCGCCTACGCGTTGGTCCTGGCGGCTGTGGTCTATCGTACGCTGACGCTCTCCAACTTGCGCCGCGCCCTCGTGGATTCCTGCATCCTGACCGGCGAAGTACTGATGGTCGTCGGCTTTTCGACGGCGCTCGGCTGGGCGCTTTCGCAGGCGGGCGTTCCCGCGGCACTTGCGCACGGGCTGGAAACGGTTTTCCCGTTCGAGAACACGACGCTCAAGATCTTTGCACTTCTCGCGATCGCGCTGATCGCCGGCATGGTGCTTGATCCGCTGATCCCCATGATAATGCCCGTGCTTTTGCCGTCGCTGATGGTGATGGATGTCGATCTTGTCCATTTCGGCGTGCTGATGGTGACGACGGTCGTCATCGGGCAGGTGACCCCACCGGTCGCGATCGCGCTTCTCGTTGCGGCGAAGATCGGCAACGAGGATGTCGTGCGGGTGACGAAGGCAAACATGCCCTTTCTCATTGCGCTGTTCCTGTTCCTGATCCTGTTGACGCTGTTCCCCGTCCTGTCGACGGCCCTTCCGAACCTTTTGAAATAGCGGAGACGGGGAGCGTTATTGCTCAAACAGTTCGAGTTTTCTTGGCCGGCCAGCAAAGCCGGGAGGACGGTGCTCGCCAGCAATCATGCAGTCAACCCGGCAGCACGTCGGGTCGACGCCCCGGCCGGACAAACGTGCTCGGTTTGAGCCACCAAGGTTTTCCCGAGCTTCTAACAAGGAAGATACTTCTTTTCACCGCAGCCCGTCGCACGCAATTTTCTGCGGGAGACGTCTGATCAGCCAGTCCCGCTCCCCCTGAAGCAAGGGGCACCCCGTCTGATCGCACTGCCCAAATCTAGGAAATGAAGATGACAATCGAAAAGATAGATACGCTCGTCGTCGGCGCCGGTCAGTCCGGGATCGCCATGAGCGAACACCTGAAGGACTGCGGCGTCCCGCACATCGTTCTTGAGCGGAACCGGGTGGCCGAGCAGTGGCGGTCGGGCCGTTGGGACTCTCTCGTTGCCAATGGGCCGGCTTGGCACGACCGTTTTCCGAACCTCGAATTCGACGACGTTTCGCCCGACACCTTTCCGCCCAAGGAAAGAATGGCGCGCTACTTCGAAGACTACGCGAACATGATCGGCGCCCCAATTCGCACGGGCGTCGAGGTCAAACGTGTCCAGCGCAACGAGGGACGCCCCGGCTTCCTCGTCACCACGTCCGAGGGCCTGATCGAAGCGCAGCGGGTGGTGGCCGCCACCGGTCCGTTCCAGGTGCCGCAATATCCCGACATCGTTCCGGCCGAAGCCGGGATCGAGCAGCTCCATTCCTCCGCCTACAAGAACCCGGGGCAATTGGTCGACGGTGCCATCCTCGTCGTCGGCGGCGGTGCCTCCGGTTCGCAGATTGCCGAGGAATTGCAGCGCGCCGGCCGCAAGGTCTATCTGTCGATCGGCGAGCACTACCGCCCGCCCCGCTCGTACCGCGCGCGCGATTACGTCTGGTGGCTGGGCGTCCTCGGCAAGTGGGACGAGATCAAGACGATTGCCAAGAAGAAGCACGTGGCCTTCGCCGTCAGCGGTTACGACGGCGGCAAGACTGTCGATTTCCGCCGTCTGGCCGAAAGAGGGGTCACGGTTCTTGGCATGACCAGCGGCTACGGCGACGGAATATTGAACATCAACAACGACCTCGCGGATAACATTGCCGAGGGGGATCGGGCCTATCTGGATGTGCTGCGTGAGGCCGACGCCTATGTCGAGCGCAACGGCATCGACCTGCCGCTGGAGCCGGAAGCCTGGGATATCGCGCCGAACCCCGACTGCATCGCCAATCCGATCCTGCAGCTCAATCTGGCCGAGGCCGGGATCAAGACGATCATCTGGGCAACCGGCTTCAAGTTCGATTTCAGCTGGCTGGATGTCGATGCTTTCCACGAGGACGGCACGCCGTTCCACAAGCGCGGGATCTCGGCGGAAAGGGGTATCTATTTCCTTGGCCTTCCCGAACTGACCAACCGTGCGTCATCCTTCATCTATGGCTGCTGGTACGACGCGAAATACATCGCCACCCACATCGTGGTGCAGCGAAATTACGCTGCCTACGAAAAGGAATAGTCGGTTTTCAACGAAGCTCGATCGGGGGGCGCTGTCTCCGCCCGAGCGTCTCAACGCTTACACTTTTCGGAAGAGCTGACCTATGACTGCCGAGGCTGCCGCCATCCCGCGAACCATGACCGCCGTAATCGCCGAAGCCCATGGCGGACCTGAGGTTCTGACATGCGTGCAGCGCGACGTTCCACGCCCGGCCATTGGTGAAGTGCTGATCGCCGTTGCTGCGGCCGGCATCAACCGACCCGACATCATGCAGCGATCCGGCGCCTTGCCCGCGCCGGCCGGCGCGTCCGACATTTTCGGACTGGAGGTGGCGGGACGCGTGGTGGCCTGTGGCGAGGGCGTGGCTCCCAATTTGATTGGGAGCGACGTCATGGCGCTGGTCAAGGCGGGTGGCTATGCGACGCATGTCTGTGCCCGCGCCGACCATTGCCTGCCGATCCCTGTGGGACTTTCCCTGGTCGAGGCCGCGGCTCTTCCGGAGGGGCTGTTTACCATCTGGCACAACCTCTTCGACCGGGGTGCGCTCCGCTCCGGGAACGTCCTGCTCATCGAGGGCGGCGCGTCGGGCATCGGCACGCTGGCGCTGCAGCTGGCAAAAGTCGTCGGCGCAAGCGTGATCACGACTGCAGGCGGGCCCGAAAAATGCGCAAGGCTCGCCACGATGGGCGTCTCGGCGATCGACTACCGCGAACCCGGCCAGGACGAACGCATCCTTGCGCTGACCCAAGGTCGAGGCGTCGACGTCGTTCTCGACATCCTCGGCGGCGAGGCCGTCAACCGGCATCTGACGCTGATGGCGCCGGGCGGGCGTCATGTGGGCCTGTCGTTCATGACCGGTGCTGTGGCCAGCATCGATCTCGGGTTGCTGATGCGCAAGGGGCTCTGGCTGACATCCTCGACGCTGCGGCCCAAGCCGGATGAGGAAAAAGCAGGCATCGTCCAGGATATCGTCCGGCATCTGCTGCCGCATATGGGCGCCGCAGGTGTCCGTCCCGTCATCTCTTCCATTCTGCCGCTCGCGCAAGCCGCCGAGGCGCATCGCCTGCTCGAGAGCGGTTCGAATTTCGGCAAGATCGTCCTGCAGATAGCAGAGGAAACGGAAGCATGATCCGCATATCGCTCTACTGGGGCTCGGCCTCGCCCTTTGTGCGTAAGGTCATGGTGTGCGCACACGAGCTCGACCTCGCCGATAGGATCGACATCCTCGACAGCGCCGCAAACCCGATCGAACGCGACACCCGTATCCAGGCGTTCAATCCGCTGGCCAAGGTGCCTGCCGCCAGCACGTCGGACGGAACGACGCTGTATGACAGCCGGGTCATCTGCGAATACATGGATGCTCTCGCGGCCGAAGAGGGCGGAGGTTCGACGCTCCGCCTGTTCCCCACCGCGGGCCCTGCCCGCTGGAGCGCCTTGCGGCGCCAGGCGCTGGCCGACGGGCTGCTCGATGCCGCGCTGCTGGTGCGCTACGAGACCCTGCTAAGGCCGGAGCCGCTGCGCTGGTCGCAATGGGTCGACAAGCAGGGCGAAAAGATATCGGATGCACTGGATGCGATGCTCTCCGACATCCCCGACCCGGAGACTGTGGATATTGGCAGCATCGCCTATGCTTGCGCGCTCGGGTGGCTCGATTTCCGCTTTCCCGATCTCGACTGGCGCAACGGCCGCCAGCCGCTTGCCGCCTGGCACTCCGCCTATGACGATCGCTTCGCCATGATCGCGACGCGCCCGTGGGCATGAGGACTGCCACATCCGCTCCGCCGGCACGGCATCCCGCTGTCGGCCATCCTTAACCACAACCGTGCTGCGGCCGAGAGCACAGCTCAAACAAACAAAGGTACCAAATGGCCCATATCCGTCACCGCAAATTCAACACTCGCGAAACCTATCCCGAGCAGAAGCTCGACAACGATCTGGCGCAGGCGGTGGTCGCCCGCGGAACGACCATCTTCCTGCGAGGCCAGTGCCCGCAGGACCTGGATACTGCAAAGAACATCGACAGTCATGACCCGGTCGAACAGACCCATAAGGTGATGCAGAACATCCGCCAGCTGGTCGAGGAATGCGGCGGCAGGATGGAGCATGTAACCAAACTCGTGGTCTACCTCACCGACGTGCGTCACCGCGAAGCCGTCTATCGCACCATGGGCGACTATATCCGCGGCGTGCACCCGGTCTGCACCGGTCTGGTGGTCGTGGCGCTGGCCCGTCCCGAATGGCTGGTCGAAATCGACGCGACCGCCGTCATTCCTGATTGATCGCCTCGCCTGAACCAACCCGCCCGTAGCAAACGCATCGAGGATAGAACATGACCTTTTCCATCGTTGGCCACTGCCCCGAAACGGGGATGTTCGGTCTCGCCATCTCCTCCTCCTCCCCTGCCGTGGCGGCCCGTTGCGCCTTTGCCCGGGCGGGTGTCGGGGCCGTTTCAACGCAAAACGTCACCGATCCGCGCCTGGGGCCGAAAACGCTGGACCTTATGGAGCGTGGAGCCACGCCTGGCGAGGCACTGGCGATCCTTGAGCGGACCGGCGAGCATATGGCCTGGCGCCAGGTGCTCGCAGTCGGGCGCACCGGCGAAAGCGCGATCTATTCCGGCTCCCATGTGCTCGGCCTGTGGAGCGAGGCGCAGGACGTGGACGTGGCTGCGGCGGGCAACCTGCTTGCCGATACCGCCGTCCCGGAGGCAATGGTCACCACATTTCGCAGCACTAAAGGTGGACTGGGCGGTCGACTGATGGCGGCGCTTGCCGCGGGTCTGACTGCCGGCGGCGAGGCAGGCCCCGTGCATTCGGCTGGCCTGCTGATGGTGGACCGGCAAAGCTGGCCGATTGCCGAACTGCGTATCGACTGGACCATGGGATGCCCGATTGACGCTCTCACCGAAGCATGGAAGGTCTTCGAACCGCAGATGAACGCCTATGTGACGCGCGCGCTCGACCCACGCAGCGCCCCCTCCTACGGTGTGCCGGGCGACGAGTGACCGCAGCGGCCGACAGCTAGAGGATATGAAAGCACTATGCCGCTTCGATTCACGCTTCGACAGCTCGAGTATTTCATCGCCGTTGGCGAAGCGGGCAGTATCGCCACGGCCGCCGACAGGAAGAACGTCTCCGCGCCATCGATGTCCTCCGCCATCGCCCAGCTGGAGTCGGGATTCGGGGTACAGCTTTTCACCCGCCGCCATGCCCAGGGCTCCGTGCTAACACCGACGGGCGAGCGGTTCATGGAACAGGCGCGCGTGGTTCTGGAAGAGGCCGCCCGGCTGAACGAGCTGGCGACGGTCTTCACCGGCATGATCCGGGGATCGTTGCGCGTCGGCTGCATGCGAACCTTCGTCCAGACCATCATTCCGCAGCTCCGGCGCAGCTTCGAAGACAAGTACGAGAACGTCGACTTTTCGCAGCAGGAGCTCGATCAGGCGCAGATTTTCGAGGCTTTGGGGCAAGGGCGGATAGACGTCGCCCTCACCTACGATCTGGCGCTGCCGAGCGATATCGCTTTCAAGCCGCTGCACGCGCTGCCGCCCTTCGTGCTGATATTCCCCGACCATCCGCTGGCGCGCCGCGACCGGCTGCGGCCGGAGGATCTGCTGGATCACCCGATGGTGCTTCTAGACTTGCCCCATAGCGCCGAATATTTCATGTCCCATTTCCGCCACCTGGGGCAGCGCCCGCGCATCTCGGAGCGCACCGTGGAGGTGGCCGTCCAGCGAAGCCTGGTTGCCTCCGGATACGGTTTCGGCATCACCAACCTGCGCACGATTTCGACAGAATCCCTCGATGGCCGGCCTCTGAAATTCATTCCGCTCGAAAGCGACGTCCAGCCGCTTCAACTGGGGCTTGCCATGTCCCGGGTCGCGCATGTGTCGCGCACCATCCAGGCCTTCATCGATCACTGCCACGAAGCGGCCGACGACGGCGGTCTGCCGGGCATCGTGATCTCTCCCAAGGCGTAATGGTAGACACGCCACCGTCGCTGGAGTCACGGCTCCCCGCCCACAATCCGGATACCAAGCCAATGGCACCTGAAATATCCGAAATCCTGTCCCGACTGATCGGCTTCCCGACTATCTCCCGGCAATCAAACCTGGAGCTTCTCGACTATGTCGAGAGCCTGCTCGTGCCGGCCGGCATTACCGTGCGCCGGTTTTCTCATGCCGATGGCAGCCGGGCCAACCTGTGGGCGACTGTCGGGCCCGAGATCGATGGCGGCATCATCCTGTCCGGGCACAGCGACGTGGTCCCTGTTGCCGGCCAGGGCTGGAGCTCCGATCCCTTCGTCCTGCGACAGGACGAAGGGCGCTGGTATGGCCGCGGCGCCGTCGACATGAAAGGTTTTGTCGCCGCCGCCATCCATGCGATGCTGAATGCGGCGGGACGAAACTTGCAAAAGCCGCTGCACCTTGCGCTGTCCTATGACGAGGAAGTGGGATGCCTCGGCGTGAGGGGCATGATCGAAAGCCTTGCCCAGGAGCCGCTGCGCCCGGCCCTCTGCCTGATCGGCGAACCGACCGGGATGCGCATTGCTACAGGCCACAAGGGCAAGACGGCCCTCAGGGCCTGCTGCCAGGGGCAGGAAGGGCATTCGGCCCTCGCCCCGAAAGCGCTCAATGCCCTTCATCTCGGCGCCGCCTTCCTGCAGAGATTGCAGATCCGCCAAGAGGAACTCGCTTCAAACGGTGCACAGGACCCGGCCTACGCCATCCCCTACACCACAATCCATGCCGGTATCATGCGGGGCGGCGAAGCGCTGAACATCGTGCCCGGATCCTGCGAGATCGATTTCGAGATTCGCCATATCGCCGCGGATGATCCTTCAGCTATCCTGTCGAACCTCCTCCGCGATGCCGAGACCATCGTCGCTCCTCATCGCGATCGTTTCGCCGGAGCGGCGATCAGGATTGAGACGCTGTCGGGCTACCCCGGCCTTGATACGCCCGAGGACAGTCCGACGGTAAGGCTCGTGGCGTCGCTTCTGGACACCAACCTGCCGACGATCAAGGTGGCGTATGGCACCGAGGGCGGTCTTTTCGCTGAAGGTCTCGATATCCCGGTGCTGATCTGCGGGCCCGGCGAGATGACGCAGGGGCACAAGCCCGACGAATATGTCGAGATTTCCCAAATCGAAAAATGCGAGCGCTTTCTCGAACGCATCGTCGATGTTCTGGGACGGAGGCACACCTAACTCAGCCTACGGTATCCGCCTACTCGCCACGACTTCAGTCACCGCGATCGCCCCATTAAATCACCGAGCACTCACGCGATGTCAGAACTTCACGTTCAGGAAGGTTTTACGGCGTGGTCCCGGGCGTCCGAGGCGATCTGTCCCTGGTAGGTGATACCGAGCGCGACGGCGAAATCAAGCCCCGCCGCGTCTCTCGCGCTTGTCACGCGGAAATGTGCCCGGCCGACAAAATCGACCGCGCACGGGAGATTACGCGTTGAGCGACTTTGCGAAAGGCAGCACACGTATCCGTTTGCCGAGTGCCTTGTAGGCAGCGTTGGCGATTGCGGGTCCGACGGGCGGAACGCCGGGCTCGCCGATGCCGGTCGGCGGATTGGCCGAAGCGAGGATATGGACCTCCACCCTCGGCATGGCGTCGATCCTAAGCGGCGTATAGAGATCAAAATTCCCTTGATCGACCTGGCCATTCGTCAAAGTGATCTCTTCGCTCAGGATGGCGCCAAGTCCGAAGCCGATGCCGCCCTCGACCTGGGAGCGGACCTGATCCGGGTTGATGGCCAGACCGCAATCCACCGCGGAGACGATACGCTCCACCTTGATCTGGCCGTTCCCGTCGTTCGACACTTCCGCGACATGCGCTACGACCGAGCCGAAGCTTTCGGCAACGGCGACGCCCCGGAAGCGACCTTCCTGCAGAGGCTTGTCCCACTCCGCCTTTTCCGCCGCCAGCCTGAGGACGGCGGCGTGACGCGATTCCGGCTCGAGCATGGACAATCGGAATTCGACCGGGTCGCGCCCGGCCGCCTCGGCTACCTCGTCAAGGAAGGCCTCGGCTGCAAAGGCTGTATGCGTCGAGCCGACCGAACGCCACCACAGAACCGGGACGCCGAATTCCGTGGTTGTCAGGCCGACAGTCTGGTTGGGTATGGCATAGGGCAGATTGTTCGCGCCTTCGATGGAGGTGGGATCGACTCCATTCTGGATCATTCCCGCAAAGGCGGTGTTCGCCATGATGGACTGGCCGACGACATGATTGCTCCACGCAACGAGCTTTCCATTCGCGTCGATACCGGCCTTGATGCCGTGTACATAAGCGGGACGGTAGCGGCCGGCGCGCATGTCATTTTCGCGCGTCCACTGCACTTTCACGGGCGCGCGGAAGCCGAGAGCCTTTGCGACATACACTGACTCCACGACCACGTCCCCGTCGAACACGGCACGCCGGCCGAAGCTTCCGCCCGTTTTCATGACATGCAGGATCACCTTGTCGGGGGCGATTCCGGCAATTTCGCCGGCGAGTGCCTGGTATGTGTCCGGAAACTGGTGCCCGCCCCAGATTTCGAGCGTGCCATCGGCGTTCATGCGGGAGACGGAATTCAGCGGCTCCATCGGAGCATGGGCCAGATAGGGAAACTCGAAATTTGCCTCCATCACCTTGGCAGCCGTTGCGAATGCGGCGTCGGCATCACCGTCCTTGCGGGCAATCGCTGCCGGAGGCTTGCTCGCGAGGTCGCGATAGATCGACATCTGCTCGGGCGTGCCGCGTTTTTCCGCCGCTGATTCGTCCCACTCGACGGTAACGGCATCACGCCCCTTGAGCGCCGTCCACATGTTCTCGCCGACGACCGCGACACCGCGCGGTGTTTCGACGACGTCGACGACGCCCTTGATGGCGCGGGCTGCCGAGGCGTCGAAGGATTTGACCCTGGCGCCGAACAGCGGCGGATGGATCATCACTGCCGTCAGCATGCCCGGCAGTTTCACGTCGATCGTATATTGCTCTGTTCCGTTCGCCTTGCGGGCGCTGTCGAAGCGCTTCAGACCGGCATTGCCGATGAGTTTCCAATCGCCCGGCTGCTTGAGCGTCACGTCGGTCGGCACCGGCAGAGTCGCCGCCTTGGCTGCAAACGTGCCGAAACCACTGCTTTTACCGGACGGGTGCGAGAGAATGCCGTTCTCGACGGTGATCTCCGTTGCAGGCACGCCCCATTCGGAGGCTGCGGCGGCGATCAACATGGAGCGGGCGGCAGCCCCTGCCCTGCGATAGCGTTCCCATGAAGTAGCCATCGAGGTGGAACCGCCTGTTCCCTGCAACGCGCCGCCGAAAGCGATGTTGCCATAGGCTTTTACATCGCCCGCCACGCCTTTGACGTCGATGGTTGCCCAGTCCGCTTCAAGTTCTTCGGCAACGAGGGTGGCGATACCATTGTAGGAACCCTGGCCCATTTCGAACTGCGACGAGAGGACAGTTACCTTGCCATCTGCATCGATCGTTACATAGGGCGAAAAGGCATGCGCCTCGTTTGCTGCCGCTGTCTCGCTGGCAGCAGCCGGCGACGCGGATAGCAGGCGATAGCCGACCGCAAGGCCGGTACCGGCCGCGATTGCGCCGATAAGGAATTGCCGGCGGGAGGCCTGCACCTTTGCGGTGGGAATGATGGCGGATTGCATCAGTTTCGGGATCATGTCTCAGGCCTCCAGACGCTTCGCGGACTCGTGAATACCGGCGCGGATTCGCTGGTATGTGGCGCATCGACAGAGATTGCCTGCCATTGCTGCGTCGATGTCCTCGTCCGTGGGCTTTGGATTGTTCGTGAGCAGATCCGTCACCGACATGATCTGTCCGGACTGACAGTACCCGCATTGCGGAACATCTAGATCGGTCCAGACGGCCTGTACGGTTTCTGCAACCTTGCCGCTGATCCCCTCGATGGTCGTTACCTGTGCCCCTTCTATCTCGCCGACGAAGGTCTGACAGGACCGCACCGGCGTTCCGTCCAGATAGACGGTGCAGGCACCACACTGTGCCATGCCACAGCCAAATTTCGTGCCGGTCAGTCCGACCAAGTCGCGTATGACCCAGAGAAGCGGCATATCCGCATCGGCTTCCACCGTATGTTCGGTGCCGTTGATCGTTACAGTCACCATGAACTCTTCTCCTATGTTGGGGCGCGCGACCCGGGCATACCGTCCCGGATATGTGGCCGGGCATGCGGCTTGAGACCCGCGGCCGTTCGCCAGATTTCCTCGTCAGCTTAGAGGTCCAACCGGAAAAGAAGTAGGATCAATCCTGCCGGATTATTGCCCATTCCTGTCGACTTGCTGAGAACGCGTTCACCGGCTTTGCCGAAGCAATTCGTTCGAGCGCGTTTTCGACGCCGTGGTCGGCATGCGGAGAGCTAACCGACTGAATTGGGTCTGCCCGATTCATCGGAGTTCAGGATCGCTCTGATGTCACGCAGAGGTGGATGGCCGAATGCTCGTCTATACTCCCGGCTGAACTGCGTCGGGCTCTCGTAACCGACACGGAGTGCGGCCGTCGTCGCGTCGAGTGATTGCGCAAGCATCAGTTCCCGCGCGTGATGCAGGCGCAGGTGCTTCTGGAACTGTAGAGGGCTCATGGCTGTCATCGCACGAAAATGCCGATGCAGGGTGGAAACCCCCATATTTGCTATCTCCGCCAGTTCTTCGACACGCAGTGGTCGCGTATAATTCTCCTTCAGCCACGCAATGGCTTTTGCCACGCGGTTGCTGTTCGTGCCGGCAAGTGCAAAGCGTCTCAGGCGCGCACCTTGCTCACTTGTGAGAAGTCGATAGAGAATCTCGTTATGGATATGGGTGGAAAAGAACGGGATGTCTCCCGGCGAATTCGCAAGGGAAATCAGCCGTGAAAGCGCATCGAGCATTTCCGGCGTGGAGACGCCGACGACGACGCCGAGGTCACGCTCCGGCACCTCGGTCGGTGGATCGTAGTCGGCGATGATCCGCCGCAACTTCTCCAGATCAAGCCGGATGGTGGCTGCGATATAGGGCTCGCCCTCGCTTACCGCGCAGATCTGTCCAGACATAGGCAGGCCGATGGTCGTCAGGAAGAAGCTGGATTCGTCGTAAACGAGCGTTTCGTTGCCAACCTTTACGCGTTTGCTTCCCTTGATGATAAGCGACAGGCTCGGTTCGTAGATGGTCGAAAAGGGACCGGGCGGTTCCTCGATACGATAGAGCGTAAGTCCCGGCACTGCATGCTCGAAGTTCATGCCGTCCCAACGGAGAAGCGCGAGGCCATCCAAAATACGTTGGCGTATGCTCGCCGATTCCTCGCGCAGATCCCGTTTTAGAGACATCGTCCTGCTCATTTTCTTTGATTGACCAGAGTGTCGTCTACTGCGATTTGGTCCGGGTATCTTCTCAAGTTATTTTGATATCGGCAGGATCGGGCAATAATCACGCAGGATTGAGCTATCGCCTCGGATTGATTGTCATTACCTCCTAAGTGCGGGTTCCAGGTCGATCGAGACCATTGTGCAACGTGGTTTGCCACGTAGGCCGACGCGTAGAGTAGAAAGGGCATTCAATCCATGAATAGAATGAAGCTGGTCGCCTCTTGCGCCCTCGTCAGTTTGGCGCTCTGTCCCACATTTGCCGCTGCTGAAGGCGACTCAGCCCGCGGAGAAACGCTCTTTTCCCGTTGCAGCGGCTGCCACACGGTAAACGGTCAAAATCGGGCCGGCCCGTCGCTTGCGGGTGTCCTGGGTCGCAAGGCTGGCTCAGTTGAAGGAGCGCGGTATTCGAAAGCACTCTCTCAATCGGAGCTGGTTTGGAACGAGGAAAATCTCGATGCCTATCTGGCGGCCCCCGCGATGCTTGTCCGCGGCACGACAATGACCATGCGGATCACCAATGAGCAGGACCGGCAGGATATAATCGCATATCTGAAGTCTCTCGGCCCCGGCGCTGAGCAGTAAGCTCCTCGACGGATCAACTTCGTGGAGCTGAGATTTTGCCCTCGGCCTAGAATCGGGTGATCACGCAGTCACAGCCCGCTTGTGGGCAACGATTTCGTCGTGGGTCAGCTTGACACGGCCGCCGCGAATGGCGCCTGGGGTCAGCCTCTTGCGCCGTGTCGTTCCTGAATCTGCGTTCGACCAAAGTTTAGCGTCGCCCGCACTCGCCCTCGGGCCGGATCCGCGCGCTGTGGGGAGCTTTGACGCTGCGTCACTCACCGTATCCGACGCTATTTCTCAGCGTGATAGCAATATGCCTGGCCGTTAGCAGATTGCTGTTGAGAAGCACCGGTTGTCGATTGGCTGGCCGGCAGGCTCCGCATTCTTCCGCGCCGTATGCTGATTTAGTCGAACCTGGAAGATCAAATTATATACAATTTCAATTTTGCCCAAAAATTAAGCAATTGGCGAGTTGAACAATTCATGGCCCTCAGCTCGCTTCCTCAATTTTCGCAACTGCTTTGGCAATTCTCGTCTGGCATGGCGCTTGCTTCGATGTCGACACAGGGACGCAAGCCTCCCTTCCGTGTTTGATATTCAGGAGTTCAATGATGGTTTCAGCGATCCTTCGAAAAGCCCTCCTCGCCGCTGCCGCAGCTACTTTTCTCGCCACCTCGGCTTTCGCGGGCGGGACATTGCGGATCGGCATGACGGCCGCGGATATTCCACTGACGACCGGCCAGACCGATCAGGGTGGCGAAGGGCAGCGCTTTATGGGCTACACGGTCTACGACTCCCTTATCGAATGGGACCTGACCAGCGCCGACAAGCCCTCTCAGCTCCTTCCGGGATTAGCCGAGGAATGGAGCGCCGATCCGAGCGATCAGACCAAATGGACTTTCAAGATACGCAAGGGTGTGAAGTTTCATGACGGCAGCGAATTCACGGCGGAAGTCGCCGTCTGGAACCTCGACAAGCTTCTGAAGGCGGACAGCGAGCAATACGACCCGCGCCAGGCTGCGCAGGGCAAGTCGCGCATTCCCGCTGTTGCCTCCTACCGAGCCATCGATGACTACACGCTTGAAATCACGACCAAAGAGCCGGATGCAACCCTCACTTATCAGCTTTCCTGGATCACCATGTCTTCCAAGGCCAATTGGGAGGCGAAGGGCAAGAACTGGGAAGAAGTCGCGAAGGCACCCTCGGGCACCGGCCCTTGGAAGCTTGCAAGCTTCGTGCCGCGCGAGCGCGCCGAATTCATCCCCAATCCCGATTACTGGGACAAGACCCGCGTGCCGAAGCTCGACAGTATGGTGCTGATCCCATTGCCCGAGCCCAACGCCCGCTCTGCAGCCCTGATGTCCGGCCAGGTCGACTGGATCGAGGCGCCTGCTCCCGACACGATTTCGGCAATCGAGGCGAATGGCTTCAAGGTCGTCTCCAACGCCTACCCGCATAACTGGACCTGGCATCTATCGCGGCTTGAAGGCTCGCCATGGAATGACATCCGCGTGCGCAAGGCAGCAAACCTCGCCATCGACCGGGATTCCATGAAGGAACTGCTTGGCGGGCTCATGGTCCCGGCCAAAGGCTTCTTCCCGCCGTCGAGCCAATGGTTCGGCAACCCTACCTTCGAGGTGAAATATGATCTGGAAGCCGCGCAGGCGCTGATGAAAGAGGCCGGCTATGGGCCGGACAACCGCCTCAAAGTCAAGGCGCTGATCTCGCCTTCCGGCTCCGGTCAGATGTTGCCATTGCCAATGAACGAGTTCATCCAGCAGAGCCTTGCGGAAGTCTATATCGATGTCGAGTTCATGGTCGTCGAATGGAACCAGATGATCAATCTGTGGCGCGCAGGCGCCGCGGACAAGAGCGTCGAAGGCTCGCAATCGATCAATTTCACGTACTTCATCCAGGATCCTTTCACAGGCTTTATCCGTCACCTCGGCTGTGATCTGACGGCACCGAACGGCACCAATTGGGGCCATTATTGCGATCCCGACATGGAGGCGCTGTTCAAGGAGATTCGCACCACTTTCGATGCGGAAAAGCAGGATGAAGTGATGCGACGTACGCATGAGAAATTCGTCAACGACGCCCTCTTCCTGATGGTGACGCATGACGTCGCTCCCCGCGCCATGAGCCCGAAGGTCAAGGGCTACGTCCAGGCGCAAAACTGGTTCCAGAATTTCTCCAGCATCACCATGGAGGAATGAGGCTTCTTTGCCTCTGCCCGGCAGGGCAGCGGCTCCGGGGATCATAACCGTCGAAAAGAACGCAGAGCCTATGCTGATCTATCTCCTGCGCCGTCTCCTCTATATCGTGCCTGTCGCCATTGGCGTCAGTATCATCTGTTTCCTGCTCGTGCACATCGCCCCTGGCGATCCACTGACATCCATCATGGCGGTCGACGCGACCCAGGAGGAGCAGGCAGCGATGCGCGCGGCCTACGGTCTCGACAAGCCGTTGCCCGTCCAATACGGCATCTGGATCGGCAAGGCCGTCACCGGGGATCTCGGAGAATCCATCGCGACAGGGCGCCCGGTGGTGGGAGAGGTTTTCAATGCGGTACGCAACTCGTTGCTGCTTGCGGTAGCCGCAAGCTTCGTCGCCTTTCCGGTCGGTCTCATTCTCGGCTTTCTGGCCGGCTATTTCCGCGATACCGTCGTTGATAAGGCGATCACCGCGGTGGCGATCACCGGTGTATCCTTGCCAAACTACTGGCTCGGCATTGTCCTTGTCATCGTTTTCTCGGTAACACTTGGTTGGCTGCCGGCCATGGGCGCCGGCCCCGGCAGCTCCGGCGGTTCCGCCGACTGGGCATGGGACTGGGCGCATATCCGCCATCTCGTCCTGCCTGCGATCACGCTGTCGGTGGTGCCGATCGGCATCGTAGCGCGCACGGTGCGGGCGCTGGTCGGCGAGATTTTTTCCATGGATTTCGTCCAGGCACTTTATGCCAAAGGGCTCAACCAAGGTGCCGTCCTGCGTCATGTCGTGCGCAACGCCGCTCCCACTGCCCTGTCCGTCATGGGCATCCAGCTTGGCTATCTTCTCGGCGGCTCGATCCTCATCGAAACCGTATTCAACTGGCCGGGGTCGGGCTTTCTCCTGTCAAACGCCATCTTCCAGCGCGATCTGCCGCTGCTGCAGGGCACGATCCTCGTGCTCGCCCTGTTCTTCATCTTCGCCAATCTCATCGTGGATGTCGCTCAAGCCGCAATCGACCCGCGCATCAAGAGGAGCTGAGCCATGGCATCCGCCATTTCTCCATCGGCGGCATCGTCGCCGTCCGAGATCACCGCTACCGCGGCGAAGACGCGGAGCTACTGGTCGAATGTGCTGCGCCGTTTCCTTAAGGACAGGATCGCCGTTGCCTGCGCCGTCATTCTCCTTCTCCTGATCCTCGCCGCCATCTTCGCCCCCTGGCTCGATCTCGCAGACCCCTATCGAGGTAGCATGATCAAGCGGCTTCGGCCTATCGGCACGGAGGGACTTCCGCTCGGTTCCGACGAACAGGGCCGCGACATGCTCGCCCGCCTCATCTATGGCGGCCGGCTGACGCTGCTCATCGGGCTCTTGCCGGTGGTGTTCGCCTTTTTCATCGCCACGGTTCTCGGCGTGGCGGCTGGTTATGTCGGTGGGTGGGTGAACACGATTATCATGCGCACCGTCGACATCTTCTTCGCCTTCCCCTCCGTTCTTCTGGCGATCGCCATTTCCGGTGCGCTCGGCGCAGGCATCGTCAACAGCCTTGTCTCTCTCACCATCGTCTTCATCCCGCCGATTACGCGGGTTGCCGAGAGCGTGACCTCGAGCGTGCGCTCGCTCGACTATATCGATGCGGCGCGCGCCTCCGGCGGCAATGCATTTACCATCGTCCGCGTGCATGTGCTCGGCAATGTGCTCGGCCCCATCTTCGTCTATGCTACGAGCCTTACCAGCGTGTGCATGATCCTTGCCGCAGGGCTTTCCTTCCTCGGCATCGGCGTCAAGCCGCCCCAGCCGGAATGGGGGCTGATGCTCAATACGTTGCGCACCGCCATCTATGTAAACCCGATCGTTACCGCCCTGCCCGGCGTGATGATCTTCATTACGTCGCTCTGTCTCAACCTTCTGAGTGATGGGCTGAGGAGTGCCATGAATGTCAAAGACTGAAGTCCTTCCCCACCCGGCGGATCGCGGCGGTCCGCGACAGCCGCTCATTCTTGCCCAGAACCTGAAGAAGCATTTTCCGGTCCGCTCCGGCCTCCTCAACCGGCAGACGGCTACCGTCCATGCCGTCGATGGCGTCTCCTTCGAAGTGCGTAAGGGCGAGACACTCGGCATCGTCGGAGAATCGGGCTGCGGGAAATCGACCACCGCCCGCCTCCTGATCGGGCTGACGGAGCTCGATGACGGCTCCGTCATCTTCGACGGTGATATTCTGGGCTCGGACATCTCGCTCAAGGAAATGCGCCGCTCGGTGCAGATGGTCTTTCAGGATTCCTATGCCTCTCTCAATCCGCGCCTCACCATCGCGGATTCGATCGCCTTCGGACCGAAAGTGCAGGGGCTTTCCGATCCAAAAGACCGGGCACGCGACCTGATGGCGCGGGTGGGGCTCGATCCCAACCGTTTCGCTCATCGCTATCCGCATGAGCTTTCCGGCGGCCAGCGCCAGCGCGTCAATATCGCGCGCGCGCTTGCCATGTCTCCGCGCCTCGTCATTCTCGATGAGGCGGTCTCGGCGCTCGACAAATCGGTCGAGGCACAGGTGCTCAATCTTTTGACTGAGCTGCGCAAGGAATTCGGCCTCACCTATGTCTTCATCAGCCATGATTTGAACGTGGTGCGCTATATTTCCGACCGCGTGCTGGTCATGTATCTCGGGGAAGTCGTGGAGGTCGGGCCGGTCGAAGCCATCTATGCGAAGCAGGCTCACCCCTATACCGTCTCGCTTTTCGCGGCGATGCCTTCCATGGACCCCGACAATCGCACGGAAGAGCCGCCACTGGCCGGTGACCCGCCCAATCCGATCGATCCGCCTTCGGGCTGTCGTTTCCACACCCGCTGCCGGTTTGCCGAGCATGTGTGCCGCGATAAGCCCCCCACGCTTGCGACTTTCGGTGAAAATCCCGATCATCTCGCCGCCTGCCATCTGCGGGATCCGTCTTCCGGCCATTCACTTGCAGGCAAGGAGGTCGCAGCATGAGCGAAGCTCCCTTGCTCGAGATCGAGAACCTGCATGTCCGCTTCAATGGCGAGCGGACCGTCCATGCCATCAATGGGCTCAATCTGCGCCTGCAGGAAGGAGAGATGCTGGGTTTGCTGGGTGAATCCGGTTCGGGCAAGAGTGTAACGCTCAAGACGCTCCTGCGCCTTCTGCCACCCAAGCGAGCGGAGATCGACGGCACGATCCGCGTCAACGGCACGGATATCATGACGCTTTCCGGCGCGCGGCTTTCGGCCTATCGCGGTGGCGATGTCTCCATGGTGTTTCAGGAGCCGGCATTGGCGCTCGATCCGGTCTATACGATCGGCGACCAGATCGCCGAGACGGTCATGCGTCACAAGAGCGTCGGCCGTGCCGAAGCACGCGAGGTGGCGCTCGATATGCTGACGCGGGTGCGTATTCCTTCACCGGAGCGGCGGCTCAAGAACTATCCGCACGAGATGTCGGGCGGAATGCGCCAGCGTGCCATGATCGCGCTGGCACTGGCCTGCCGCCCCAAGCTGCTGCTCGCCGACGAGCCGACCACGGCGCTCGATGCCACGGTGCAGATACAGATCCTCCTGCTCCTGCGTGAACTTCAGCGCGAGTTCGGCATGAGCATTATTTTCGTCACCCACGACATCGGCGTTGCGGTGGAAATCTCCGATCGCGTGGCGGTGATGTATGCCGGCAATGTCGTCGAATCCGGCAGCACCCGCGATATCATCAAGGATGCGCGCCATCCCTATACCCGCGGTCTTCTCGCGGCGAACCTGCATGGCGTCGACCGCGGTACGCGGCTTGATGCCATTGCGGGCTCGCCGCCCTCGCTGGAAACGAAGCCGGATGTCTGTTCTTTCGCGCCGCGGTGTACGGAAGCGCAGCCGCAATGTCTGAGGGCGCTGCCGCCCTTCTTTGCCCCCAGCCCCGGCCGGCAGGTGGCCTGCAATCTCGAAGAGGGGCACTCACCCGCCTCAAATGGCCTTACCGCCGCGCCGGCGATCGCTTGATAACTCCATACGGGAATTCCATGCTTCTTGAACACGACCCGGTCCACGCCTTCATGCCCTACCCGCCTGTGGCGGTCGCCTCCTCCCCTGAGGGGGCGCTTGCCGGATTGACGCTTGCCGTCAAGGATCTTTTCGATGTCGCCGGATACCGCACCGGCTGCGGTTGCCCAACCAAGCTCGCCGAAAGCGATATCAAGACCAAAACCGCGCCTGTCGTACAGAAGCTTCTCGATGCAGGCGCCCGATTTGTCGGCAAAACCCATACCGATGAGCTTGCCTGGTCGCTTTACGGGATGAACGTGCATTTCGGCACACCCATCAATGCCGCGGCACCCGATCGGATACCGGGCGGTTCCTCCTCCGGCTCGGCTGCCGCGGTCGCCGCCGGACTTGCCGATATCGGCTTGGGGACCGATACGGGCGGATCCGTCCGCGCGCCCTCCAGTTTCTGCGGGCTATGGGGCATCCGCCCAACCCACGCTCGCATTTCGCTCGAGGGCTGCATGGAGCTTGCGGCGAGCTTCGATACCTGCGGCTTTTTCGCTCGCGATGCGAAAACCCTTGCCGAGACCGGCGCCGTCGTATTTGGGAACGATCGGATCGAACTGCCGGAAACCCCGCGTCTCATCCGGCCCGTCGACATGGTGGCCCGCCTCGGCGAAGAGCAGAAAGCCGTTTACGACTCCTTTTTTGGTGATCTTTCTGCTCAGGAAGCAAGGATTTACCCCGCAGGCGGCGCTGATGCCCTTTATGAGGCCTATCGTATCCTGCAGGCATATGACGCCAAGCAATCCGTCGTTCCCTGGATCGAAAAGAGCGGCATGCCGCTTGCCCGCGGTATCGACGAGCGCTTCGCCCAGGCCCGATCCATCAGCGCCGCCGAAGCTGAAGGACCAAATGCCCTGCGCGCTGCTTTCCGTGACAAAATGGATGACATGCTCGGCACGGACGGCGTCCTGCTGGCGCCGGTAGTGCATGATGCGCCCTTCCGGCTCGACGCACCGCAGGAAGTCTTCGACGGCTTTCGCCACCTTGCGATGCCGTTTCTATGTGTGGCGGGCATGACCGGACTTCCGCAAGTGGTCTTTCCAGCAGGCAAGGTCGATGGCGCGCCGTACGGGCTTTCCATTATCGGCCCGCGCGGCTCCGACCGTTCGCTCATCGGATTTGCCGCAAGGCTCGCCGGGTATCAACACGGATGAAGCATGGCGGCAATGCGCCGGGCGGCAGCCGGAACCGGCTCGATGATCGGCACCGCATGGCGCCTTCCCAGATCGCGCGCAGCCATGGCCAGAGGTCCGCCACCGATGATGACGGCCTCCGCACCGGCCCGAATTGCCGCCTCCACCGTCAGGCTAAGCTCTTCCTTCAGTCTTGCGGGATCAGCGATAACCGCAAAGGGATCACCGGGGGTAAAGAAGGAGCCTATGAACCGGCTGGAAAGCCCCGTCTTTTCGACCCGTTCCGCGATGGCCCGCTCAAGGGCAGGTGTCGTCGTGGCGACTGCGAAACTGCGTCCGGCCGCACCCGCTTCATGGAAGCTTGCCTCACCGATCCCGCAGACTGGAACGGTGCCGAGACGACGCGCCTCATCGAGGCCCGGATCACCGAAAGCCGCGATGATCGCGCCATCGAAGACCGTCCCCTCGGCAATCTCACCCGCGAGAATGGCGGAGACGGCGCGCGCACCGATCACAAGCGCCTGCGGTTCGACGATCATGCTCTCCCCGAAGGGGGCCGTCCTGCCCGCGAAGTGGTGATCGGGCATGGCGGAAGCGGCGATCGCGACCATTGCCTCGGTGGTTTCCCGATTGCTGTTCGGATTGATAAGGAGAATACGAGACATGCTGCCCGAAAAAACGATAGGATGAAAAGGCACTATCATGGCTGACCAGACCGATCAAACGCTCGCACGGCTCGCCGAGCTCGGCCTTTCTCTGCCGGAAAGCTCGCCGTCCCGCGCCAATTTCCTTCCTTACAAGCGGAGCGGCAATCTGCTCTTCCTTGCCGGGCAGATCTGCGAATGGAACGGCAATCCGCGCTATTTCGGTCCGGTCGCGCCGGACTACGACCTCGCTGCTGCGAAGAAGGCAGCTGAGATGTGCGCTCTGAACCTTCTCTTCAACATTCGGGCCGCCGCAGGCTCCCTCGATTGCCTGGCGGAGGTCCTGAGGCTCGGCGCATTCGTTGCCGCGCCGGCGGGCTTCCCTGACGGCCCGAAAATCGCCGACGGCGCATCCGAACTCTTCATCGCCCTTTACGGCGATCGCGGACGCCACGCACGAACGGCAGTCTGCGTCTCAAGCCTCCCCGCCAACGCGCTGGTGGAAGTGGATGCCATCGTGGAGTTGAGGGATAAAGTGTGCCGCTGAAGACATAAATCTTCATCGTGCGGCGCTGGCGAGGCATCAGCGTTGCATAGGACGGCTTGTTCAAAGCGACCGCTCCAGTCAAGCCGCCTGCAACGCCTTCTGAACGGCCTTTGGCGCACGGTTGATAACTTGAAGATAAGCCTGAACCGGCCCGCGAACTCTTCCTGCATCATGTCGAGGTTGGCGTGGATCGCCTTCACGTCGATCCGTTCGGGAACATTGACGCGATAGGCGTTCGCGGTGGCCCTGCCTTCGACATAGGCCACCGCCTGCTCAAGCCCACGACGGATGCTTCGGCAACATTGCTCATGGCTTTCTCCTCTTGAACCTGTCCATAAGCACCATGGTCAACTGCCAGAAGCCGTTCTTGGCATAGGCGGTAAGCGCAAAGAGCGGCATATCGGTGTCGTGTTAGAAATAGATCACCCGCGCGCCACCGCACTTGCCCCCACCAGTCCCCAGAGGGACCGTGGAGCGGCGGCGCAACCCGCCGCGCAATAGCGCCTGACCTCAAAGGGCGTGCTGACATGCTAATTCCCCGCGCCCCATCACTCTGGAAGCGGGATGTGCTCATCCCGGTCATCGATCGGAAGATCGAAGCGCCCCGCGCCCCAGTTCTGTGCCCGCCATTCAGCCTTGGCTTCCTCGATCCGCTCCCTGGATGAGGCGACGAAGTTCCACCAGATGTAGCGTGGGCCGGAAAGTGTCGCCCCGCCTAAGATCATCAGCCGCGCGCCTTTTTCCCCGGCTGCGACCGTGATCCTGTCGCCAGGACGAAACACCATCATCTGGGCTGCTTCGAACTCCCGGCCGGCGATCGAGATCGAGCCTTCGACAATGTAGATGCCCCGGTCCTCATGATCGTCCGGCATCGGCAGCCGAGCGCCTGCTTCAAGCCTGACATCGGCATAGAATGTTTCGGAAAACATGGTCGCGGGAGCGAACTTGCCATAGGCGTTCCCGAGAATGAGCCTCACCGACACACCATGATCCTCGATCATCGGCAGCGTCTCCTTGCCGTGGTGTTCGAACATCGGCGCGATGTCCTCGTGGGCTTCCGGCAAGGCCAGCCAGGTCTGGATCCCGAACAAGCCGTTCGGCCCTGTCCGCGCTGCTGCGGATGTCCGCTCGGAATGGGAAACACCTCGCCCAGCAACCATCCAGTTCAACTCACCGGGACGGATGATCTGGTCAGCCCCGGTGCTGTCGCGGTGGTGAAAGTCACCGCGATACAGATAGGTGACCGTGCCAAGACCGATATGGGGGTGCGGCCGAACATCGATGCCCTGGCCGGTCAACAGCTCGGCAGGGCCAGCCTGGTCGAAGAAGATGAATGGTCCCACCATCTGCTGCTTCGGCGCCGGCAGGGCGCGCCGAACCTCGAAGCCGCCAAGGTCGCGAGAGCGCGGCACGATAAGGGTTTGGATCGAATCGATGCCGACCTCGTCAGGACAGCCTGGTTCGATTGCAGGGTTCCAACTCATGCGCCTTCACCTCATCCGTTTGGCGATCTCCTGCCTGCGTGGAGCGCAGGGGTCGCTGCATGGCCCCAAGTGACTAACGGGTGAGCGCCTCCGCGACTAGTTGCGCGGCGCGGTGAACTGTGTCGCAAAAGGCGGAACGCGCAGTCGATGTGTCAACACGCAGACCCTACAAAAGCGGGCTTCTTTCGAATGATCCGATCAGGAACTCGGAGAGGATGCGTACTTTTCGCGCGGGGTGCGGGCTGGATGGCCGCACGACGTAGACCCCACCGACAGGCAGCGGAAAGCGGGTCATGACTGGAACGAGTGCGCCGGACGCAAGATATTCATGGGTAACACAATCGGGAAGCCACGCTATACCAAGCCCTGCTGCGGCCGCGCTGGCGAGCGCCGCGCCGTTGTCGGAACTGAAGCGCCCCTGCGGCTGCACAGTGACGACCTTGTCGCCATCCATAAACCGCCACGCCTCGGCACCAATCAGGGCTTGATGAGCGACGATTTCGTCCGGCGTTTCAGGCGAACCATGCGCTCTGATATAGTCCGGGCTCGCTACCAGCTTGCCGTAAATCTGACCGACGCGTCTTGCAATCAGGTTCGAGTCGCGCAAGGCCCCGACCCGGATCGCGCAATCATAGCCATCCGCAATCAGATCGACGAAGCGATCGCTATAGTCGGCATGGATCTGAAGCCGCGGGTGGTGGCGTGCCATCTCCGCAAGCACGGGTGCAAAGTGTATCGGGCCCGATGTTAACGGGACGGCCACCCGCAGGCGCCCGCGAAGATCACCAGCAGGCGAGATCGTTTCCCGCGCAAGGTCGATCTCGGCACAAATCCTGGCGGCATGTTCTCGAAACGTAGTCCCAGCTTCCGTGAGACCGGCGCCACGGGTCGTTCTTGCAAGAAGTTGGATGCCGAACGCTTCCTCAATCCGGATGAGGCGCCGACTGACCATTGACTTGGAGACCCCCAGTCGACGTGCCGCGGGAGAAACGCCCCCGGCATCGGCAACTTCGACGAAAGACCGTAGATCCTCGATATCCATTCGGCGTTCCCCGCTTTGCGATACGGCCTGGCCTTCAGCTATCGCGCTGCCCTCACGATTGGCGCGACTTCAGTGCCAAGAAGTTCGATCGATCTCTTCATCGCTGCCGTGTCGAGAGAGGCTGTGCTCATCTGGAAGGTGATGCGAGAGACGCCGCCAAGCGTTTCACTGGCCTGCAGCATCTTGGCTGCGACCGTCTGCGGATCGCCGACCAGGAATACGCCCTCCGGACCTGCCATGGCTTCGAACTGCTGGCGCGACGGGGGCGACCAGCCGCGCTCTCGACCGATCTTCGAGGTGAGATGCGCCCAGCCGGGAAAGAAAGCGTCCTTCGCTGCAGTGTCGGTCTCGCCGACAAAACCCATTGCGTGAACGCCGATCTTGAGCACTTCGGGGCTATGCCCCGCGCGGCTGCCAGCTTCGCGATAGAGATCGACAAGCGGACGGAAGCGCTCGAAGCTGCCGCCGATGATTGCGATCATCAGCGGCAGGCCAAGCGCACCGGCGCGAACGAAGGATTGCGGCGTTCCACCCACCCCGATCCATATCGGGAGCCGTGATTGATGAGGACGCGGGAAAACACCTTGCCCCCTGAGCGGTGGGCGAAAACGACCTTCCCAGTTGATGCTCGTCGTCTCGCCAAGCTTGAGAAACAGATCGAGCTTCTCCGCAAAAAGGTCGTCATAATCCCGCGTATCCAGGCCGAAGAGCGGGTAGGCCTCAACGAACGAACCTCGGCCGACAACCATTTCCGCGCGGCCCTTAGAGATCAGATCGAGCGTTGCGAATTCTTGAAAAACCCGCACCGGGTCGGCGGCGCTCAGAACGGTCACCGCGCTGGTCAACCTGATCCGGTTGGTCCGGGCCGCTGCCGCAGCCAGAATGACAGTCGGTGCGGAGTCGAGAAACTCCCCGCGATGATGCTCGCCTATGCCGAACACATCGAGCCCGACGCGGTCCGCGACGACGACCTCCTCGATGAGCTCGGCCATGCGCTCGGTCGCCGAAGGAAGCTTGCCTGTCGCCGGATCCGGGAGGATAGCTGCGAAACTGTCGATACCGATTTCCATTTTTGGCTCCTGGATATTTGCCAGTTTACGCCGGTGACTGACGCTGGAAATTCATCATGCGCACAATCAAGCGGGTGCTTCAGATACTTCGACCTGTCATGAAAAAGGGACGACGAGGTTCAACGCACCGTCCAGGCTCTTGCGATACGTTCATCGAGAACCCCGTCATTGTCTGTTAGATTTTAGTGACCGCCTTTGGTGGTCGGCACTGGCGTGTTGAGCAACTGCTGCTCCCAAAGATACGCGATGCCGCTGCCGCTGAAGTGCTGGATGAGAATCTGGGTCAGCTCCTCGACATGCCCGGTGCGCGCCCAATCGCGTTGCCATTCGCCAGCGAGCGCCATCACGGTCATCACGTTCGCGCCGGCCGCGATCATTCTCTGGATGGCAACTTCATGAGACTCCTTTGAAATCCCGCCCGACGCGTCGGTGATCACGGTCACGTCCCAGCCTTCGCCGGCAGCCTGTATCACAGGCATTGCGACACAGACCTCGGTCCACAGCCCAGCGATGATCAGTTGCTTGCGGCCGGTCGCCTTGACGACGTTCACCACATTCTCGTCCTGCCAGGTGTTCACCCAGGTGCGATCGATGACTTCCTGGTCCGGAAATACGTCGGTGATCTGCTTAAAGAGAAGTCCGCCGCGCGCCGCGATCACGCTGGTGAGAATGGTCGGAACATTGAAGGCTTTTGCCAGCTTCGCCAGCGCGGTCGTTTGGTTGACCACAGCTTGCGGGTCATGGCTGTTGAGGTTGGCCAGCTGGTAGGGCTGATGATCTATCAGGACGAGGACGGAGTCTTCAGGGCGGAGAAGTGAATCAAGGCCGTTACGAAAGGTCATGGTTTCATCCTATGTTGGCGGTTTATTGAAGCGCGTTTGCTCAAAAGACATGCGCCCTCCGAGGCGCTGCCGCGGGACGAAACTTGTCATTCCCGTTTGTGATGCGGTAGTGCTCGTTCCTGATGAGCTGTGTCGCAAGACGGGGAACGCCAAAGTGGACATTGAAGACCTGCGGACTTTTGTTGAAGTAGCGGATGCCGGAGGTGTTTCAGCTGCCGCGCTGCGACTTGGCGTCTCCAAGTCTATGGTCAGCCGCCGGCTCATGCGGCTCGAAGCGGAGCTTGGTGTCCAGCTCCTTGCCCGATCCACCCGCGGGGCTTCCCTGACCGAGGCCGGCGCAACGTTTCGGGACTATGCAGCCAGGGTTTCCGCCGAGATCGATGTGGCCAGGGAAACAATTGTGCCCGCCGGTGAGCTCCGCGGTCGCCTCAGGGTTGCCGCGCCACTTTCCTTCGGTCCGACGCATTTCGCAGCGGTGATTGCGCAAATGGCACGCCGCCATCCTCATCTTCAGATCCAGACCTGTTACAGTGATCGTTTCGTGGATCTGATCGCGGAAGGCTATGATTGTGCGATCCGCGTTGGCACCCTTCAGGACTCCAGCCTGATCGCAAAACGCGTCGGTCCCCTCTATGGGAGTTACGTCGCAAGCCCGGATTATATCAAAGCCCATGGCTCTCCGGAGACGCCGGACGAGCTTGTCGCCCATCAGGCTCTCATGCAGGGAACGGAAGCCTGGCAAGTGATGGATGGAGACAAGGTGATAACCGTTCGCCCACAGGGACGCTTCAAGGCCGATAACGGGGCCGCTCTCGCTGTCGCCGCAGCAGCCGGTCTGGGTATCGCCGCACTCCCTGACGACCTCATAAAAGATTATCTCGACTCAGGAGAGTTGGTTCCGGTCATGAAACGCCATCCACCGCCCCCGGCCGGAATATATGTCGTCAGACCGCCCGGGCAGCATCCCGCAAGAAAAGTCCGGGTGCTGACCGAAATGCTGATCGAGTGCTTTGATCACGGCCCTGGTGCCAAAGGGTTACCCCGCATGTAAATGGGTATGCGACAGGAGGCGATTGTATCCTCAAAGTCAGGGCACCATCACAACACGCCCCAGCGGCTTGGCTGTCTCCGCATATTCATGCGCCTTCGATGCGTCGCTCAACGGAAACACGCGATCGATCACGACTTCCACGCGTCCCTCGGTCACGGCCTCGAGAAGTTGGCTGACGGTCCTGTATACGGCCGGCCTCTCGAAAAGCGGCCCCATGAAGACACCGTGAAGCGTTTGATTGTTCTGCATCGGTTGCCAGAGGTCGACATTGAGGCTGCCGCCACCTGCATTCCCGACGAATACGAGGCGACCCTCGGGCGCGAGTGCGGATAGCGAGGCCTGCAAGGTCGAGCCAACCGGATCGAGAACGAGGTCGGCACCCTTACGCCCGGTCAGTCGAAGAACCTCCTCCACGACATCCTTCTCCAGGCGATCGATGACATGTGATGCGCCGAGCTCAGCCAGGCGTGCCTGTCTCTCACTGCCGCTGGCCACGGCGATAACGGTCGCCCCGGCGTCACGCGCCAGTTGGATGGCCGCCAGACCGACGCCGCCAGCGGCAGCCTGAATCAGGACCGTCTCGGTTTCACGCAAGCCGCCTTTGGTGATCAGGCAGTGATAGGCCGTGCCGAAGGAAATCGGCAGCGCGGCGGCCTGTGCCATTTGACCGCCGTCCGGAACCAGCCATGTCCGCGAGGCGGGGACGGACCAGAGCTCCGCATGGGATCCATGCATATCGAAGGCAGTCACCTTTTCGCCGACTGCCCGGTCGCGCACATTTGCCCCGATCGAGATAACGGTCCCGGCAGCAGCATAGCCGACGATCCAAGGGAATTGCTGTGGCGTTGACCGGCGATTGATCAGATCGCCGCCCTCGATCGAAATCGCCTCGACGGCAATCAGAACATCATCCGGCCCGCAAATCGGATCGGGCACATCGGCATATCTCAAGACTGCCGGAGGACCGGGGTTGTCGTAGACTGCGGCTTTCATGCGCTTTTCCTTTTTGATGAGGGAAGCTTGCGATGGAGTACCTGCCGCTGTCTATTTCGACACTGCTACTCCGCTAAACGGCTCAGGAACGGGCCGGACGTGCAGGCGATCCTGGCCGGACATGATGTTACCCTGCACCTGCTCGGACAGTCGCTCGTTGTCCCGTTGACGGACGTCTTTGGCGGCTTCCTCCACGTCAAGCTCGGCATAACCCAATGCGCGAAGGCCCTCCGCTCCCATCAGATACGCGGATTCGACCGTCTCGCGGATCTGATAGTCCACGCCGGCGCGGATCAGGTCCACCGCATGCCCGCGATCATAGCTGCGCACGAGGATCTTTGCCTGCGGGAATTCATGCTGCGCCAGCTCCACGATCTGCATTCCGGCCTTCGGGTCGTCGATGCAGATCATCAGTGCTTCGGCGGAACCCGCGCCGGAATGGCGCAGAGTATCGAGCCGGGTGCCGTCGCCGAAAAAGACCTTGAACCCGAACCGCCCCGCTTCCCGGATCCGGTCGGGACTCATATCAATCACGGAGAGCCTGACTCCCTTGGAAAGCAGCAGTTGCGAAGCGATCTGTCCGAAGCGGCCGAAACCGATGATGAGCACCCGTCCATCGAGATCCCGGGCCGCCTCAACGCCCTCCATAGAGGCCTCGCTTCGCAGCAGCCGGTCTGCCGCGATCATGAGAAGCGGCGTCAGAACCATGGAGAAGATCACGACGGTGGTGAACAGCGCGTTCTCGCGCGCATCGATCACGCCGCCCGCGGACGCGGCGGCGTAGAGCACAAAGGCGAATTCGCCGCCCTGCAGGAACATCGAGGTGCGGTGCAATGCCTGGCGGCTGGAACTGGCAAACAAACGAGCAACTGTATAGACCACGACGCCTTTTGCGACGGTGAATGCGACCAGCATGGACAGCAGAAGCCGCCATTCCGCGGCAACGACGGAAAGGTCGAGCGACATGCCGACGGCCATGAAGAACAGGCCCATCAGCAGGCCGCGAAACGGCTCGATATCGCTTTCGATCTGGTGCCGGTAGCTGGAGCTCGACAGCATCACCCCGGCAAGGAATGCGCCCATCGCCATGGAAAGACCAGCGCCGGCCATCAGCAATGCTGCTCCAAGCACCACCAGCAGCGCACCGGCCGTCATCACTTCTCTCGTTCGCGCACGCGCCAGCAAGGCGAAAAACGGGTTCAGGCCCCATCTTGATACGCCCAGAAGTACCAGTAACGCGCCAATCGCCAGCAAAACGTCCATCCACCCCGACTGTCCTTGGGACAGAGGCGACAGGAAGGCAACCACCGCCAGAAGCGGCACGATCATCAGGTCCTCGAAGAGGAGGATAGATACCGATTTCTGGCCCTCGGCACTCGATATCTCGCCGCGCTCCTGCAGGACCGACATGATGACGGCCGTCGAGGAAAGGACGAAACCTGCCCCTGCGATGAAGGCAACGGGGCGGGAAAGGCCAAAAACCAGCATGCCCGTCAGCGTCAGGGCCGCGGTTGCCGCCGCGACCTGCACGAGGCCCAGCCCGAAAATCTGACCACGCATGGCCCACAGCTTGTACGGGCGCAACTCCAGTCCGATCACGAACAGGAACATCACCACCCCGAGTTCGGAGAAATGCAGAATGGACAGCGCATCGGTGAACAATCCGATCACCGACGGACCGACAAGCACGCCGGCAGCGAAATAGCCCAAAACCGAACCGAGACCGATCCGCCGAAACAAGGGCACCGCGACAACGGCCGCTCCCATCAGAACGATCGCAGGCCCGATCGTCTGCCCCAAGCTCGCTTCAGCCATGCATTCGCCCTTCCGATCTCACATGCTCGAGCAACCGCGCGCCCGCCGAAGATAGACCATACCCGCCATTCAGTCTCCACCGCGTTGGTAGCGTTGCAGTTTTAGGCTGAATAGTCTCCATATTCGCAAAACTGTGTCCCAAAAAGTGGAACGCAATCCCTGATTTCAGCGATACAGCTCTGCAAGTAATCCCGAGTGCAGCGATAAGAGTTGAGGTGACCTACTCTACTACCTGCGCATTCAATTCGCGCGCAAGACCGCGATTGAAGACTGCGGCTGACTGGCACGCCGCCAACCACAGCGAACAGATTGTCATCCGCGACCTGGCGGCCTCTTCCGGCATGAGCGTCACCTCCTTTCACATGCACTTCAAGGCTGTCACGGGATTTAGCCCGCTGGCCTTCCAACGTCATATACGCCTCCTGGAAGCGCGAAAGCTTCTTACCGCCGGGAGCACCAACGTATCGCGCGTGGCATATGAGGTAGGCTACACAAGCCCGTCGCAATTCAGTCGAGAGTATAAGAGCATGTTTGGCACTGCACCCGTGGCTGACCTGCAACGCTGAATCCTGCCTCGGATAGTCCGCCGCTCTTGCGTTGACTTACACCAGCCACGATCTGCGATCCACGGCGTTCCCTTCCGCGTTATCGGCTTCAGGACGCGCGAGGGCCAAATCCATTCGGCGTTCCCCGTTTAGCGACACAGCTTCGCGCCATGGCGGACTATCGCATCGTTTGTCGAGATGAGATCAAGGCCTCAGGACGTGCACTTGGGAGCATGTCCACCGGCAAACCTGCTCAAGCTCGAAGGGCAGCCAAGGACACATTCATAACCCCTTTAAATCCGCTTTCCGGGTCAATCCACGGAACCTCTCCATGCCTCCAATCTCAATCCCAGGCCTGCCGCTCAGCCGCCGCGATGCCCTGATCGCGGGCGCAGCACTTGCCGCGAGCTTCGCATTCCTGCCGAGCACCGCGCGTGCCGGCAAACATGTCACTTTCAAACTGTCAGAAGGAGAACTCACCATGGGCTTTGTCACGACCAACGATAACGTTCAGATTTTCTACAAGGACTGGGGTCCGAAGGACGCCCAGCCCATCGTTTTTCACCATGGCTGGCCGCTCAGTTCCGACGACTGGGATGCGCAGATGCTTTTCTTCCTGTCGAAGGGCTATCGGGTCGTCGCGCATGATCGGCGCGGACATGGGCGCTCGGAGCAGGTTGCCGAAGGTCACGACATCGACCACTACGCGGCCGATGCCTTTGCCGTCGCCAAGGCGCTGGACCTGACGAACGCGGTTCACATCGGCCATTCCACCGGTGGCGGCGAAGTGGCCCGCTATGTGGCCAAGTTCGGCGAGCCCGCGGGCCGGGTGACCAAGGCTGTCCTGGTCGCCGCCATTCCTCCGCTGATGCTGAAGACAAACGACAACCCCGAAGGCACGCCGATTGAGGTCTTCGACGGCTTTCGGTCGGCACTGGCCAGCAACCGTGCCCAGTTCTTCCGGGACGTCCCGGCGGGCCCGTTCTACGGCTTCAACCGCGAGGGCGCGACGGTCCATGAAGGCGTGATCCAGAACTGGTGGCGGCAGGGCATGATGGGCAGCGCCAAGGCGCACTATGATGGCATCAAGGCCTTTTCGGAAACCGACCAGACAGAGGACTTGAAGGCAATCACCGTGCCGACGCTGGTGCTCCACGGCGAGGACGATCAGGTCGTTCCGATAGCCGCCTCGGCTTTGAAGGCGGTCAAACTTCTGCGGAACGGCTCGCTGAAGACTTATCCCGGTTATTCTCACGGCATGCTGACGGTCAATGCCGATGTGCTGAGTGCGGATATCTTGAAGTTCATTACCAACTGAGAGCCTGCGGGACGGAGCGCCCGGCTCTGTTCCGCAGTTCAGTCGAGTCAGCGCCTTTCCCAGCCCCCCAGCTCGGGTTCCCCGAGCCAATCTCAAAGGAGTCGGTCCATGACCATTCACAAGTTGACCATTGCCGACGCAGCATTCGAGCGCTCGCCAGGGCAGGACGGTGACATCTTCACCGGCAACCTCCTCGATCAGCGCCATGGCGGGCCGGTCACCGTCGGTTTCGGGCGCTACGGGCCAGACCAGATCCTGGAAGAGACGATGGCCGTGCACGACACAATGGTGATCCTTGAAGGAAAGATCACCGTCTCCAATGGCCACAAAACAGTGACGGCAGGCCCCGGAGAGATCATCGCCATGCAGAAAGGCGACAGGGTGACTATCCGCTCCCACGAGAACGGTGCCGTGACCGCTTATGTGACCTATCCTCATTGGCAGCAGCCAGAGGCGTGAGCGGCGATGGGTTGCGTTTGAAAGACCCATCTCGATCTCCCCCCATTAAAAGCTGCCGCCACGTCGCGCCCGGAGGATGTCATCCGACAAAGCAGGATTGCAGCCAGCCCTGGCCCTTCAGGGGCGTACCTGGCCACGCAAAAGCCATCCGAAACCGCCTAAGCTAGATATCTCGCCACGGCGTCCCTTTCATATTGATGATGCCGGTTTTGCCTTCAGTCTCGGCGATCGACGACCTGCGGCGTGGGCTGGAATGGAGTAGGAATTGGTTGCGGGGACTCGCAACCAACGATTCCTGCGATTGGTCGAGCGGCATATTCCAAGTTTGGCGGGATAAACTGATCGACCAGAGAGATAGATGTGCCTGCCAAAAGCACGGCGCATGCCATTCTCGACCGACACGGCTGGCTGCGCGACTGCGTCGGAGTTCTTTGGACAAAAGAGGAGCGGCCGTAAAGCGATCAACCGCCTGGCCGCGGTCAGATGGCGATCGACAAGGTCTGCAGCAGCGGTCTAACCTTGTCGAGAAACGCCTCGCTACCGCAGGCGAAGCGCAGCTTCTGGGAAAGCTCCGTTCGATCCCAGTCAATGGTATGCGAGACACCGAGACTTGCGAGAATTGGAAGCGCGGCCATCACATCCCAGGTTGAATCACCAATGGAGAGGTACCCATCGGTCTCGCCAAGCATGACTTCGATCAGCGAGATCGTGGCGGCGCCGCAAAGCCGGAAGCTGATGCCGAGGTCTTCCGAGATGAAGCGAATGGCTTCGAGCCGGTCAGCTGTCGATACCGTGGGATGGAAACTGAAGCCCGTCGATGCCCGCGACATGACGAATGCCGGGAGTGGCTTGATCGGCTTGCCGTTAAGCTGTGCCGGGACCGCCGTCCCGCCCGCAATTGTCAAGTCGCGGGCGGGCGCGTGGATCACGCCGAACACCGGCCGGCGGTTTTCGTAAAGACCGATCGACACCGCCCAGTTCTGGCTGCCGCGGACAAAGTTGAACGTTCCGTCGATTGGATCGATAACCCAGATGCGCCCGGACCTGCCGGGGACATTGCCACCCTCTTCGCCGAAAATGCCATCCTCGGGAAAGGCGTCCCGCAGCTTTCGGATCAGGAGTTCCTCGACCTCCCTGTCAGCTGCGGTCACCAGGTCGAGATGGCCCTTCGCTTCGACCGGCAAACTCGCCAGAGATTCAAAATGGGTCAGGGCCAGCTTTCCAGCGTCCCGTGCGATGCCTTCAACAATGGCCTTGACCGAAATAGAGGAAGAGCGAGAGGCGCGCACATCAGCCACGCGCCAGCTCCTTGAGCCTTGCCATCTGCGCGACATCGTCGCCCATGAGCTGGTCCAGCTGGCCTTCCCGAACCCACTGGACGATCTGAGCCTCGACGTCGATCCCATATTGCATCAGCTTTTCATGATAGCCCCCCGGCAGATAGGTGAAGACGGCAAAATCCTCGTCATGCAGCTGGCGCGCCTCGCCGCTTGCAAAGTGATAGATCTCGATGTTCATCGCATCGAGATCGGCTTGCCTGGCAAGAGCGGCGGGGTCGATCAGGCGCGAATGCATCAGGCCGACGGTCGCCACTTCCGGTATCGCGGCCTTCACAGCCTTCAGCTGAACGAAGTCGAAGGAGGAGAACTGCAGCAGGTCGGCGCAGCCCAGTTCATCGATCAAGGCGCGCAGCTTTGCAATGATCACCTCGTTGCGGTCATAGATCTTCAGTTCGAGCTGGAAGACGATACCCAGTTCACGGCCGAGGTGAAGCGCGTCGCGCAGCAGCGGGATGCGCTCGCCAGCGAATTCCTTGCCGAACCAGCTGCCAGCATCCAGTTTGGAGAGTTCCGCATAGGTCATGTTCTGCACGATGCCGTGGCCGTTGGTCGTGCGGTCGACGGTCTTGTCGTGCATCAGCACAAGCTCGCCGTCGCTCGTCATGCTAAGATCGGTCTCGCAGGTGACGAGCGGTCCGGCATGTTCGAAGGCCTTGCGAAATGCGGCCAGCGTGTTTTCCGGAGCGCCGGCGCTGTGACCACGGTGGCCGCCAACGCGCAAGGTTTCGAGGTTCATTCGGAGCGGATTCATTGTCTTTTCCTTTTTGGACTAACGCAGGCGCGCGTCGAAACGGTCGCGCAAATAGTCGCCGAGCAGGCTGATGGAGAGGGTAGTGAGGACGATGACGACACCGGGGAACGCGGCGATCCACCAGGCTATCGCCAGATAAGTCCGGCCATCGGCCACCATCAATCCCAGGCTGGTCGCCGGTGGCTGGATGCCGAGACCGAGGAAGCTCAATCCGCTTTCGAGCAGGATGATTTCCGGAAAGTTCACAGTGAACTGTACGATGAGCGGGCCGGCGATATTGGGCAGCATATGGCGGAAGTAGATGCGTCGCGGCGGCACGCCGACGATGCGCGCCGCTTCCGCATAACCTTCCTCCAGCGCGCTGATGACGAGGCCGCGCGTTAGGCGCGCATAGCGTTCCCAGTTCTGGAAGCCGACGAGGAAGACGAACAACAACGGGCTGGAACCGAACATGGCGAGCACGCCGAGCGCGATGATGATGAAAGGGATCGACGCCATTGAATCGGCAAATCCCATGAGGACGTTGTCGATCCAGCCACCGAAATGAGCGGCTAGCAGGCCGAGTGTGATGCCGATCAGCGCGCAGACGATCGACCCGGCGAGCGCGATCATCAGCGTGGTCTGGGTAGCAACCAGCACGTTACTCAGCACATCGCGGCCAAGATAGTCGGAACCCAGCAGATGGCTTGCCGACGCGAAGGGCCTCGCGAAACGCGAAAGCGGGTCCTGCGAAAGATAATCGAAAGGCGATATCCAGCGCGCTGTGATGCCGATGGCGACAACGATGCCGATCCACAGGCAGCACAAGCCAATGCTGGTCGGCATGCGGCGGAAGGGAGCCCATAACGAACCCCGGATCGGGCGGGATGAGGTCACGACCGTCATGTCAGTGCTTCCTGATTTTCGGATTAAGGACGACATAGAGAACGTCGACACCAAAGTTGATTATCACCATAAAGGCCGTGAACAGCACGATCATCGCCTGCGCGACCGGCAGATCGCCGGTGCTTGTCGCATTGACGAAGCCGCTACCGAGGCCCGGCCAGGCGAAAACGGGTTCGACAAGAACGGCGCCGCCGAGCAGGCCGCCGGCGACGAAGCCGAGTGTCGTCACCATCGGGATCGCCGCATTCGGCAGGGCATGGCGCAGGATGATCTCCCAGTTCGGGACACCATCGGCGCGTGCCGCCGCGATGTAGGGCTGGCCGAGCACATCGATGAGGGTCGAGCGCATGAAGCGGGCGACAGCGGCGGCGTTGAACAGTGCGAAGGTGGCCACGGGCAGGATCGCATGTCTCCAGGTCGAGCTGCCGGAACTGGGCAGCACGCGGAGCCAGACCGCGAAGGCGAAGATGAAGACTAGGCCGAGCAGGAAGTTGGGAATGCTGTAACCGAGAACGGCGCCTGCCATGACGCCCTTGTCGACGGCGGATTCCCGGCGCACAGCCGCAATGATGCCCGCCGGGATGCCGATCAGCAGGCTGAGGATGAAGGCCGGAACGGTCAGGGCGAGCGTCTTGGGGATCCGCTCGCTAACAACCGAGAAGACTTCGCGACCGTCGGCAAATGAGACACCGAAATCGCCTCGCAGCGCGTTAGCGAGATAGAACAGGTACTGTTCGAAAATCGATCGATCCAGCGCCCATTTGGCATTGAAAGCGGCGAGCGCCTCGGGGCTGGCATTGTCGGACAACATTTGCTGGGCCGGGTCGCCGCTTAGGCGCAACACGATGAAGACCAGTGTGACGGTGAAGACCAGCACGACGATCGCCCTGAAGGCACGGGCAACAATGAACCCGGTCATCGCGCTATTTTCTTCTGTTGCGGCGCAGTTGCCTGCGATTTGATCGGCCCGACGAACTCATCGGCCCGGTGGCACGCCGCCTGCTGTCGGTCGAATGCCCGGAGCAGCGGCGTCTCGACAGCGCACCTGTCGATAGCAAAAGGACAGCGCGATCGGAAAGCGCAGCCCTGCGATACCTTGCCGGCATCGAGTTCGCCCTTGATCGGCGGCTCGATACTACGGATCGATGAGTCCATGGTCGGTACAGAGGCGAGCAGCGCGCGCGTGTAGGGATGACGCGGATGTTCATAGACGGCCCTGATGTCACCGGTCTCGACGATGCGGCCGAAGTACATCACCACGATGCGATCGACCAGATGGCGCACGATCCGGAGATCATGGGTGATGAAGACATAGGCGAGATCCAACTGCTGCCAGAGCGATCTCAGCAGGGCCACGACCTGGGCTTGCACGGAGACGTCGAGCGCGGAGACTGCCTCGTCGAAGACGACCAGCTTCGGGTCGAGGATCAGCGCACGGGCAATGACGACGCGCTGGCGCTGGCCACCGGACATCTGGTGCGGGAAGCGGTTCATCATGGCGCCGGACAGGCCGACGCGCTCCAGCATCGCGGCCGTGCGCTCATATGCTTCGGTCCGACCGGCGACACGGTGGACCAGTATTCCCTCGGCGACCTGCTCGCCGATCGTCATCTGCGGATTGAGGGCCGACAGCGGGTTCTGCTGTACCAACGATGTGCACTTGCGGAATGTCGTCCAGTCCTGCGCGCTGCGGTCCCTGTGGTTGACACCCTCGAACCACACGTCGCCGCGGGTCGGCGGCGTGAGGCCGAGGAGAAGGCGGCCAAGGGTGGATTTTCCACTTCCCGATTCACCGACGACGCCAATGCGTTCGCGGGCCATGAACTCGAAGCTGATGGAATCGGCCGCCAACTGGCTGGTCGGCCTGGCGAAGAAGCCGGCCTTGTGACGATAGGCTCTGGTCAGATCACGGGCAAGGAGCAGAGGCGTGTTCATGCGGCCACCGGATGAAAACAGGAGACCTCGTGAACGGGACCGATCATGGCGGGAGCAGGGAAATGGGCGGCACATTCGCCGCTCGCGCGCGAGCAGCGCGGATGAAAATGGCATCCCCCGGGAAGGCTGTCGAGAAGCGGAACGGAACCGGGAATGGGAACGGGCGGTTCGAGATCGGCGGGATCGATGCTCGGCATGCAGGTGATCAGCGCGCGGGCATAAGGATGCGCCGGGCGCAGCAGCAACTCGGCCACGGGCGCGGTCTCGATGATCTTGCCGCAATACATCACGGCCGCGCGGTCAGCGAGCCGGGCAATGACGCCGAGATCGTGGGAGACGATGATCAGAGCCATGCCCGTCTCGGCCTTCAATTCCTCAAGCAGGTGCAGAATCTGGGCCTGCATTGTGACGTCGAGCGCTGTGGTCGGTTCGTCGGCGATCAACAGTTGCGGCTTGGCTGCCAGCGCATGGGCGATCATCACACGCTGGTTCATGCCACCGGAAAACTGGTGGGGATAGGCGCGCAGCCGGCTTTCGGCACGGTCGATGCCGACCCGTTCCAGCAGCCGCATGGCTTCGAGCCGGGCGTCGTTGCCCTTCAGACCCTGATGCCGGTAGAGCGCAGATTCCAGATAATATCCGATCGTATGAACCGGGTTGAGGCTGCTGGTCGGATCCTGAAAGATCATTGCGATCGTCGGATCGGCGGCCTTGCCTGACTTCAACAGGTCGCACGCAAACTCGATGCTGCCGCCGGTGCGGGCGATCCCGCGCGGCAGCATGTTGGCGATCGCATAGCAGGTCATGCTCTTGCCGCAGCCGGACTCACCGACCAGGCCGAGCGTCTGTCCGGCCTCTAAGGAAAAGCTGATCCCGCCAATGATCGTCACGTTTCGTGCAGGGACCTCGACGACGAGATCGCGGACGGTCAAGAGCTTTGACATGGGTATTCTCCGGGAAGCGGGGGGGGGGGATGC
>NZ_JBHFJG010000036.1:84041-105726 GCF_057559155.1 Rhizobium moroccans | reverse complement strand
CAAATGCCCCCCCCCGATGCACTGGATTGTTGTTACGAGAAGCTGAGGTTGTTGCGGAATTCCATCATCTCGAAGCTGATCGGCTTCCATTTGACGTCCTTGCGTGCGGCATAGACGTCGAACGGCTGGTAGAGAATGACGGCAGGTGCCTCCTCCTCGAAGAGGTCACGTAGGCGGTTGAAGGCATCAAAACGCTCCTTGCCGTCAGGCAGTTGGGCCACCTTCACGCAAAGCTCGTTGAATTCCGCCGGCGCTTCCCAACCCCAGCGCTTCTGGACGCCACGGCCGGGACCGAATTCGGACACCATGGTCGTGTATGCGTCGGTCAGCGACATGCCGTTCGACCAGTTGCGTATCATGACGTCGTCGTCCTTCGGGCTTGCACCCGGAGCGTAGATTTTCGGCTCGACGGTCACGCCGATTTTCTTCCACATCTCGATCATCATCATCAACGCGGGGATTGCGTTGGCGTAGTAGTTGCCCATCGTGTGATAGGTGATCGGCATTCCGTCGTAGCCGCTTTCCTTGACTAGGCGCTTGGCTTCCTCGACATTGTACTCCATCGCACGGCGATTAGGATCGAAGGTCTTGCCCATGTGCGGGAAGTTCATGCCATTGGGGATGGACGCCTTGTTCTTCCACAGGGATTCGACCATCAGCGGACGGTTGACGGCGAGTGCCAGTGCGCGGCGAAGGGTCTTCGACTTGAACATCGGCTTGTTCATGTTGAAGGTGAACATGTGGAAGTTCTCGATCAGCGTGCCCCGGGTTTCGATGTCCGAATAGCCGTCGATCAGCGCCATGTCGTCGGGCGTCAGGGTGGTGATGATGTCGTATTCGCCGCTGATCAGCCCGGCAACGCGGGTGGCGGGCTCGGCCACCACCTGATAGGTGATCTTCGAAGCGGTCGGCTTCTCGCCCCAATAGGCATCGTTCGCTTCGAGGACCACACGGTCATTGGCGACGAATTCGAGGAACTTGTAAGGACCTGTGCCGACAGGCTTGTTGCCGAAGGCGGCCGCGCCGAGGCTCTTGTAATACTCCTTCGGGACGATGCGGCCGAGCCAGGAGGCAAGAAACCGTTCGATCAGATAGGACGGTGTCTTCGTGCGCAGCACGACCGTATGCTTGTCCTCGACGACGGGCTCGTCCCAATCCGGCGAAAAGTTGCGCCCGTTCGGGATTGTCTTGATCGCCTCGTCGCCCCACAGGCGCTCGGACGAAAAGGTATAGGCGACATCGTCAGCGGTCAGTTCGACGCCGTCATGGAACTTGACGTTCCGGCGCAGCTTGAAACGCACCGATCTGTCGTCGATGCGCTCCCAGCTCTCGGCAAGCTGCGGCACGAGTTCGATGCCGTTGCCCGTCGCGCCATTGCCGAACCAGTCGCGGGTGATCAGCGTGTCGAAGATCTGGTTGACGATGCGGGGGCCGACATTGCTAATGGCATTGATCGGCTCAAGGGAGGCGGGCACCCCGTTCACGCCGATTCTCAATTCGCGCCGGTCTTGCGCGAAGGCGAACTTCAGGCCGGTCGTCGATGCCAGCGCCGCGACGCCTGCACCGATGATGAACTTTCTGCGGTTGGTCTTGAGCATCTAATATCTCCTGCGTGGCAAGATGCTGTTGATCGAAGGGGATGAATCAGTCCGCTATGACGAACTTCTTGCGCAGCTTCTCGGGGGCTGCGTCGATGATCGACTTGGCACCGCGATCGGTGACGATGGCGCCCACGTCTTCGATCTTCGCGACCACGGACATGCTGGATTTCGTGAATTTCGAATGGTCGGCGACGACGATAACCCGCCGAGACACCTCCATCATGGCCCGGGCTATGCTCGCGTTCATGGGCTCGACGGTGCATACCAGTCCGCGATCGACATCGATCGACGCTGCATTGAGTATCAGCTTGTCGACATTGAACTGACGGATGAACTGCTCGGCCAGCGGCCCGCGGAAGGATCGGTTTGTTCCGGTATATTCCCCTCCGACCGAGTAGATGCTACGCCCCTCTTCACGCGTCAGTTCGGCAACGATATCGAGACCGTTCGAAATAATTGTAAGGTTCTTGCGTCCGCCCAGTTTCCTCGCGACTTCCAACGCCGTAGTGCCGGCGTCGAGGATCACCGTGTCGCCGTCGACAATCATCCCCGAGACGACGGCGGCGATGGCGGCCTTCTCTTCCTGGTTCAAAACGGAACGGGCCGCGTTTGTCTTGTCCTGCGCGACCTGATTGACACTCACAGCGCCGCCATGGGTGCGACGGAGCAACCCAGCACCCTCAAGATCGCCGAGATCACGGCGGATCGTTGCCACCGACACGTCAAACCGCTCAATCAGCGTGCGCAAATCGAGAAAATTACGTTCACGCAACAGCTCGACGATCTTTGCCTGACGATCCTCTGCCTGGGTCAGCAATGGCCCGCTCCCTGCAACTGAATGACGTATATCGCTCATACACGAGCGATATCTATCGGCCATCAATGACAAGGATGTGACGTATTTGGGCAAATCTGCCCTTTGAAAATAAATGTTTCCGGCAAAACCAACCCAGCCAGGCGCCTGGTTGAGCGAAATCGATCATGACGCACTCGATCTTGGCGGGGGCCTACATGTCGCGCGCGGGCGCACTACGTCGTTACGGCTACGAAGGTAGCGTAGGATTATCGCGAGGGTAGGATTTGAACCTGCTGACAAAGCGTCGCCTGACCATTGGCTGCAGCGTGTGAGCTCGAGACAGTGGGGGTTTCTGATGGGTCACGACAACGTTGCTTTGACGAAGCGCAGCGCGATACCTCGACAGCCGTAGAATTCAAAATCGTCGCAGACATCGAGTTTGGTTCCACAAGCTCGATGTCCGTTGCGCAACTGATAGCATCAGTGACAACAAGTCGAGCGTGCTACCCTTAAGACGCCTTCGCCCTGGTCTTTCTTGCGTTGGCGTGCATGGGGCCATCATCGTCGGATGGTGGGTTTTTCAAGGCCTCGATCATGGCCGCATGGCTGTCGATGATCGCATCGACATCGGAGCCGAGCTTGTGGTTGCGGTCGAGCAGGCGCTGCATGGCTTCCGCGGGAATGGAGACGACCGTGCTCGGCTCATCCGCGGTAAGGCTAACCGGGCTTCGCGAATTGCGTAGAGCTTCCCGGATGGCGAAGATCTGTCCCGGCAGGAGACGGCCGATGCTGCGCTGGCCGGCCGGCAAGGCGACCGACATCGAAAGCGCGCCCTCCAGCACGATATGAAAGAGCGTTGCCGGCGTGTTCTGCTCCTGCAGCGTCTCGCCTGCGGAATAGCGCTCGATACGGGATTCTTCCGCCAGCTCTTCAAGCCCGGTGACGGGGCCGCGAAAGGCACCGCTACTGACGATGAGCCGCAGGCGCTCCTCGGCTGTATTCCCCCAGTCGACCGGCGTTTCCATCACGGCGACTGCGCCGCCGCTGCCCGTGCGCATGATCGAAATCCCATGCCGGGGCAGAACATGCCACATGCGGTCGATGAGGGCACTGCGAGCGCTGCCGATCTTGCCGGGCGCATCCACCATGACCCCGACCGAATAGCGGATTCCGCCGGCGGTCCATTCCTCGATCTGGCAAAATGCGCTGTCGGGACCGGTACTTTCGGGCACGCGCCTCGCCACGTCCAACAATGCGGAGACCACCTGCTGCGGCCGGTGGCTGGATGGGATCATGATCGAAATCTGCGAGGGGAAGGGACTGCCGTTGCGTACGATCTTAAGTGCGCTGCCAGCAAGCTCCGATGTCGGCACCACGACCTGCTGCCCGTCCGCATCGAGCGTCACGGCGCGCCAGTCCACCTGGGAGACACGCGCGAAGCCATCGTCGCGCTGCAGCCAGTCGCCGATTGCGAAGTTGCGGCCCGAAAGCACGATGAGCCCGTTGGCAAGCCCGCCGATCACATTCTGGAGCGCAAGGCCGAGCACCACCGATCCGACACCGAGAGCCCCGAAGAGGGTGGCGAGATCAACATCCCAGACGAACGAGACGATGAAGGTTCCGCCAACGATCGCGATGGCGACCGCCGCCAGTTCGTAGAAGAGCTTCGGCGCTTGGCTCTCCGTCCGGCCGCGGAGTGCGAGCAGCAATATCTGGCCGAGCAGCAGGACGGCATAAAGCACGAAAATGCCGACGGCGGTATCGATCAGCCGGATCGCGAACCCGTCGGAGGGAAAGGAGGAAAGTTTGTGGATCAGGATCCACAGGGCCACTGCCGGCAGGACCCAGTTCTGGATGACCCGGAGCGGCCGGCCGAATTCCGATGCCTCGGCCCGCCGCTCGATCTCGGAAATGACAAGCGTCAGGAGAGGGTAGCCGACAACAACAACGCCAGCCCAGGCTAGAATGTCGAACCAGGAACCCTCGCTCATCGCCTTCTCCTCCTCTCAATCTCGGCGTCTTTCCTCGCCTCAAGCATTAACGGCGACCGCTTGCCTGGCGCCCGCCAGGCGCTGCCAGGTGTCAATCTTGTCCGAACCGCTCATCACGATCTGGCTTTTTTCCTGGAACCCGCCGCCTTCCGGCAGATGCTCGATGACCGTCTTCGTCACCCGGACCGTATTCGGGTCCGCGTCGAAGACGATGCGGCGGGCCCTCAGCACGGTGACACCCCACATGCTGTAGATCGTTCGCTGGCGGCCGACGAGACCGACCTCAACATCGCCGAAGGTGACGCCTGCCTTGATCGCCAGCGGAATGTTCCAGCTCCGCGCATGACGCGCGACGATGTCAGCGACGGTATCGACAAAGGCGAGGATGCGATTCGCCCCGTCCAGGCGGGGCGTTGAGAGACCGCAGGCGGCGACATAGGTCTCGCCGAATGTGTGGATCTTCTCCACATTGGCGGCGGCAGCCGCCTCGTCGAGATCGCCGATGAGCTCGTTGATCAGCTTCAGCGTATCCTCGGATTTCTCGGTGACGAGGGTGTTGATGCCGTCGATATTGATGACGGCGACGGCGACGTTCCTGACGGTTTCGGCCGCGGCCTGCTCGCCCTCCTTCATCCTTTCGGCGGCGATCTCCGGGAAAACGTTGCGCAGCAACGCCTCGTATTCTCCGGTCTTCTGGGCGATCTTCGCGCTGCGGGCGGTGATTTCGTCGGCCATGGTGTTGAAGGCTCGGCCAAGCTCGCTGAACTCGTCGCTGCCGGAAACCTCTATGCGCGTCGTCTCGTCTCCCGCGGCAAGCCGGTTAACCCCGCCGAGAACCTCCCGGATCGGCCGGGTAAAGGCGCCGGCGGCGAAAAGCGAGACAAGGGTTAGGACCGCCGCAGCTCCTGCGGCGACCTGCGCTAGGCGCTTGCGGAAATCGCCCACCGGCGCCAGCGCCTCGTCCGCGTCCTTCTTGGCGACGATGCCCCAATCCATGCCCATGGCATTGACCGGCGACCACGAGGCGAGTGCTTGAACGCCCCGGTAATCGGAAATGATTGCCGTGCCGGAACGTCCCTCCAGCGTCTCCTCGGCCGCGACGCTCTTGACCGGCTGGTTCAGGATGGGCGAATTGAAGCGGCGGATGCGTTCGATCGCCTCTTCGCCGACTCCCATCTCCTGAAGACTGGCGTAATAGGCATCGGGGCTTTCCCTCTGGAAGCGCGACGCGCTGCGCATGGTGCGCTGCGGCCCGACCAGATAGACCTCCCCCGTTCGGCCAAGTCCGACATCCGCCCAGCCTCCGTCGAAAGTCATCACCTCGTCGATCTTGTCGATAGCGACCTCGGCGGCCAGCACGCCATAGAGCTGCCCGTCCCGCGCGATCGGCGTCGCCACGAAGGCGGCGGGCGCGAGATAGCTCGGCAGATAGGCGCTGAAATCCTCGAGTGCCGCGGAGCCTTCCGCCGCGCCTTTCCTGAGGGCGGCTGCCACGGCCCGGCCAAGTCCCGATTGCGCCAGCGGCCCGTTGAAGACGTTTCCGCCGAGATCGATGCCCTTGTAGACGGAATAGACGACATTTCCGGTCGTCGCATCGATCAGAAAGAGATCGCCAAGCCCTCCGGCCTCGGCGGTCTTTCGGAAGAAGGTATGATAGCGCGCATGCGCTATGTCGTAGTGGTTTGCCGAAGGGCCCGAAAGCAGGTCCACCTTCTCGTCGGCCGGGCGTTCGTTGCGGGCGATATAGTCGTTCTGAAGCCGCAAGCCCGCGGGATCGCTCGGCATGTAGGAGAGAACGTCAGGCTCCGCGGTCGTCAGCCCCTTCACCCTGGCCAGCACTTCGTTCTCGTAGAAGGCGGTCAGTTCCGGCAGCGGTTCCTTCTCTCCGCCGAGAACGCGATAGCTGCTGCCGAGCACGACCATCGCGTCGGCCGTCACCGGCGCCTGGGCGAGCGTCAGAAAGTTCAGCTCCGTCTGCGAGAAGTAGCGCTCGATCTCCGCCTTCTTGCTTTCCTTCAGCGTCGTGAGCTGGTCGAAGATCGCCTGCCGAAGGGAGGTGGAACCGCTGCGGTCCGCCACGAGACCGGTTGCGGCGATCAAGGCGATGCCACTCAGAAGCAGCAGGGCCAGAAGTTTCGATCGTATGGAGAGTTGGCGCAGCATATGAGACTTCCTGATAGAAAATCGACTGAGTGCCGAACGCGTCCGGCGGCAATCAACGCAGCGTCCATCAACCGATGGAAGAATCGATCTCGAGCAATCGCGGCCGGCCACGAAAAGGTGGCGGGTAAGAAAAATAACTCCGTCAGGTGTATTGATGATGCCATGAAAGGCAGAATTATCAACAGGCTAAATCTTGTAATGGGCGGCAGCCTTCCGGAAGCACACTGCCCGGAAATTTTCGGATGCCGTCGCCGACCGCAACGACAGGTGGAACGGCCGCCCGCAATTCGGCCGCCGCCCACTCTTCGATCTTGCTCTTGTCCGGGCTCCTCAGATGTCCCAATCTGACGAAGCCACGGAACCGCTCGCGACCGGCGCATCCTCCAGCGAATATGCCCTTATATAGTCGACCTTGAGCTCGGCCCCATCCTGCAGGGCCGCACCCGGAGTGCCGGCCGTGCCGCCGACCGCAAGGTTCACCAGCATGTACATGGGATCGTGCATGTCCGCCGGCGTATCGGCGCGTGCGATCGCCACATCGTCGAAATACCAGACGATCTGATCCTCATCCCAGAGCACGCCGTATGTATGGAAACCATCCGTGCTCGGAACCTTGACGGCGCTCGTCTCGCTGGTGCGCGAACCGGTCTCCTGCGTATGAACGGTCACGTGCACCGTATTCGGGTCCTGGCCCCGCATCTCGACCACATCGAGTTCGGGCGGCCATGAACCGTCCGCGGGCAGGAGCCAGAAGGCCGGCCAGGTGCCCTGATCGGTCGGCATGTCGGCCCGGATTTCGAAGTAACCGTAGGTCTGGGCGAAGGAGGAATAGGTATTGAGCAGGCCGGAGGTATAGTCGTAACCGTTCACTTCCTCGCTGATCGCGTCCGGCGTCGGCGCTGCCGTGATCGTCAACACGCCGTCGCCGACCGAGAACGGATTGACCGACGAGGTCCCCGCATAGGAGGGGTTGATGTACCACTGCAGCTCGCCGTTCTCGGTCAGCGTGCCGCCGTGTTCGGGAGCCCACCAGAATTTCGCATCCCAGGTGCCCTGGTCTCCGTTTCGCAGCGACAAGCTGTCGAATTCATCGGCAAATGTCTGCGTGAATCCGGAGCGGTCGAGCGTCAGCTGGAACTGATCGGCACTGAGGTCGGCGGCCGTCGTGTCGGCGAGAACGAGGCTCTCCCCATCACCCAATGCTATCCGGAGATTGGCGCCCTCCTGGGTGGAGCTGCCGACGATCTGCTCCAGCGACGAAAACGCATAGCCGTTCAGGCGGATCGTATCGTCGCTGCCGAAATCGGTGATGAGATCGCTGCCATTGCCACGCGTGAATATGAAGGTATCGGCACCACCGCCGCCGGTCAGCACGTCGTTTCCGCCGCCGCCGTCGATCGTCTGGCTTCCCGAGCCGCCGGAAATGATGTTGTCGATTTCGTTGCCGAAGGCGTAGCGGCCATCGCCAGTGACCCTCAGGTTCTCGAAGTTTTCGGGAAGCGTGTAGCTCATCCAGGTGTCGATGGTATCGACGCCGGCGCCGGGGGCTTCGACCGCGCGGTTGATGTTCGAATAGAGATAATAGATATCGTCGCCCGTACCGCCATACATGGTCACGTTCACGGAGGCGTCGCCCCAGATCGAGTCATTGCCCGCCGTGCCGTAAAGCTCCGGCCCGGAGCCTCTGGCGGAGAACCAGGCGCCTGACGCACCGCTATAGAAAAGCGTGTCGCCGACGGCATTCTGTATCGTTTGGGGCATTGTCTACTCCTTTGGTGATCGTCAATTTTCGAAGACGCCCGTGCCTGCAACTTCTCCGGCACGGGCGGCGTTTGCGGCTATTCCTCCCTGAATGCGCGGGCCATCTGGTCCGCGAAAGGTTTCGCCAGATAGGCGAGAACCGTATGCTCGCTGGTGCGGATGAAGGCCTCCACCGGCATGCCGGCGGCGGGCATCAGCTTGCCGAGCCGCGACCACTCCGCCGATGGCACATGGACCCGGATGCTGTAGTAATTTTCGCCGGTACGCTCGTCCTTGGTCAGATCCGCCGCCACGCTCATGACCTGACCCGTCAGTGCCGGCGTGGTGGGCTGATTGAAGGCGGAGAAGCGCAGCTCGACATCCTGGCCGACGCTCACCTGATCCCTGTCGCGCGGCGAAAGCCTGAGTTCCGGGGTCAGCGCATCGCGGTCGGGCACGATCCGCATGACGGGCTCTCCGGGCGTGACGACGGCACCGGCGGCATGAACGGCAAGCTGATGAACGATCCCCGCCTGCGGCGACCGGATATCGGTCTGTCTCAACTGGTCCTCGGCCGCGACCAGCCGCTCCGAATATTCCCCGGTTTCGGCTTGGGCCCGGCGAAGCTCGTCCGACACCTCGCTGCGGTGATCGTCGCCGATCTGGATGATCTGCAGTTCGGTTTCGGCGATCTTTCCCTTGATCTCAGCCGACGAGGCCACGAGGCTGCCGAGTTCGCCTTCGAGGTCCGCCGCCTCGCGTTCGAGCGCATAGACCCTGGTGCCGGGAATGACGCCCTGTTCCGCCAACGGCCGCAGGCTGGAAAGCTCCTTTTCGATAATGGCGATCGCCTTGCGCTTTCCCTGCTGCTGCGCCGTTAGCCCCTCGGCCTGCATGCCAAGCTGGCGTATGCGTTCGTCGAGCTGTGCCTCGCGCCCTTTCCGGGAGGAACGGCGATCGGCAAAGAGCTTGCGCTCTTCCTCCATCACGCTCGCGTCGGCCCCGGCCGGGGGGGCAGGGAAAGCGATCGCTTCCCTGCCGTCGCGCTCGGCGGTCAGCCGCGCGATGCGGGCCGAAAGCTCAAAGAGCCGTCTCGACACGATGGCGAAATTCGCGCGCATCTGCGTATCGTCGAGGCGAATGAGCACCTCTCCCGCATCGACGCGGTCGCCGTTCTTGACGAAAAGCGCGGCAACCGTCCCGCCGCGCTGATGCTGGACCGGCTTCGGATAGCTATCGACCACGAGGGTTCCCGCCGCGATCACCGCCCCGCTGAGATTGATCGTGGCGGCGAGCCCTCCGAGGACGCCGACCAGCAGGATGATGCCGGCGAGAGCCAGCATCGTCAGGCGGCGGATGGCGCGTTCGGCCAGTGGGGCGCGCACGTTCATCATTCAGCCGCCTCCGCGCCGGCGCGAAGCAACCGGACTGCCGTGCCAGCGGCCTGCGCCGGCGTCGGTTTCAGCACCTTGTCCTTCGGACCGAAGGCCTGCACCTGGCCGCCGGCGAGAACCAGAACCTTGTCGACGGCCGCAAGGGCGCTCGGACGATGCGCGATCACCAATGCTATAGCACCGCGCGCCTTTATGCCGGAAACCGCCCGGGCAAGTGCCGCATCGCCTTCCGCGTCGAGATTGGCGTTCGGCTCGTCGAGAACGACAAGAAAGGGATCGCCATAGAGCGCGCGGGCAAGCGCGATCCGCTGTCTCTGGCCTGCCGAGAGCGCCGCCCCCTGCTCGCCGATCTCCGTATCGAAGCCATCCGGAAACCGGACGATCATCTCGTAGACGCCGGCCCGGCGCGCCGCCTCGATGACCCCTTTCGACGAGGCATCCGGATCGAACCGCGCGATGTTCTCGGCAATCGATCCCTGGAAGAGCGAAGCCTCCTGCGGCAGGTAGCCGATATGCCGGCCGAGCTCCGCTTCGTCCCATTGCATCAGGCAGGCTCGATCGAGCCGGACATTTCCGCCAAGCGGCTGCCACAGCCCGACGATCGCGCGTGCGAGCGATGATTTTCCCGATGCGCTCGGACCGATGATGCCGATCGCCTCCCCTGCCCTCGCTTCAAATGAAACGTTCCGGATGATCGGCGCCTTCGATCCAGGAGCGGCCAGATGCAGGTTTTCGACCGAGACCAGTTCCTTCGGCCTGGAGAGCGCGACTTCCGGCCCTTTGACCGCCATCGCCGCGTCGAGCGTAAGGAGCCGCAGCCAGCTCTGCCGCGCGGCCACGAATCCGCGCCAGTGACCTATGGCAAGTTCCAGCGGCGCAAGCGCCCGGCTCGCCAGGATGGAGCTGGCGATCATGATGCCGCCCGACGCCTCCTGGCGGATGACGAGGATTGCCCCCACCGCCAGCACCGCCGATTGCAGCATCATGCGGACGACCCGTGAGAAGGTCGAAAGCGAGCCGGTGATATTCGTCGCGCGCAGGTGATTGGCGAGAAAGCGATCGTTGATCCGCGCCCAGCGGGCAGCGAGCCGATGGCCGAAACCCATGGCTGCCGCGGCGTCGCTATTGCGTTTGGCGGCCTCCGCGAAGGCCAAACGCTCGGCTGCAAATTTCGCAGCCTCCCGCGCCGATTTGCGCGACGTCACATCCGCCAGGATCGCGAGAGCGATGAGGAGCAGGGCCCCCGCCAGCGCGGTGACGCCGATCCATAGGTGGAAAAGAAAACACAGGAAGAGATAAAACGGTATCCACGGCAGGTCGAACAGGGCGGCCGGCCCCGGCCCGGACAGGAAGCCGCGCACGTCGTCCATATCCCGTATCGGCTGCAGCCCCGTTGGAGCGAGGCGAGCCCGCGAGGGAGCCGACGTAAGCGAGCGAAACACGGTCTTGCCAAGCCGTTCGTCGACCGACAACCCGACCTGGGCAAGGAGCCTCAGACGGATGAGTTCCAGCACGCCCAGGAATGCGAAGAGCGTCGCCGCGATGATGATCAGTCCGGCAAGAGTGGGCAGGCTGCGGCCTGGAATGACGCGGTCATAGACCTGCAGCATGAAGAACGAGCCCGTCAGGGCCAGTATGTTGATGATGGAACTCGTCAACCCTATCCCGAGAAGCGCCGAGCGCAATGAAGACAGGATGGTGAGCATGGAGGCACGGGGCGGATTTGAATCTATTCCCGGCAATTGGCCCTCGCTACTGCTTGGTCGAAGGAACCGGATCACCAGCCGCGGCGGCGATCAAAGGCCCTGTTTCATCCTCAACCCTGCCGGCGGCAGAAGGGAGAGGCTCGGGAGGCGCAAACGCGATCAATGATGAAACAAATCCGATGGGAGGCCAACCGCCCCATGTCCCAAACTGACCGCCAATCAGAACTATTGCGCTGCAGCATGAACAATATGTCACAGCTTTAAGGCATTATGTTTCGATTTGGGACATCGCTCCGGGATGCCGACACGGAGATTGCGACCCCACCATCGCCGCCTGGACCAGAATGGACGCATTTGCCGTTTACTATAATTTTTACGACCTAATTAACCTTTCGGTAGTGAATTGCCTCCGGGGGCAACGGAGATACAGCCATGCCATATGGAGCGATATTCATTGCAGCTCTCGCCGCCTGCATCCTCACCATCGCAGCGGTCAACGACGACGAGCCGATCGAACAGAAGCCTCGTGATCCGGGAGTTGCCCAGTACCCGAATCCCTGAGTACCCCCCTGAGGCACCGATGAATTATCGCAAACCCGGCGCGCTCAGCTTCGCCATGATGCTGATGGCCTTGATGATGTCCGAGCCGGCGGCCGGTGCCCAGCCCTGCCGGGAAGAAGCCTTCGAGACGGCGAAATACGTCGTCTGCACGCTGGATCCCGCAAAAGCCGACCTGCGATTGTTCTGGAAGAATGGCGATGGCAAGCCGTACCGCCGTTTTTCAAGCCTGTCCGATGCGCTGCGCGCCGAAGGACGGGCGCTGACGTTCGCGGTGAACGCCGGAATGTATCTGCCCGATTTTTCGCCCATGGGGCTTTATGTCGAGAACGGCCGGGAGCTGCGGCCCTCCGATATATCGGACTTTCGGGGCTCGGCCGGCCCGGTACCCAATTTCTACAAGAAGCCGAACGGCGTGTTCTTTCTTGACGACACAAGCGCCGGCCTGCTCCCGACCGAGGAGTTCTTGAAGCGCCGGCCCAAGGTGCGGTTCGCAACCCAGTCCGGCCCCATGCTCGTCATCCGCAACAAGCTACACCCGGCCTTTATCGTCGGATCGCAAGACAGAACCCGCCGGAGCGGCGTCGGGGTCTGCGGCTCAGGCGCCGTCCGTTTCGCGATCAGCGAGGACAGGGTGAATTTCCATGATTTCGCGCGACTCTTCCGCGACCATTTGAAATGCCCCAACGCGTTGTTTCTCGATGGCGGACGCGGTGTTGGGATTTACAATCCCGCCATGGGCCGCAACGACTACTCCTGGCATGGCGGCTATGGCCCGATCTTCGGGCTTGTCGAATAAGGCGGGAACGGCAGCGCTAATCCCCTTCGACGCCCCGGCGCCAATACGACACGACCAGATGCTCATGCTTTTGCAGGCCGCGCTCGCTGCGGACATGTTTGCGGATGGCGCGAAAGTCGTCGAACTCGCATCCGGCCCAGACATAGACCCTCTCCTCCCCGGAAGGAAACGCGGCGCCTTCCATGGCCGGTAGCAACAGATTTGCCGTACCCGCCGGGGCTCCTCCACGGAACAGCCAGGTCACCTTGAGCCCGACCGGGTGGCGGAGCGGCTGGACTTCCGCTTCGTCCGCAACCTCGATGAAGGCTAGTCCCGTCGCCTCATCGGAAAGAGCCTCCAGCATCCGGGCGATTGCCGGCAAGGCGGTTTCGTCGCCAACGAAGAGATACCAGTCGGCATCGGCCAGCCCGCCGCCGCCCGGACCGGCGATCCCGATCCGGTCGCCGGGCTTTGCGCTTTGCGCCAGGCTCGATCCGGGACCCGCATCCGAGTGGATGACGAAATCCAGATCCATCGTACCGGCCGCCACGTCCACCGACCGCACCGTGTATTTGCGGAACTCCGGACGCTTCGCCGGATCGGACCATTGGATAAGCCCATCCGAGCCGACCGTCGGCCATTGCGGTTCTTGCACATCCGGGCGCTGGACGAGAATGTTGAGATGCAGCGCATCCAGCGGCAGGAAACGTTCCACCCGCTCTCCAAGAAGTGTCAGCCGGCGCATGTGAGGCGTGACATCCCGCACCGTTTTGACTTCCATGATCTCAAAATTCGGTGGACGGGAAATCTCATCGCCTGCTCCTTGCCAGGCAATGTGTGGAGACTGGCCCTCGGCAAACTCGATGATGTGGGAGGCGACCGCCAGCCGGGTGAAATAGATGCCTTCCATGTCGGTCGCCTCGACATCGACCCGAATGGCCTTCCCGTCAGGAACGAAGCGGGCGCTGGAGGTCTTGAAGCGCAGCAGATGCGTGTCCCCCTCCTCCTCCAGCTCGGCGCTGTGTTCGGTCATGTGCTGACAGACCGCCGCGATCACGGTCTTCGGATCGGCAAGCTCGATGCGAGCCTGAGAAAAGAAACCTGCCACGTGCTTCTCCGTTACTTTTGCGTCCGCGCCTCTCAGGGCGTGTGGGGCGTCGGCTCGATGCCGACACAGAACGTCCCTTCCAGCGGGACGGCCAGAAAGCGGCGGTTGATCTCGGCGATCGTCCTTTCCGGATCGACATCCGCCATCGCCTCGGGATGCGTCCACTTGGCGAAGCATTCGAAGACGATGAGGTTGAGCGCCGAGATGGCGAGCTGGTGCGACACGGCGAAAGCGCGGCCCTCCCGCACTGCCGAAAGATTTTCGAGCAGGTTCCTGCTCGTGACCGCTTCAAGCGAACGGCGCGCCGTCTCTTCGTCGATGCCGCCGCCGAGAGCCAGTCCGCCCTGTGCGCCGAGATGGGGGCTGCCCGTGCCGATATAGATGTCCGGATCGGCGCCCACCACGAATTCCGGGCTGAGCTGACTGTCATAGCCGGAGGCAACGTCCGCGCCGATACTGTGTCCGCCCGCAAGCTCGAGATAATGGGAGATGCGGTTGTCCGAGCCGGGCGTGTAGCAACAGAGCGTGCCTGCGTGAACGTCGATCAGCACTTTCGGCCGTTCGCCGATGCCGGCCAGGTGCTCGGCGACCTGCCGGTATTTTGCCCGCACGAAGGCGGCGAATTCGCGTGCCTGATCTTCCCTTCCGATCGCCTGGCCCAGAAGCTCGATGGAGAAGGCAGTCGCCTCCGCGGGGTCGCGTTTCGTGGTCTGCGGACTGTCGAGGAAAATCACCGAAACACCAGCGCGCTCGAGCTGCCCGGCAATCTCCTCCCATTCCGGCTGCCAGAGACTGACGACGAAGAGATCGGGCCTTACCCCAAGGATTGCTTCGGCCGGGGCATTCGACGGAACGACGCTACCGACCTCCGGAATGGCATCGATTCCCGGAAACTTTTCCCGGAACGCCCGGTAGACGCCGCCGTCGATGCGCTGCGGCCTTGCCCATCCGGCGATCCTGGCGACGGGATCGGGATCGATGAGCGCCAGATAATAAAGCAGCAGGCTTTCGTTGGTAACGATCCGGCGGGCCGGCGATGCGAGACGGACCTCGCGTCCGACCGCATCCTTCAACAGGATTTCGGCGCGTGCGGGCTCCATCCAGGAGAGCGCCGCAATCACAGCCATCGCGAGCACGCCCATCGAAGGCAGCAGAGCCCACAGCCTGCGGGCCCATCGCGAAACTATCGGGGCCGACTGCGTCACCATGTGTATTTCAGGCTCGCGGTAATGGTCCGGCCAGCGCCGTAGTTGCAGCTTCCGCCCGTCAGGTTGAGGCAATGGGAGACATATTTCTCATCGAAGAGATTGCTGACGTTCAACTGAACCCTTGTGCCCTTGAAGGATGGATCGAGTGCGCCGAGATCGTATGCGGCGCCGATGTCGACCAGGGTGCGCGAGGGGATGCGCAGATCGTCCAGATAGGTGACGTCGGTCTGATAGGAAGACATGTAGCGGACGCCTGCGCTGAGCGACAAGCCCTCGATCGCAGCCGGCCGATAATTGATCCAGAGGCTTGCCTGGTGCTCGGGCAGGCGCAGGACCTCGTTGCCGACGGCGGCGGCATTGGTTGAGCGCAGGACCTCGGAGTCCGAATAGGCATAGGCGGCCAGAAGGTCGAGTTCGGGGGTCAGTTCATACTTGCCTTCGATCTCGATGCCGCGGATGCGCTGCTTGCCGTCCTGGGCATAGGCGACCGGGTTCGCCGGCCGCGGTCCGATCGGCGTCAGGGCATTCTCATGGTCCAGGTTGAAGAGCGAAAGCGTGACCATGCTGCGGCCTTCCGGCGGCTCATACTTGACGCCAATCTCGAACTGTTCCGCCGTTTGCGCCTTGAAGGGATCGCCGGAGGCATCCGTGCCCATCAGCGGCAGGAAGGCGGTGGAATAGCTCGCATAGGGAGCAAACCCGTTGTCGAAGAGATAGGTGAGACCGGCCCGCCAGGTGACGGCATTGTCCTCGGTCGCGACGGTACGGCCGCTGATCCGGTTTTCCGAACTGATATCCGACATGTCGTAGCGAAGACCGAACGTGCCGAGCCAACCGCCGTAGCGGATCTGATCCTGCAGATAGAAACCGAGCTGGTCCTGCGTCTGCAATCCGGAGGCGGTAACCGGGGCTCTCGGATAGTGGAAGCCGTATTGCGGATCGTTGTAGTCGATGCCGGGAACGATGGTACCCATGCCGGTATTGCCGAAATTGGTGCTGGAGAGGCCATGCACGTAATCGACGCCGAAAAGCACGGTGTGGTCGACCGCACCCGTATCGAACCTGGCTTCGAGCTGTGTGTCGACCGCAAAGGTCGACGTCCAGTCGTCGGAGATCGCCGTGACGCGGCTCAGATCGCTCGAAGGCCTGCCGGCAAAGGCGAAGGCCGGGTTGACCAGCACCAGGTCCATGTTCTGGTCGGACCGGCCGTAACGAAGGTTCTGCCGCACGGTCCACGTCTCGTCGAAGGAATGCTCGAACGCGTAGCCGAGATGGAAGTAATCGCGGCGGAAGCCTCCCCAGTCCGGATCGCCCAGGAAGACGTCGCGCGGTATCTGACCGGAAGGATTTGGCAGCAGCGTGCCGTAGGCGGGATAGAAGCGCGGATTGAAGACGGGATCGTCGTGCTGATAGTAGCCGTAGAGCGTCAGCGACGTGTCGTCGCTCGGGGACCAGGTGAGGCTCGGAGCGATCATGAGCTGCCTGTCGCGCTCGTGATCGATCTGCGTCTGCATGTTTCTGGCCTGTCCGAGAAGACGATAGCTCCAGTCGCTGTCCTCGGTGATCGGGCCGGTAAAGTCGAAGGACCCCTGCACGCCCCCGAAGCCGGACGTGCCGACCGTCACCTCGCGATAAGGTGTCGGCTGCGGACGCTTGCTCACCTGGTTGACGAGCCCGCCCGGAATCGTGCGGCCGTAAAGCACCGAGGCCGGCCCCTTGATCACCTCGACCCGCTCAAGCGAATGGAGATTGATGCTGGGCGTCGCATAGTTGAGGGGGTCGCCGGCGACCGGCAGGCCGTCCAGCCACATGGTGCCATAGGCATTGAACCCCCGGACATAGAGCCAGTCGTAACGAAGGTCGTAGCCGTTCGGATCCGGATGGACGCCGGGCGTGTAGCGCAGGGCTTCGGCCACCGTGTTGACGCCCTGCTCCTCCATCTGGTCCCGCGTGACGACGCTCACCGCCTGGGGCGTTTCGAGGATAGACATATCGGTTTTGGAGGCGCTCCTGCTGCGCTTGGCGACGATCCCCCGATCAGGGCCGGATGCGCCCTCGCCTTCGACGACGATCGTCTGGAGAACGGTTTCACCACTTACGGCCACCCCCGGCTCCTGCGCTTCGGCCGTAAAAGGCGTCATTGCGCATAGCAGCGTGCTCCCGAGAAGTGCCGCCCGCAGGCGATCCCTCGCCCGCGATCCTCCCGCCGCTCCGGAAGAATGCCGTTGCCCCTGAACGCGCCCGTTTCCCACGATCTGCCACCCCGATCCATGCCAATGATAACTTGACCTGCTTCTTCAAGTTAAATACCTACTAGGGCATGATAGGGCGCGGGAAAACGTCCGGACCTTTGCGCAACAACAAGAAACTTTTGTTGGACATCGAAACAAACGAATAATTCACCGGAACGCGGGCCGATGCCGTAATGACATCGGCCGGTGGAGTGTTGGGCCATGAACGACAAGCTGGCGCACGGCAGGACCGATTTGCGGGCGGAGCGCGATCGCACGCGGCGCTTCCGGGTCTGCGACTTCCTGCGGAAGGACGGCGTCGCCATCGCCAGTCCCGACGATCGACTCCTGCCGGACGACACGCTGGTGGAAGGGGACTTTCTGCATGTCGAGCTTCGGCCGGGATTGTTCCTGCATTTCAGCGACGTGACCGAGGAGCGGCCGTTCACGGCCACGTCCGTGCTGCCCGAGGGCTTCTCCTGCATCTTCTTCATGGATGGAATGGTCGATCTGACGCTTGGCGACCGCGGCTTCCACTTCGCCGGACATAGAAAGAACGCGATGACCGGAACGGCCATCATGAGTGCGCGGTCGGAACGCTTTCAGCGCTCCTCCAGGCGTCGCCAACATCTGCGCCATGTCGTGGTGTCGGCCTCGCCGGAATGGCTGGATTTCGACGGATTGACGAAGTTCGGCAGCCCCGCCCAGGGAAAGCGGCTCCTGAACGATCACCTGAGCGAGCATCAATGGGTGCTGACGCCTAGAACAGTCGAACTGGTGCGGCAGATCCTTGAGCCGAGCCCGCTGGCGCCTCAGCTCCACAATCTCTTTCTGGAAGGCCGTGCGGTGGAGATCGTGGCGGAGAGCCTGGCCGCCACCCTGCGGACGGAACCCGGACTCGACCGATCGGCGCTTCTGACGCGTCAGGACCGCATTAAGCTACAGCGTGCCGCCGATCTTATTCGGGAGAGCCTCGACGCACCGCTCAGCGTCGACATGATCGCGCGCGGAGCGGGCGTCAGCGCCAGCGGCCTGCAAAGGCTCTTCCGGGTATCGGAGGGCGTGAGCGTCTTCGAATATGTGCGCCAACAGCGGCTGGAACGCGCCTATGCGCTTCTGAAATCGAATGAGGTGACGGTACAGGAAGCCAGCGGCATTGCCGGCTATTCCAACCCCGCGAATTTCGCGACCGCGTTCCGGCGCCGCTTCGGGCTGACCCCGCGCGAGGTCGCCCGTCCGGCCGTCACGACCGGGCGCAATTGAGCCGCGAGGCTTCCTTTCAGAACGAGCCGCGACGCTCGCGGATCAGCTTCACCCATGGGTTCGCATGGAAAACGCCCATCAGCACATACATCGTGGCCATTCCACTCAGCGGCGACAACTGGGCATCCGAGCAGAGCATTTCCGCAGAGTGGCCGCCGACCACACCCGTCAGCAGAGCCATGACGGCAAAGGTCGGCGAGGCTGCCAGCGGCAGCCAGTCTGCCCCGCGGATCATGTTTTCATGCTCCCCTCCTGGTTCCGGAACGCGGCCTCTCCTGCATCCGACACCTCGACCCATTTCTCGTCGGGTGCGGCATCCGCGACATAGCTGTCGTGCCAGTTCCACCACTTGTAGGTCGGGGTTTGGGGATAGCCCTCCGGCGAATCCTCCCACACTTCCTGCCGGCCGAGCGGCGTGATGTCGAGATAGTTCCAGGTGCTCCCCATCTGCTCGTCGCCGCGATTGTTGATGAAATAGGTGCGGAACACGCGCTCGCCGTCGCGGTAGAAAACGTTCGTGCCGTGCCACTCGTCCACTCCGAAATCCGCATCGAAACTGTCGGTGATGGTAAACCACGGAATGTTCCACCCCATGCGCGATTTCAGCCGTCTGATGTCCTCCTGCGGTGCGCGCGAGACGAAAACCAGAGTGGTGTCGCGGGCATTCAGATGGGCCGGATGGGCAACCTGGTCGGCCACCATGGAGCAGCCCCTGCAGGCATGTTCGGGCCAGCCGAACACCCCAGGCTCGAAGAAGGCCCGGTAGACGATCAATTGACGCCGGCCGTCGAACAGGTCGAGCAGGCTGGCCTTGCCCGCCAGCCCCTCGAAGGCATATGCCTTCTCCACGGCCATCCACGGCATCCGCCGCCGCTCGGCAGCCAGGGCGTCGCGGGCGCGGGTCTGGGCCTTTTCTTTAACGAGGAGTTGCTGACGGGCCGCCTCCCACTCCTGCGGCGATACGACCGGTGGTGTCTGCATGGCCGGCTGTCCGCCTTCCCGTCCGTTCCCGACTGATGTAATCATGATATCGATACCTCCTGATTTCGCGAATTCCCGCTCAGCGATGCTGATCTCTGTCTGTGGTGGGATGATTCTGGCATCGGAAATCGAATGGCGGGAGTAACAAGTGTGACGGGATTGCGATGGACTCGCTGATCACGGCCGCGGCACATTCTCTCGCTGCGGGCGATCCTCTCTCCGCTTTGAAGAGGATTGCCTTGCGTAACGACGCACCCGCGCTTGCGCTGCGCGGCATCGCGATGGCGCAACTTGGGGATCTTGTTCGGGCAAAGGACCTTCTCAAGCGCGCTGCACGGGCGTTCGGCCCGAAGGATGCAGTCGCCCGCGCACGGTGCGTGGTCGCGGAAGCCGAAATCGCCCTTGTGTCGCGAGACCTCGCATGGCCCGTCAAGGCGCTCGACGCGGCGCGAGGGGTGCTCGAACGGCGCGGCGATCGGGCCAATGCCGCGCATGCGGGGTGCCTTATGGCGCGTCGGCTGCTGCTGATCGGCCGCCTGGACGAGGCCGTGCGATTGCTCGCCGATATCGATCCCGCGCCGCTCACGCCAGCCTTGAGAGCGAGTTACGAACTCGCCGCAGCGGGGATCGCCATCCGGCGTCTGCAAACGGAGATGGCACGCACCGCGCTCGCCAGGGCCGAGCACGAGGCGCGGATTGCCGGCATCCCCGGCTTGATCGCGGAGGTGGAGAGCCTCTCCCTGTTGATGACCGAACCGGCCGCACGTTTCATCGCACGCGGAGAGGAACGTCATCTTCTGTTGGAGGAGGTCGAAGCATTGCTGGCTTCCGGGGCGTTCGTCGTAGACGCCTGCCGCAATCTTGTAAGAAACAAGGGTACGGTCGTCTCGCTTGCGACCCGCCCGGTTTTGTTTGCTCTTGCGCGAGCACTCGCCGAAGGCTGGCCTGGCGACGTGAGCAGGGATTTACTCGTCAAGCGCGCCTTCCGGGCAAAGCAGGCCGATGAATCGCACCGCGCTCGGCTTCGAGTGGAAATTGGACGGCTGCGGGCGGAACTTAGGACCCTTGCGGAAGTGACCGCCACGGATCGGGGTTTTGCCTTATCCCCGAGCCACGCCGGCGAGGTCGTCGTGCTGGTGCCGAACGCGGAAGAGCAGAATGCGGCGGTTCTCGCCCTGCTCGCCGACGGCGAAGCCTGGTCGAGCTCGGCTCTGGCGATCGCACTTGGTATCAGTGCCCGCAGCGTACAGCGGGCGCTCGAACAGCTTTGGAGGGCAGGCAAGGTGCAGTCGTTCGGACGGGGACGCGCGCGCCGCTGGATGACCCCGCCCATTCCCGGTTTCCCGACAACACTGTTACTCCCCGCTCCGCTGCACAGCGGCTAAAGTCGCGGCAGTTTCATGATCCACGGGGTATCAAGATGAAAAGTTCCAGCGCCGAAATCCTCCGGGAATATGGTCCCTTTCCCGATATCGCCGAGGTGCATGGCCTCACCTTCGATGGCCGTCTCGTCTGGTTCGCGTCCGGTGACAGGCTGAACGCTCTCGACCCGGCCAGCGGAAGCGTCGTGCGCTCCATCGATGTCGCCGCGCATGCGGGGACGGCCTTCGACGGCCGGCACCTGTTTCAGATCGCCGAGGATCGCATCCAGAAGATCGACCCTCAAACCGGCACTGTCCTTTCCAGCATCCCGGCACCCGGAGGCGGTGGTGACTCCGGCCTTGCCTGGGCGGAGGGGACGCTGTGGGTCGGAGAATACCGCAACAGCAAGATTCACCAGGTCGATCCCGAAACGGGCGCTGTCTTGCGCACCATCCAGTCCAATCGCTTCGTCACGGGCGTGAGCTGGGTGGACGGTGAACTTTGGCACGCCACATGGGATGGTGATGGAAGCGATGTCCGGCGGATCGATCCGCAGTCGGGCAGGGTCCTGGAGAAGCTCGATATGCCGCCGGATGCGGGCGTGTCAGGACTTGAGTCCGATGGCGGCGACCAGTTCTTCTGCGGCGGGGGAAGCAGCGGAACGGTGAGAGCCATTCGGCGCCCACACCGGACGGAGTAGCCGGAATTGAGCCAGCCCGGAATGAATAGACATGGCCGGGCTTCCACTTGCATTGGCGGCATTTCTCGCGATGACGAAACGAAAAGCGGGGGGGGACATTGTGCG
>NZ_JBHFJG010000036.1:5672-84021 GCF_057559155.1 Rhizobium moroccans | reverse complement strand
GTGCCGCACATTGTCCCCCCCCGCGATGCACGATCGGGCGAGAATGGTTCGCAACGGAACGCCATTCCCGCTGAAAGCGCGACACTCAGTTGGGGCGGGTAATGCCCTCATAGTAGTCGCCGCTGTCGGCTTCGGCCGCGACAGCTCCCTTTTCCTTGGCGGAATAGAAGAAGGTCCGATCGTGCTTGATTGCCGGTGCGTTAGCCGCCCGCTGCGAGGAGGCCCCGCCAATGCCTTCGTAGTATTCACCCTCGGCCGCGGCCGAGGCGCCTGCAACGGCGAGGGAAGCGAAAAATGCGATGATAAGGGTATTCTTCATTTTCGTATCCTTTCTGTTCGGTGCAGCGTGTTTGCGACCTGGCTGCTACCGATGTCTTGAATGAACTGCGTTTCAACCGCGGACGCTGTCGTCGCCCATCTGGCGATCGTCGCGCGAGGTGCGCGGACGAACAGACGCGAACTCGGTGCCCGCGCTATCGGTGATGCCGGGATTCCTGTCATCGATCCCGACAGTCTTTTCCGTATGCCACGTCCGGATGGGTGCCTGGCCCTGTTCGGTGGCGCGGAAATGCCGGGGACGGTGGTGAGTGATGCCAGGGTTCCAAGCGTGGCAATGAACACTCACTTCATGGTGTGCTCCTTTCATTTTGCCTGTGGGTTTCAGACGGCTAACTCGCCGCGCTTCGATGGGTGGTACCTAATCCGTGTTTGGTCAGTCATTAGATACCGAAATGCGCATGAACCTATTACCGGTGCTCACAAGTCGAATTCACTCGCGGCTCCGAAGCTCAGTTGGTGGAGCGGGAAGCATTCCATTCGCCGCCGCCCTCAATGCTTCCCGTCATGGTGCCGTCGGTGCCGACCTCTCCGATATAGCGGCGGTCGCCTGCAAGAAAGCTGATCTCCCGGCCGTTCATCCTGGCCTCGCTGATGGGGAGCATCTCCCCGCCCCGGTTCAGCGATCCGGTCAGCATCTGGTAGGTCTGGGTCAGCGTGAGTTCGGCGTCGCCGAGGCGCCAGTTGCCTTCCACTTTGGCGGGGATAATCCACTTGTAGGCATTGCAATAGGTCGTGCAGTCGCCGCCCGCCTCGACCCGCTCGTCGGGCTCCCAGTCACCCATGTCGAACGTGTTGGAAACCACGCGCAGGCCGGGTTCCATGTCCAGCAGGATCGGACGCAATCTGAGGTTCAGTTCGGGCAGCAGGAAAAGGGTGACGACCGTCGCCTCCGAGAAATCCGATTCGAAGATGTCGCCCTGCACGAAGGTTGCGCGGTCGGTCACCCCGGCTGCCTCGGCATTGCGCTGCGAAAGCGCGACCATGTCGGGATTGTATTCGATGCCGTGGGCGCGCGCGCCCAGCCTCGCCGCGGTGATCACCGTGCGTCCATCGCCGGAGCCGAGATCGATGACGTAGTCGTCCTTGGTGACTTCGGCCATTTCGAGCATCCGGTCGACCAACGCTTGCGGGGTGGGCACCCAGACGACATCCTTGCCGGCCTGGCCGACGGAGGGGGTGAACGGCGCCGCCTGATCGGCGGCAGCCGGGCCGATCAGCGTGAAGGGGCTGCCCAATGCGAGGGCAGATACCGTGCAGATAATGGCGGTTCTTCGGAAATGGAACATGGCGGTTCTCCTGGTTGAAGTGCGGTTCGGTCAGTCGGGAGCCGTGACGGCGGTGCGCGCGGGAGAGCTCTTGGAGTGTCCCTTTTCGCCGGTTCGGCGGAAAAACAGGAGCGGCAGGCCCGCCGCCAGGACGGCGAGGCCGATCAGGGCCGAAACGCCGGTATAGGCGAGGCTGGCATGCAGCATATAGGCGCAGGTGAGGCAGAATAGGATCGGCGTCAGCGGATAGAGGGGTACCTTGTAGGGCAGCACCCGCTTGGGCTCGCGAAGCCGCAGAACGAAAACCGCGATGCCGGTGAGCAGCAGGAACCCCCAGAAAACCGGAGCGGTATAATCCACCATCGCCTGAAAGCCGTTGCGCGTGGCCGCGCCCATTCCCACCAATGCGAGCGCGACAATCCCCTGCGCGATCAGACCGTTTGCGGGGTTACTCCCGCGCTCGTCCCACTCGCCGATGCGCGGCATCAGCGTCAGATCGCGGGCCATGGCGAAATAGACGCGCCCGCCGGTGAAGATCGTTGCGTTCAGCGTCGAAACCGCGGCCACGACAATGGCGAGGCTAACGATGAGCGCGCCGGGCGGTCCTGCTACCAGACCCATCATGTCGGCGGCCACCGCCTCGGAGGCGCGAAGCCCGTCGAGTCCCAATATGGAAAGGAGCGCGATATTTGTCAGGACGTAAAGCGCCGTCAGGACGACGGTGCCCAGCACCAGCACCCTGGCGATATTGCGCGGCGCATCCTTGAGCTCGCCGGTGAGATAGGCGGCCTCGTTCCAGCCGCCATAGGTGAGCAAGACGAAGATCATCGCCATGCCGATGGCGGCCGATCCGGGCGCGAGCGCTTCCACTTCCGGAGCCGATCCCGGCGAGCCGAACAGGCCGAAGGCGATGATCGCAACGACGGCGCCGATCTCCACCATCGTGATGACGACTTGCAGCGTCTTGCTCTGCAAGGTGCCGGCGACGTTTATTCCGGTGAACACGACGATCGCCAGCCCTGCGTAAAGAGCGGGGCCGTGCGCACCGAGCGGGAATATCCGCGCGGCGTAATCGCCAAGGACGAAGGCGACGCCGGCGATCGCGCCTGTCTGTATCACGGAGGCGCGCGCCCAGCCGAAGAGCACGGCCATCGGCTTGCCGTAAGCGCGGGAGAGAAAGTGATATTCTCCGCCGGCATGGGGATGCGCGGCCGACAGTTCGGCATAGCACAGCGCGCCGATGAGCGTGACGATCCCACCGGCCACCCAAACGCCGATGAAGGCGAGTTCGCTTTCGACATTGGCGGCGACGATCGAGGGCGTGCGGAAGATTCCGATGCCGACGACCAGTCCGACCATGATCGTGACGGCGTCGAAAACAGACAGCGAGGCTTGCGGAACAGTACGATCGTGTGCCGGCATCCAGAACCCTTCCCTTGAGACAATCGCTTTGCGAGACGGCGCTTGCAGGCCTGGATGATGATCGGCATGTGTCGCAGAGTTCTGTCAGGGAAGGCGGAGTGCTTCTCCGAATGTCGCAGGACCGGCCGCCGACATACTTCGTTACAATTTTTCCCTAGGAGGACATTCGGCCTTCTCCTATTCTCGATGCGTGAGCACCACCGTCAGCCCAACACCCCATATCGTTGTCGTCGATGACCATCGCGACATTCGCGATCTGGTGGGAAAATATCTGGCTCAGCACGGCTACAGGATCAGCCTGGCCGAGAGCGGGGGAGCCCTTCGGCGGCTGCTCGACCGCAGCTCGCCCGATCTCGTCGTGCTCGACGTCATGATGCCGGGAGAGGATGGCTTGTCGATCTGCCGCCAGTTGCGAAGTCGGGGCGAGCTTCCGATCATTCTCCTGACGGCAATGAGCGACGAGACGGACCGCATCATCGGCCTGGAACTCGGAGCGGACGACTACGTCACAAAGCCCTTCAATCCCCGCGAGCTGCTGGCGCGCATCAAGGCGGTGCTCCGGCGCGTCCATAGCCTGCCGCCGCGGCGCGGAACCCTGAAGGTCAGGACCGTGGGCTTCGACCGCTGGGTTCTCGACACGGGACGGAGGGAGATCATCGGCCCCGACGAGATCGCCGTGCCACTTTCGACCGCGGAATTCCGCCTCCTTTCGGTTTTCATCGACCATGCGGGACTGGTGCTCAACCGCGATCAGCTTCTCGACCTGACCGTCGGGCGCGCTGCCGACAGCTTCGACCGCAGTATCGACAACCAGGTCAGCCGGTTGAGGAAAAAGATCGAAGCCGACCCGCGCAACCCTGTGCTAATCAAGACTCATTGGGGCGGCGGCTACAGCTTCACGGCAAGGATCGAGCCGTCATGACTGGCTGGTGGCGACGGAGCTTGGCGGCGCAGTTCATCTGTCTGATCCTGCTTGCGCTTGTGGTCTCCCAGAGCATCGGCCTCTTGGTTTCCTGGGACGAGCGCGGCCAGGCGCTGCGCGCCGCCGCCAAGAGCGAATTCTTGAGCCGCGCCGCCTCGATCGCGAAGCTGGTCGAGGTGACTCCGCCGGAGCTTAAGAGTGATGTTTTGCGGGCAAGCGACACGGCAAGCACGCGATTCTGGATTTCAGCGGACAGCCCGGAAACGGCCCGGGCCTGGCAGGATCTGGCAAGCGCCCAGCTCGCCGCCCCCCTGGCAGGGTTTGCGAAGCTGAACAAGCAGCAGCTCCCGCCGCTGCCGCCGGATCCGAAAGTGCCGAAGATCTACCCGGTGGAAGGTTCCGCCGGCACCGCCGCGGCGGCTAGCACGATCCTGTGGACCGATCTGTCACCGTCGGCCTGGCCCCTGTCGCAGCCTGCGAAATTCGCCTCGCTCAAACGCATCAACGGCATGGGTCTCGCTGTGCAGCTCGGCGGCGGCGCATGGCTGAACGCCGTCGTCTCCAAGCCGATCGCCAACGCCATCTGGACGCAGCAATCGGCCATCTCGCTCGCCATCACCGCGCTCGTTCTTTCCGGGATCGGAATTTTCGTCGCGCGCCGGATCGCCCGTCCGATAAGGCGTCTGGCTGTTGCCGCCGAGGCGCTCGGCCGCGGCGAGGCCGTGCCGCCGCTACCCGAACAAGGGCCGGACGACATTCGCCAGATGACCGAGGCGTTCAACCTAATGCAGGCGCGCCTGCAGCGCTTCGTCGACGACCGGACCCGCATGCTGGCGGCGATCGGCCACGACCTGCGCACGCCGATCACATCGCTGAGGCTGCGCGCCGAATTCGTTTCCGATCCCGAACTGCAGGAGCGCATGCTGGCGACCCTCGACGAGATGCAGTCGATGACCGAAGCCACGCTTGCCTTCGCCCGCGAGGAGGCGACGCTCGAAGAGACCCGTAGCGTGGACCTCACCGCCCTCATCTCCAGCCTGTGCGACGACCTAGCCGATCTCGGTCTCGACGTGACGTTTGCCTGCGCATCGAGGATCGGCTACCGGTGCCGGCCCGACGCCTTGCGCCGGGCGATAAGAAATCTCGTGGAAAACGCGGTGCGTTACGGCAAGCGGGCGCGCGTCTCGCTCGAAAAGCGCGCCGACAGCCTGACCATCCTCGTCGAGGATGACGGCCCCGGCATACCGGTTGCCGATTTCGAGCGGGTCTTCGTGCCGTTCTTCCGCCTTGAGCATTCGCGCAACCGCGAGACCGGCGGCGTCGGCCTCGGCCTGTCGATCGCCCGTGCGATAGCCCGCCATCACGGCGGCGATATCACGCTTGAGAACATCAGCCGGGGTTTCCAGGCGGCGATCCGGTTGCCGCTGATCGGCCAGCTGAGAGAATTTCCGAATACAATGCCGGTGGGGGCTCAGCCCTGAGAGGGCTTTCCGAAGCGCTCGACAAGCCACTGGATGAAGACCTTCAGCCTGGCACTCTGATGTCTGCCGGGAGCATAGACGACATGGAACGGCAGCGTCGGATGGCTCCATTCGCCCAAAACCTCGACGAGCTCTCCCGACTGCAGGTAGGGCAGGAGGAACGGTCTCACGTTCTGGCCGACCCCCATTCCCGCCAGGATCATGGCGATCTGGCCATTGTCCTCATTGGCGGAGAATTGCAGGTCGCTGACGAGGTGCCGGTGACCGGATTTCTCGAAGGCCAGCGGTTTCATCCGGCCGTCAGCATGGGAAAAGAAGCCGACCGCAACATGGTTGGCGGCGAGGTCTTCCGGAGACGCCGGCGCTCCCATCCGCTCCAGATAGGCCGGCGAGGCGCAGGTCACGAAGTCCGCATCGAACAGATGCCTTGCGATCAAGGTTTCGTCGCCGATCTCCCCTGCCCTGATGGCGCAATCGACCCCTTCCCCGATGATGTTTGCGGGCCGGTTGCCGATGCCCAGCGCGATGGAGATATGCGGATACTGCCGATGGAAATCCGGCAGATGCGGGATCAGGACATTCTGCGCGAAGGTCGGGTGGGACTCGATGCGAAGATGGCCTCTCGGCGTCAGCTTCCTGCCCCGCACGGCGCTGTCGGCCTCATCGACCTCCGCCACCAGGCGCGCCGCATACCGGTAATATTCCTCACCCTCGGCAGTCACCACGACATTGCGCGTGGTCCTGTTCATCAACCTTGCGCCGAGATGCTTTTCGAGATCGGTGACGAGCTTGCTGACCGTCGAGCGCGGCACCTGAAGCTGGTTGGCGGCGCCCCGGAAAGACCCGGTATCGACGACCCGCACGAAGGCCCGCATGGCTAGGAGCTGATTCACGGTATTTCCCCGTTCCGGTCATTGTCCATAATCTTGGACAGAGTTGCTATAAATCCGCTATTTTGTTCCTGTTTTCAATCACCAGCTATGTCCTGTCCCAGCAAGGGTAAACCGATCCGAATTCCCGACAGGAAAGAGTGAGACCATGACAATCGACCCGAAAAACATTCTGCGCCTGAACCTTCCGCAATGGCAGGGCGGGGATCACCCAGACTACAGGATAGGCGCGCGCGTTCTTGCAGCGATCGCGCCGAAGGCGCAGGGACCGGAGGAAACGATTGCGGTGCCCGAAGCCCCGGACGCCACGCGACCGGTCGAGCAGGGCATCGTTTCCCGCAAGCCGCTTCTGGACCAGCTTGCCGCAGCCAGATCGGCGATCGCCCGGCACGATCCCGACGCCATCGTCACGCTTGGCGGCGACTGCCTCGTCAACCTCGCGCCCACGGCATATCTCAGCGCGCGGTATGGCGAGGATCTTGCGGTTCTTTGGGTGGACGCGCATCCCGACGTGATGACCGCGAAGCAGTTCCGCAACGCCCATGCGCATGTGCTCGCCATGCTGATGGGGATAGGCGATCCGGACTTCGTGGCCGCCGTGCCGAAGCCGGTGAAGGGAGACCGGGTTCTTTATGTCGGCCTGACCGAAACCGCGCCCTACGAAACGGATTTCATTCCAGAGCACGGAATGACGCGCCTCAGCCCGGAAGACCTGGCCGGCTCCGCCGAGCCCGTGCTGCAATGGCTGCGCGCCTCGGGCGCGAAGAAGGTCGCGGTGCATTTCGACCTGGATGTTCTCGACCCCTCGCTCTACGACTTCCTTCTCTCGCAGGACCCCGATGCCAAACCGAATGCCTATGAGGGCGTTGCGAAAGGCCGGATGCGCTTCGAGGAGGTGGCCAATATTCTGAAGGCCGTGGATGCGGAAGCCGATATCGTGGGACTGGCGATCGCCGAATACATGCCGTGGAGCGCGATCAAGCTTTCGAAGCTCCTTGAGACGCTCCCCCTCCTCGGCAAACGGTGAACTGGAATACCGGCGGAAGTCGAAAGCCCGCCGGCATTCCAACCCATCCTCAGATATTGCGCCGCTTTCCCTCGATGAGGTCGAGCACCTTGTTGGCGGCATCCAGCACATTGGTGCCGGGGCCGAAGACGGCGGCGACGCCGTGTTCTATCAGGTAATCGTAATCCTGCCGCGGGATGACGCCGCCCACCACGACGATGATGTTTTCCGCGCCCTTGGCCTTCAGCGCCTCGACGAGCTGAGGACCGAGCGTCCGATGGCCGGCGGCGAGCGAGGACATGCCGACCACCTGGACCTTTTCCCGGATCGCAAGATCGGCTGCCTCTTCCGGCGTCTGGAAGAGCGGGCCGGCAAGCACGTCGAAACCGATATCCCCGAAGGCGGACGCGATGACCTTGGCGCCCCGGTCGTGCCCATCCTGGCCGAGCTTGGCGACCATGATTTTCGGCTTGCCGGAGGCCTTCGCATAATTGGATAGCCGGCTAACGATCGTCCGGTATTCCGGATCGTCGTCATAGGCGGGGCCGTAGATATCGCTCACCACTTCCGGCACGGCCGAATGATCCCCGAAGGCTTTGCGCATCGAATCCGAAATCTCACCCACCGTGGCGCGGGCACGCGCCGCCTCCACCGCGGCTTCCAGAAGATTGCCCTTGCCGGTGCGGGCGACCTCGGCCAGGGCATCAAGCGTTTGTTCGACCTGTCTCGGATCGCGCTGCCGGCGCACCTCCTCCAGCCGCCTGATCTGCGCATTGCGCACGGCGGTATTGTCGATGGCGAGAATGTCGAGCTCGTCCTCATTCTCCAGCCGGTACTTGTTGACCCCGACGATGATCTCCTCGCCGCGATCGACGCGTGCCTGGCGAAGCGTGGCCGCTTCCTCGATCATCCGCTTCGGCAGGCCTTCCGCGACCGCCCTGGTCATACCTCCGAGGGACTCGACCTCCTTGATGAGCGCCCAGGCTTTTTCAGCCAATTCGTTCGTCAGGCTTTCGACATAGTAGGAGCCGGCGAGCGGATCGACGACCTTGGTGACGCCCGTTTCGTGGCTCAGGATGAGCTGGGTATTGCGGGCGATGCGGGCGGAAAAATCCGTCGGCAAGGCCATGGCCTCGTCCAGCGCATTGGTGTGCAGCGACTGCGTGCCGCCAAGCACGGCAGACAGCGCCTCGTAAGCCGTGCGGATGACGTTGTTATAGGGGTCCTGCTCCTGCAGCGAGACGCCCGACGTCTGGCAATGGGTGCGCAGCATCAGCGAGGAGGCCTTTTGTGGCTTGAACTCCTCCATGATGCGCGACCAGAGGAGGCGCGCGGCGCGGAGCTTCGCCGCCTCCATGAAGAAGTTCATGCCGATGGCGAAGAAGAAGGAAAGCCGACCGGCGAAATCATCGACATTCAGGCCCTTGGCGAGGGCGGCGCGCACATATTCGCGCCCGTCGGCGAGCGTGAAGGCGAGTTCCTGCACGAGCGTCGCGCCGGCTTCCTGCATATGGTAGCCGGAGATCGAGATCGAATTGAAGCGCGGCATTTCCTTCGCCGTATATTCGATGATGTCGGCGACGATCCGCATCGAGGGCTCGGGCGGATAGATATAGGTGTTGCGGACCATGAACTCCTTGAGGATATCGTTCTGGATGGTTCCGGAAAGCTCGGCCCGCGAACAGCCCTGCTCCTCACCCGCGACGATGAAAGAGGCGAGTATCGGGATGACCGCGCCGTTCATGGTCATCGACACGGACATTTCCTTGAGTGGAATGCCGTCGAAGAGGATCTTCATGTCCTCGACGCTATCGACCGCGACGCCCGCCTTGCCGACATCGCCCTCGACACGCGGATGATCCGAATCATAGCCGCGATGGGTGGCGAGATCGAAGGCGACCGAGAGGCCCTTCTGGCCGGCAGCGAGATTGCGGCGATAGAAGGCGTTGGAGGCTTCGGCGGTGGAGAAGCCGGCATATTGGCGGATCGTCCACGGCCTTCCGGCATACATGGTGGCGCGTGGGCCACGCACGAAAGGCTCGAAGCCGGGAAGCGAGTGCAGGTGATCGATCCCCTGCAGGTCGTCGGCCGTATAGAGCGGCTTCACCTCGATGCCTTCGGGCGTACGCCAGACGAGCGTTTCGGGCGATGCCTTCAACTCTTTTTCGGCGAGTGCTTTCCAGTCTTTTATGGTCTTGTCGGTCACCCGTTTCCTCCTCCATGCGCCTTTGGACACGCGCGCCGTCGACGCCGTGTTTATTTATAGTGTTCGGACGGGGCGCTGAAAGCTGCCTCTTGTATTAGTAAAAAGTAGCACCTCTCAGCGCCCCGTTCAGCGATTTTTATCCGCGACTCCGATCCCTCTGCAGTGGCCGCGCAAGGGACATTAAGGCGAGGAACTTGCCGTTTTTAGGCCGAACCCTCTCGCCACCCATTCACTGTCGCAGCTCAATCCAATAGGACTCTTGAATATCAAGCCATCATTTGCCATCTTGATGGCAGTTCGTATTTATCCTTCTCGGTAGGAGGTAGGAATGGCCGAACCACAGCTTTCCGTCCGCAGCTCAAAGGCGCGCGACCTCGCACACCGGCTTGCCCGCCGTGAAAACCGTTCAATCGCTGATGTGGTCGAACGTGCGCTCGAAGCTTATGAGATCCGCGAAGCGGGGCGCGAGCCCGCCTCTACCTTCTATAGCCGGCTGGCGGCGCAAGCCGGCAGCGACATCGATCTGGAAGCAGTCATTCGCGAAAATCGTCACCCTCATAAGGGCATCGATCTTTGATTTTTCTCGATACCAACGTTGTTTCCGAAACCTTGAAAAAGACGCCGGACGACGCGGTGATCGCTTGGCTGATTCGATACGACGCCGAACTCGCGCTGCCTACCGTAACGATTGCGGAGATAGCATTCGGTATTCAGAAGATCAGGCCCGATCAACGCGCTGAACGGCTAGAGCAGGGATTGTCAGACTGGCGGCGTCGATTTGCCGATCGAATTTTTGGCATGACAGAAGAGGCCGCGCTGGCCTATGGGAAAATCATGGGCACTGCTGTTCGACAGGGACGCGGGATGTCTGCGCCTGACGGCATGATTGCTGCGATTGCGCGGGTTAACGGTGGCCGTTTAGCGACCCGCAACCTGAGGGACTTCGAGACAGCGGGGCTCGATCTTATATGTCCCTGGGATTTCTGACGCCTGGCCGCAGCAATCGGTTCACGGATTCAGCTGCCCCAGCTTCTCACCACCCGCCCTACTCGAACTCGACGATCAGCTCGTCCACCGCAAGACTCTGGCCGGCGATGGCCGCGACGCGCTTGACCACACCCTGTCTCTCGGCCTTCAGAACGTTCTCCATCTTCATCGCCTCGACGGTTGCGAGCGTCTGGCCGGCTTCGACCTGATCGCCCGCCTTGACCGCGACCGAGGTGATGACGCCGGGCATCGGGCAAAGCAGCATTTTCGACGTATCCGGCGGCAGCTTGACGGGCATCAGGCGCGCAAGTTCGGCCACATGCGGGGAGCGAACCCGCGCCGTCACGTCCATGCCGCGCCAGCGCAGCCGGATTGCGGTTCCGGCGAGATCGACCTTCACGCCCATCGGCTCGCCATCCAGATGAAAGGCTGCGTGACTCCGGCCGGGAAGCCAGCCGCTGGCGACCGAAAAGCGCGCGCCATCGGCGAACGTGACGGAGGTGCCGTCGGGAGAGGTTTCGAGAGCGGCGGGCAGCTCGAAACCCGCAAGCGTGACCACCCATTCCTTGCCGACGACGCGGCGGTGATTGCCGATCGTGCCGGAGATCTGCACCGCGCGCTCCTGCAGCACCTGGTTGACCAGAATGGCGATGGCCGCGAGCTTGCGAGCGGCGGCTTCATCCGGGCGCACGCCGGAAAAACCTTCCGGAAACTCCTCCGCAATGAAACCGGTGGTCAGCCGCCCGGCGCGGAACCGCTCATGCTCCATGACGGCCGAGAGGAAGGGAAGATTGTGGCCGATGCCCTCCACCTCGAAATCGTCGAGTGCCGTCGCCATGGCGTCGATCGCCTTGATCCGGTCCGGCGCCCAGGTGCAAAGCTTGGCGATCATCGGGTCGTAATACATGGAGATTTCGCCGCCCTCGAAGACGCCGGTATCGTTACGCACCACGGTGCCATCCTCCCACCGGCCTTCCAGCGGCGGACGGTAACGAGAAAGCCGGCCGATTGACGGCAGGAAGTTGCGGTACGGGTCTTCGGCGTAAAGCCGGCTTTCGACCGCCCAGCCGGTGAGCTTCACATCGTCCTGGCCGAAGGCGAGCTTTTCGCCGGCGGCGACGCGGATCATCTGCTCGACGAGATCGATGCCGGTGACAAGTTCGGTGACCGGGTGCTCGACCTGCAGGCGGGTGTTCATCTCGAGGAAGTAGAAATTGCGATGGCCGTCGACGATGAATTCCACCGTGCCGGCGGAGAAATAGCCGACCGCTTTCGCGAGCGCCACGGCCTGCTCGCCCATGGCCTTCCGCGTCTCGGCATCGAGGAAGGGCGACGGCGCCTCCTCGATGACCTTCTGGTTGCGCCGCTGGATGGAGCATTCGCGCTCGCCGAGATAGAGCGTGTTGCCGTGCCTGTCGCCCAGCACCTGAATTTCGATGTGGCGCGGCTGAGTGACGAATTTCTCAATGAAGATGCGGTCGTCGCCGAAGGAGGACTTCGCCTCGTTCTTCGACGACTGAAAGCCTTCGCGGGCCTCCTTGTCGTTCCAGGCGATACGCATGCCCTTGCCGCCGCCGCCGGCGGACGCCTTGATCATCACCGGATAGCCGATGGAAGAGGCGATCGTCACCGCCTCCTCGGCATCCTCAATGAGGCCCATATGGCCGGGCACAGTGTTGACGCCGGCTTCGGCCGCTATCTTCTTGGAGGTGATCTTGTCGCCCATGGCCTCGATCGCCTTGACGGGCGGGCCGATGAAGGCAACGCCTTCCTTTTCGAGTGCCGCGGCGAAGGCGGGATTTTCCGAGAGAAACCCGTAGCCGGGATGGACGGCATCGGCGCCGGTCTTGCGGATCGCATCGAGGATCCTGTCGATGACGATATAGGACTGGCTGGAGGGGGCGGGCCCGATATGCACCGCTTCGTCTGCCATGCGCACATGCAGCGCGTCGCGATCGGCATCCGAATAGACGGCGACCGTCGCGATGCCCATCTTCTTAGCCGTTCTGATAACCCGGCAGGCGATTTCGCCACGATTGGCGATGAGGATCTTCTTGATCGCCAAACTCAAATCTCCATCACGTCTTCGAAGGATTCCGGAAAGCTCTGGCGCGCAACCTTCTCGTTGATCACCAGCAGCGCCTCGTAGGAGGTCGGATCGAAATTGTCCTCAGCCGGCACGACCTCGCGGCCGAACAGGAGGTTGAGTCGGCCGGCATCGAGATTGCCGCGCTCGAAGGGTTCCGGGCCGAAATGATGCCACAGTGCGTGCAGGAAGGCGGCGTCCACCTTGTGCTCGATCGTGCCCGGCCGGGCGCGGCGCTGCAGCGGCTTCAAAGGCGTCGCACCCTTTTCGTTCGCCCGACGGATCGTGAAGTGATGGCCATGGCCCGGCATGCCGGAGGGAAAACCCCGATGTTTGGTCATTTCGGGCGGTCTGGGCATCGGGAACTCCTGCGGTATTTCATGGCTGGCGGCCGCCGTCACAGCGGACCTCTAGAGCGGAATCGTGTCGTGTTTTTTCCAATGCGTCGTCACCTGCTTGTTGCGCAGCGAGGCGAAGGCGCGGGCGATACGGCGTCGGGAAGAATGCGGCATGATGACTTCGTCGATGAAGCCGCGTTCGGCCGCCACGAAGGGGTTGGCGAAACGCTCCTCATATTCCTTCGTCCGCGCTGCGATTTTTTCCGGATCGGAGAGTTCCGAGCGGTAGAGGATCTCGGTCGCGCCCTTGGCGCCCATCACGGCGATCTCGGCCGTCGGCCAGGCGTAATTTATGTCCGCGCCGATATGCTTCGAGGCCATGACGTCATAGGCGCCGCCATAGGCTTTCCGCGTGATCAGGGTCACCATCGGCACGGTCGCCTCCGAATAGGCGAAGAGCAGCTTGGCGCCGTGCTTGATGACGCCGCCATATTCCTGCGCCACGCCCGGCAGGAAGCCCGGCACGTCGACCAGCGTGAGGATGGGGATCGAGAAGGCGTCGCAGAACCGCACGAAACGGGCAGCTTTGCGTGAACTGTCGATATCCAGGCAGCCGGCGAGCACCATCGGCTGGTTGGCGACGACGCCAACCGTCTGGCCCTCGATACGAATGAAGCCGGTGATGATGTTTTTGGCGAAGGCTTCCTGGATCTCGAAAAAATCGCCCTCGTCGGCAATCGCATGGACAAGCTCCTTCATGTCGTAGGGCTTGGCTGCACTGTCGGGGATCAGGCTGTCGAGGCGGTTTTCGAGGCGGGCCGGGTCGTCGTGGAAGGGACGGACTGGCGGCTTCTCGCGGTTGTTCAAGGGCAGGAAATCGAAAAGCCGGCGCACCGCTTCCAGCGTCTCGATGTCGTTTTCGAAGGCCGCATCGGCAACGGAGGATTTTTGCGTGTGGGTGCGGGCGCCGCCGAGTTCCTCGGCCGTGACGATCTCGTTGGTGACGGTCTTCACCACGTCCGGACCTGTGACGAACATGTAGGATGAATCGCGCACCATGAAGATGAAATCGGTCATGGCCGGCGAGTAGACCGCGCCGCCGGCGCAGGGTCCCATGATGACGGAAATCTGGGGGATGACGCCGGAGGCCTCGGCATTGCGGCGGAACACTTCCGCGTAACCGGCAAGCGAGGCCACACCTTCCTGGATGCGCGCCCCCCCGGAATCATTGAGCCCAATCACCGGCGCGCCGACGCGCACCGCCATATCCATGATCTTGCAGATCTTCTGGGCATGGGTCTCGGAAAGCGAACCGCCGAGCACGGTGAAATCCTGGGAAAAGACGTAAGTTTGGCGGCCGTTGATCGTGCCCCAGCCGGTGACGACGCCATCGCCCGCGACCTTCTGGCTCGCCATGCCGAAATCGACCGCGCGATGGGTGACATACATGTCGAACTCCTCGAAGGAGCCCTCGTCAAGCAGGACCTCGATGCGCTCGCGCGCCGTCAACTTGCCCTTGGCGTGCTGCGCGGCGATGCGCTTTTCGCCGCCGCCGAGCCTTGCTTCAGCCCGCCGCTTCTCGACCTCACCCAGAACTGCGCGCATTGTTCCTCCTCAACATTCCACGACGTTTCTTAGCGTTTCATCCTGGCGGAGAAAATCGCTGAACGAGCATATTCGCGAAAGTATAAGAACTCAGTTCAAAAATCGCCCAATTGCAAGCCGCGCGGCCTTGAATGGCAAGGATTGCTGCGGATCAAATCACGCCCCAAGCCCGAAACCTCCCCCTCCCCGTCAGTTCCCTGAGGTTCAGCGCGCTGGCGATTTTGAGTGCACCCTGCGGCGTTACGCCAAGCGCTTCGGCGATCATTCCGGCCGATACCATTGGCTTCGAAAGGACGAGATCGACCAGTTGCGGAAGCTTCGACGAGGCACGGCGTCCTGCGAGCCGGCGCTGCATCTGCTGGCGGGCCAGAAGCAACCGATCATGCTCCTTCAACCCGGCCTCCGCGCCGGCGGCGATTCCATCGAGAAAGGCGAGTAACCGGTCGTTGCGATCGCGGCTGGCGCGGCGTTCGCGCGGGATGGCTTTCAGTCCGAGGTTGACGGTTGCCAGATGCACCAGGGTGATGCCGGTCTCGCGAAGCAGGGCTGCGGCAAGCAGCCGGCCAAGCCATGGCGCGTGCTGCAGGACCTGCAACTGGTTCCACGCATCGAGCAGAAGCACGGCGCGCAGCATCGGTGGCAGCCCTTCTGTTTCAAAAAGCACGGCGCGCCATTCCTCGATGCGCGAATCCTCGTCCCAGTCCGGTTCGTAGACGAGCGGATCGCGCTCCCGTGGGGGCGATGGCGCCGGCGGGGCTGCGGCCAGGGAAAGCAGGGCCTCGCTTCGGGCAAGCACTGCATCGATCTCCGCAAACTCCCTGGCAAGCGGATCGTCGGCATCGTCCTCATCTTCTTTCTCAGTCCCCTCCCCGTCCGCGATCGGCTGCGAGACCTCTTCGACCGCTGCCAACGACGCACCCGACCCGATATCCATGCGGCCGCGCAGATGCCGCAGACCCTCAATGCTGAGCGCCCAGTTGGGTGGATGAGCCAGAATGCGTCGGCGGGTGCGGAGCACATCATGGGCGATGGTCAGCTCATGCGTCGGTGCGCGGATGCCCATGCCGGCATCATGGAGGACGACATCCTCCAGATGCACGAGTTCTCCATCGATCCACATTGAGGCACAGGCATCAGCGAAGTCGGCGCGGCTGATGCAGCCCTCGCGCAAGTCGGTTCGGCTCAGGCGCTCGTCGAGCCGCGCAAGCGCGGCCGTCGTGGCCGCCACCGGTGAAATCAGGCTGTGCAGGGGCAATTTCGCAAGATCGTAACGCATTGATGTTGTTGTAGCTGATTTGCGTTATGAAAGCGAGTGAGCGGTTTGGTTTCATCACCGCCCATTAATCATGCCGTAGCTTGCATCGAAGAAAATTGGAGTGCCTGCCACTCGTCGCCGGTGCCGAAGCTTCTTGGCGAGCTAAGCGCACCTTTCGCTGTCAGGTGCGAATCTGCATGGCAGGATTATAGACCAAGCACATCGTTTTCGCCATACCCCTACACGGCAGCCCCTCCCCTCTCCCCATTTCAGTTGAGCGGAAACTGGTCCGCGAACCGCCTACACCTCCCATGAGGTTCCGCACGCACGACCAAGGTCGGGCAACTGCTGCCGCTGATCATGAAAGTTATAGGATCAGCAGTTTGCCGGTTCGGCGCGCGGTTAAGCGGGAACGTATGTCAATCTGATCACGCTCTCGCCAAATCGGTCGCTCGCCACGAGGCGCAGCGGCGGTTGCGGGCCGGCGAAGAACGGCTTGCCGCAACCAAGCACGACGGGATGGAGGTACAACCGATATTCATCGACAAGACCAAGGTCCGTCAGGCTTCGTGCCAGCTCAGGTCCGGAAACTTCAATCACGCCATCCAATCGAGCCTTGAGACCGCCTATCACCACCTCGATGTCATCAGCGACCAGAGTGGCATTCGGCCCGACGGACTTCAGCGAGCGCGACACGACCCATTTCGGTTGGCTGCGCCAGGCTGCAGCATAGTCGCGCTCCTCCTCGCCCCACGCCGCATGATCTTCGTCCCAATACCGCATCACCTCGTACATGCGGCGGCCGTACACGCTGCCGGCCAAACCGCGCACGTCGTCGATAAAATGACGGAAGAGCGCGGGCTCGGGCGTAAACGCCGTGTGGTCGACATATCCATCCAGGGATTGGTTCAAAGCGAACACGAGCTTCGCCATGCTGCAGGATCTCCTCCCCACATGCCTCAAAAGGTATGAATCCATGCTACGCCGAAATAAAGCCGGTCACAACCAGGCCGTCCTCTCGCTCGCCAGGCCAACCCCACTCCCGGTCGTCCCAACGAAAGGTTATGGCATAATGCCAACCTGCGGCAAGTGTTCGTGAAGCATGGCCGGCTGCTCCACGCGGGGGGGGAATACAACGCGCCGAGCAGCAGTGGGAGTTGCCACCTGGCAACTCCCAGCTATGTCACCTAAGACCTTGCTCCGAAGAAGGCCAAGCAAAATGGAATACCCGAGATCGATGTCCGGGTTACGGCTCGCAGGCAATCGACCCAGGAGCCACGTCCGTCGTTGGGCCGGCGCTAGGCTCTGCACTCATAAATGGAATCTTCTACATCCTGCGCACCGGCTCGCCCTCGCGGGACCTGCCCGAGCGCTACGGCCCCTATACGATCGCTTATAACGGCTACAACCGATGGGCCAAGGCGGGCGTATGGCTACGTGTGTTCGAGGCTCTGGCATCCGCTTCACCACAGTCGATGCAGTTGATCGACAGCTCCATCATCCGCGCCCACCAGCATGCCGCCGGTGGTAAAAAAGGGGCCCGTATCACGCCATCGGCCGTTCTCGTGGAGGACTGACCAGCAAGATCCACGTCGTCGTCGACGAGAACAGACTCCCGGTCCGTGTCGCGCTGACGTCAGGGCAGGCGTCCGATAAGGCTGCGGCGCCCGGACTGCTCGAAGGGCTACCCGCCTCCACCGTCGTCGCCGACCGCGGCTATGACTGGCAGCATCTGATCGACCTGGTCGGCCAGCGCGGCGGACAGGCTCATATTCCCACCCAACGCGACCGCAAGGTTCAGCGATCGGTCGATCCCGAAATCTACCGGCAGCGCAACCTCGTCGAGCGCTTCTTCTGCAAGCTCAAACACTTCCGCAGGGTCGCAACCCGCTATGACAAGCTGGCCAGAAACTTCCTCGCAGCCGCCCGACTATGGATGCGGGTTTATGAGACCACTACCTAGCTCTGTTCAGGCAGCATCGTTCACGCGCCCTTCCGATGAGAAGGCGCTCCGCCGAAGTTGCCAGATGGCAACTCCGGCCTTGTTAACTGAATTGCCTCCTGACGACTCGCGACAGGAAGGAGACGGCGTCCGCATCACATGTCCGGTCGTGCCGATTCTGCCTCCTGGGAGAAAAATGCGGGGGCAAGCGTCGCGACAATAGCTATTCGTCGCCGTGCATGAGAGGGCAGGGCCGCGGATGACGTTGGCTTTTTCGAACGGGCAGGGCAGTCTAAACGTACTTGAAGATCACCTTCGGCATGGTTAATCTTTCATTAACCCTAATTCCCTTGCTAAGAATCGCGACTCGCGGCATCTTCCCTACGAAATATTCATCCATTACGGAGAATTATCGTAGTTATGGCGAAGGCTCGTAGTCAGTTCTCCCCCACACTTACACCAAAGCGCCCGATGACCGAGGTCATCGCCGCCGACGGCGCCGCACTGTCTCAGGAATTGCAGGCAATGCGCCAGGCGCTCTTTCCGCCGGTATCACAAAAGACCCTGCGGTCCTTCTCCTCTGTAGAATCGGCGAAGCTGATTGGCATCGCCGATGCCTATCTTCGGCAACTCTCGCTGAACGGCAAGGGACCGCAGCCGGCCATCAGCCCCGGAGGAAGGCGCTCCTACACGCTCGACCAGATCAACGAGATCCGCGCCGTCCTGGATGAGAATTCCAAGGGCAAACGCTATGTCCCGCACCGGCGTGGCGACGAGCACTGCCAGGTCATGGCCGTGCTCAACTTCAAGGGTGGCAGCGGCAAGACCACGACCGCCGCGCATCTGGCGCAATATCTCGCCCTTCAGGGTCACCGCGTGCTTGCCGTCGATCTCGATCCGCAGGCTTCGCTCACCGCGCTGCACGGCTACCAGCCCGAATACGATATCGGCTCCAACGAGACCATGTACGCCGCCATACGCTATGACGAGCAGCGCCGTCCGTTGAGCGACGTGGTGCGCAAGACCTATATTCCCGGCCTCGATCTCGTTCCCGGCAATCTCGAACTCATGGAATTTGAGCACGACACGCCCCGCGCGCTTGCCGAGCGTTCGGCCGAACCCTTCTTCGGCCGCGTGGCTTCAGCACTGGGCACCGTCTCAGACAATTACGACGTGATGGTCCTCGATTGCCCGCCGCAGCTCGGTTTCCTGACGCTCGGCGCGCTTTGCGCCTCGACCGGGCTCCTGATCACCGCCCACCCGCAAATGCTGGACGTCATGTCGATGTGCCAGTTCCTGCTGATGACATCCGACCTGCTGAGCGTCGTCCAGGATTCCGGCGGCGACCTCGACTATGATTTCATCCGCTATGTGGTGACGCGCTACGAGCCTTCCGACGGCCCGCAAACGCAGGTGGTTGGCTTCATGCGGTCATTGTTCCGCGAGCGCGTTCTGACGAACCATATGCTGAAATCCACCGCGATTTCGGATGCCGGGCTTTCCAAGCAGACGCTTTACGAGGTCGGGCGCGAGAACTTTTCCAAGAACACCTATGACCGCGCGATGGAATCGCTCGACGCGGTCAATGGCGAAATCGAAAGCCTCATCAGGCAGGCCTGGGGGAGGGCGGCATGAGCCGGAAAGACACTCTGAAAGCAATGCTATCCCGGCGGGAGCAGGAGTTGCCAGATGGCAACTCGAATGATGCAGCACCCCCGACGGAAGCGCCGGAAAAGTCGCTGCAACACATACGCTCCGGCGCGGTCGGAGCCATGAGCCGTTCTCTCGGCCATATCGCCAGCGCGGCCGATCAGGCGAGGGCATTGATCGCCTCGGGTTCGGCGGTGGTGGAAATACCGACCGAAAAGATCGAGGGCTCCTTCGTTTCCGACCGTCTGCCTGACGAAGGCGAAGACTATCAGCGGCTGGTCGAAGCCATCCGCGAATCCGGGCAGAAGAGCCCCATCCTGGTCAGGCCTCACCCTTCAAAGCCGGACAGATATCAGATCGCCTTCGGTCACCGCCGCGTGCGGGTGCTCGCCTCGCTCGCTCGTCCCGTCAAGGCAGTCGTCCAGAATCTGACAGATGAAGAGCTCGTCGTCATCCAGGGCCAGGAAAACGCCGCCCGTTCGGATCTCAGCTATATCGAGCGCGGACTTTTTGCACTCGCTCTCGAAGAGCGCGGTTTCGACCGGCGCGTCATCATGTCCTCGCTGGGAATCGAGAAAACCCAGCTTTCAAAGCTGATGAGCGTCGCGCATTCGCTGCCGCGCACATTGATCGAAGCGATCGGCCCGGCGCCGAAGGCAGGCCGTCCCAGATGGATGGCGCTCGCCGAGCGTCATGCCGAAGGAAAGAACGAGGCGGCGCTCAAGGAACTCCTGCAAAGCACCCGGTTCAGGGATGCTGATTCCGACAGCCGCTTCAGTCAGGTCATGGCTCTGCTCTCCGTTAGAGGCGCAAAGCCGAAACCCGAGACGATCAAGAGCGAGGCGGGAGCAAAGCTCGCATCCGTCGAGCGGAGCGGAACCAAGGTCAATCTGGTTTTTGATGATCGGGCCGCACCTGCTTTTGCCGATTTCGTCGCCTCGCAGCTCGAGCAACTGCATCGCGATTATCTTCAGAGCCGATCGGTCCTCCAGGACTGAGTCATCGCTATTAGACGAGTTCAACCCGCAAAGGAGCAACCCGCAAAAGAAAAAGGCCCCCAAGCGACCGAAGTCGTGGAAGCCTTCCTCTGATTTCTAGCAAGATCGAGAATCGCATTTCCACGAATCACAGTCAAGAGTCTTTGGCACCGTTTTGGTGAGCGGATTTCTTTTGCCTATGCGTAGGTGAAGGAAAATGGAGAGTGGAACTGTCACGACGCCCTTTGGGCGGCGGTCGATATCGCTTGCCTTCCTGGCAAGTCAAATGCAAGCCGAGGATATCGAGCCCGATTTCCGGCGCAACAAATGGAAGCTTTTCAGGGCTATCTGCGAGGCGCGGCCCTCTCTCGGCGTGACTGATCGAGCGCTTACCGTTCTCGATGCGCTCTTGAGCTTCTATCCAGAAGAGGAGCTTTCCGCCGAGCGGGGGCTGGTCGTCTTTCCCTCGAATGCGCAGCTTTCGCTTCGTGCACGCGGTATGGCCGCGGCCACGCTCAGGCGCCATCTGGCCATTCTCGTCGATTCCGGACTGATCATCCGCAAGGACAGCCCTAACGGAAAGCGCTACGCACGGCGCGACAGGGCAGGGGAGATCGACGAAGCTTACGGTTTCTCGCTTGCACCGCTTCTTTCCCGCGCCAGCGAGATAGAAAGCCTGGCCGCTCGTTCCGTCGCCGATCGGCAATTGCTGAGAGCTGCCAAGGAACGCCTGACGATATGCCGCCGCGACGTGACCAAGGTGATCACCGGCGCCCTCAACGAAGGCCTTGCCGGCGACTGGCTGAGCCTTTCGGCCGAACTCCACGGCCTCATTGAACAGTTTCCGCGCGTTGCGAAGCTAGACGCCTTGTTGCCAATCCTCACCCGAATGGAGGAACTGCGCGAGAGAACGTTCAAGCTTTTGAACGCACAGCTAAAAACGGAAAAAATGAGCGGCAATGAGTCTCAAATTGAGCGCCACAAACAGGATTCAGAATCCTATTTCCCTTCTGAATCTGAACCCGGCCATATCAGCAACCGAACTACATCCGTCAAGGAACTTACCGCGTCACCTTATGAAGAACCGGAAGTGATCAACCGCCACTCTCCCCATGACCACCCGTCCTCGTCGGAGAGCGCCCCAGCCTTCAAATTCTCCCTCGAGACCGTCCATCGGGCCTGCCCGGAAATACAGGCCTATGGTCCGGGCGGAGAAATCCGCAACTGGCGGGATCTGATCACGGCAGCAGCGGTCGTTCGCTCGACGCTGGCGGTGAGCACCTCGGCTTACGAGGAAGCGAGTTCCGTCATGGGACCGCAGGCAACCGCAATGGTGATGGCCTGCATTCTCGAAAGAGGAGAACGCATTGGTTCGGCCGGGGGATATCTGAGACACCTCACACGCCGCGCAGCCAAGGGAGAATTCGCAGTGGGGCCGATGCTGATGGCATTGCTGCGCACGCAGACTTCACAGAAGAGGTCATCATCAGCATCACCCGGTATCAACCGGCAATCGCTGCCGAAAATGGCTGCCATCCGGTAACGAAACAAAACGTCTCACTAGGTTTCGAATGCTTCGTGCTCACCAATGACATCAATGGATTATGATTTTCGCACGGCTGCTCAATTTCCGCGTCCCCAAGGCACGCGTTCTATGATGCATCTCAATTGGGGAAGGATAGGCTTTTCAAAACCAAAGGCGGCTGCGGCCGTTTGCGGCTTGCCTCTTCTGTACATGCCTTCGCGCAATGCAGATGCTCTCCTTTCCGGTATAGGCATATCGCCGGCCGATTTAGTCCGGCAAAGCAATCCGTTCTATCTTGCTTTTCCCTGCTCTTCAAAAAGGCCAAAGTTCGAGACCTTCGGCGTGAGGTCTGATTTCCCGCTACGTGGACACGTCCTGCGCAACCAGGCGAAGCATCATGATTGCCAAGTCCTGTCTTCGCCCTACCTCGATGAGATCAGTTGACGAGCTCCAGTTTGGCGGCTTCGAGCCTGGGGTCAGGAGGTGATTTTGCAAAATGAGCTCGGCGGCCCTCGCCGCCTCTATTCCATTTCGCCGTCGGGACCCTCGCGCATGCCTGCCTTTGCGTCGGTGCTCGCGGTCGTGGCCATCCTCTATTTTGCGAAGGAGGTGCTCCTTCCGCTGGCGATCGCGGTCCTCTTGACGTTCGCCCTGGCACCCATCTCATCCCGTCTTCGCAAACTCGGACTTCCGCGGATCCTGGCGGTAATCACCACCGTCGTGCTTGCCTTCCTTGGCCTCACCCTATTCGCTCTTGTGGTGGCCGGACAGGTCGCCGAGGTGGCACAAAACCTACCTGCCTATCAGGGCAACATCATCGGAAAGATACGTTCTCTCCAGGAGAGCGGAACTGACAACGGCATCGTGCGACGTCTGACCTCGGTCATCGAAAGCGTCGGGCGCGAAATCAACAATGCCGGGCAGAACCAGGCTACTCCAGGTTCAGCTTCCCCCTCGAGAGAACCGATGCTCGTCGAGATATTCGCGCCCAGCCGGCCGATCGAAACGCTCACAAGTCTTATCAGCCCGCTGCTTGGACCGATTGCCTCGTTAGGTCTCATCATCGTCGTCGTCATCTTCATGCTTCTGGAGCGAGAGGAACTCCGTGATCGCTTTATCCGGCTTGTTGGCTATGGAGACCTGCATCGCACGACGGAGGCGCTCCAGGAGGCCGGCAGCCGCGTTGCGCTCTATCTTCTGATGCAGTTGGTCGTGAACTGCGCCTATGGAATCCCGCTGGCGCTCGGCCTGTGGGCGGTCGGCATCCCCAACGCCGTGCTGTGGGGGATGCTGGCCATCGTGCTTCGGTTCGTTCCTTACATCGGCCCTGTCATAGCGACGGTGCTGCCGCTCTTCTTGGCCTTCGCCGTCGATCCGGGCTGGAGCCTAGTTCTTTGGGTCGCGGCGATATTCCTGGTGCTGGAATTGACCAGCAACAACATCGTCGAACCATGGCTCTATGGTTCCCGCACCGGGCTTTCTCCGCTGGCCATCATCGTCGCGGCGATCTTTTGGGCATGGCTGTGGGGGCCGGTAGGCCTCATCCTGTCGACGCCGCTGACCGTGTGCCTGGCCGTCCTCGGTCGTTACGTGCCCCAGTTCGAGTTCCTCGAGGTCCTGTTTGGCAGCGAGCCGGTGCTTGATCCCAAGGAACGCCTTTACCAGAGGCTGTTGGCAGGTGATCCCGACGAGGCTACTGACCAGGCTGAGGAGATGCTCGAAGAAGATTACCTCGAAGACTACTACGGCAAGGTCGCCATTCCCGCTCTTCTGCTCGCGGAGCGGGACCGTCGTCGAGGCGTCCTGACAGCAGGGCAGATGGAGCAGGTATACGAAACGGCGACAACGCTGGTCTCGAACCTTGAAGACATCGCGCAGGAGGAAGAGCAGGAGGCGGAAGAGGAGGAGAAAAGCAAGGCGACGGGCGAGATCCCCAAGGCTCCTTCTGAGGAGCAAAATAGCAGTGAAGAAGAGGAACTGCCGGACGGGACTGGGAAGACCGTCATCTGCATTGGCGGCAGAGGCCCTCTTGATGACGCCTCCGCGGCGATGCTGGCTCAGGTGCTTCAGGTGCAAGGAGCCGAAGTCGTGACGGCAAGGCACTCCGATATCACCAACCGCCGAAGCCGCGATCTCATTCCAAAAGAAGCCAACGCCGTTGTTGTTTGTTTCCTGAACGAGGACTCTGCCAAGCATGCGGGCATTCTTATGCGCCGTTTCAAGCGCATCTACCCCACCTCACGTGTGGGGGCGGTGCTGTGGTCCGACAGCGAGGACGCGCGACCATTGTCGGCGCAAAAGGACGCTGACTTTACAGCCTCCAGGTTGACTGATGCTGCCCGTGAGGCGCTCTCAGAGGCTCCATTGATCCCCGTGACAACTCCTCGAAAGCTCCAGATCCGGACTCGCCGGTCTGCAACACGGCCGCCAATTGCGTCCGCCGACGCAGAGACATAGGTGTAGATGCATCCGGAAAGGTGCTTGGCCATTCACTCAGGAGAGAAGGCCCGCTTGCGCGGGCCCTTGCTTCCTTACAATGTCTTCAAGCCATCAAGCAGCGCCTGATGGAACCTTTCCGGATCCTGGATTTGCGGTGAGTGGCCAAGATCATCGAACTCGACGAGCTTGGCGTCTGGGATCGCTTCGGCTGCCTGCTTGCCGAGTTGCGTGTAGTCGCCAAGCTTGGATGCGAGCTCTTGCGACGCGCGGTTGGCTCCTGGTGCGGTCTTGTCGGTCATGCCAATCAAAAGCAGCGTCGGCACCTTTATTTGTGGAAACTCATAAACCACAGGCTGGGTAAACACCATGTCGGAGGTCAAGGCTTGGTTCCATGCGACTTGTTCTCCGCCATCGCCTTCATACATGCCCGCACTCATCGCCACCCATCTGTCGTATTCCGGTTCCCAATTGCCCGAATAGTAGATCTTCTGCTGGTAAGCCTTGATGCTGGCGAAGGTCGTCTTCTTCTCGCCCTCAAATGCTGCATCAATCGTCTGATAGGGCACGCCCTTAGTCTTCCAATCCTCCAGGCCAAGCGGATTGACCATTATAAGCTGTTCGGTCGCATCCGGGTACATTAAGGCAAAGCGAGACGCGAGCATGCCGCCCATGGAGTGGCCGACGATCGTCGCCTTCTTGATACCGCGCTGATCGAGGAGCGCCTTGGTATTTTCCGCCAGCTGATGAAAACTGAACTGATATACCTGCGGCTTGCTCGACTTGCAAAAGCCAACCTGATCCGGGGCGATCACACGATAACCGGCTCGCGTCAGGCGATTTATGGTATCTTCCCAGGTGGCCCCGCAGAAATTCTTCCCGTGCAGCAGCACGACAGTCCGACCATTCGGATTTTCCGCTGCGATGTCCATGAACGACATTTCGAGTGGCTGGCCCTGACTGGTCACATGAAAGATCTCGGTCCTGAATGGATAATCAAAGCCCTCGAGGCGGGAGCCGTAGGTTGGGTGCTCTACCTGCGACTTACCGGTGTCTTCTTGTGCAGTCGCCGGAAAGACAGCGCCGCTCATAAAGAACGGCACCGCTACGGCTAGGGAAAATAGCTGTCGTGAGGGCATGAAAACTCCTTTTTGCGGTCACCCGACGCAGACTGTGCGCCGGATCGCGCGTTCAGGTAGGAGAGATCCAGGACTAAGATAAGGGAGGATAACGGCCCCGTGAAAAGGATTGCTCTGTAAAAGATCGTAGTCCGGCTTCGCTGATTTCCCCGGAATGTAGGTCCCGAATTTGGCTAGAGTCGATTTCCAAGACCAGTTCTCGGCGCCGTGTTGCACAAGAGAGAAAGAGAGACGCTCTCAAGACCATTCCGGAGGCACTCGGTGGTGACGGTCATCACTCGCTGGCCATTAGCGCTGGAACTTTTCAGCCAAATTTAAGTTGAACTGCGCTACTTACAATCAGGAGGACCCAACTGTGGCAGCGACCAAAACTCTCGATGACCTGTTCGTTGATACTCTCAAGGACATCTACTTTGCGGAAAAGCAGATCTTGAAGGCGCTCCCAAAGATGGCACGAGCGGCGCAGTCCGAGGAAGGCAAAGCCGGCTTCCTGCAGCATCGTGATGAAACGCAAGGTCAGATCGAGCGTCTCGAACAGGTGTTCGAGCTTGTCGGGAAGGCCGCACGCGGGAAAACTTGCGAAGCGATCCAGGGCCTCATTGCCGAGGGCGAAGAAATCATGGAAGAATTCAAAGGCTCTCCAGCTCTCGATGCGGGGCTGATCTCATCGGCCCAGGCCGTCGAGCACTATGAGATTGCGCGGTACGGCACCTTGATTGAATGGGCAAAGCAGCTTGGCCTAAAAGAGGCTGTGCCGCTGCTGCAGGCGAACCTTGCCGAAGAGGAAGCGACCGACAAGAAGTTGACGCAACTTGCGAAAGCTTCCGCAAACGTCAAAGGCACAAAAGCGGCCTAACGATGCTGCAGCGATCAGGAAAATCGTGTGATCGGCGATGCGCGGCAGAATCGATATTCCAACAGCATGGTGGGATACGTCCCGGGGGCAGATAATGGACCCGTGGTTTCACCGACGGAATAGTGGCCGCGGCGGCTCTTAAAGACTGGCGGGCCGGCAAGAGACATAAGGTTGCTTCTTGTCCGTGTCGCGCTAGGTATGATTTTTCCAATGCCTCCTTTGGTTATTTCCAAAGGAGGGAGCCTCGGGACCCGCCAATGCAATTTAGCTGACCTGCATTCACGCTGCCCAATCAGACGAGGAACTTCTGCAATGGGGATAATCTGGACCATCATCATTGGCTTTGCCGCCGGTATCGTGGCTAAGCTCATCGTGCCTGGTGAAAACGAGCCGAAGGGTTTTGTCCTGACGACAATCCTTGGCATTGTTGGGGCTTTCGTGGCCTCCTATCTGGGGCAGGCATTGGGGTGGTATAACGCCAACCAGGGCGCCGGGTTCATCGGCGCCATCGTCGGCGCCGTGATCGTTTTGCTCGTATGGGGTGCCGTCGCCCGGCGCGCTTGAGAGTTCAACAAGCAGAAAGGAACCGACAATGGCTTCATCTCGCAACACCATGCCCTCGCTTGCGGCGCTATTGGGTCTATTGGCAGTCGCCGGTTATCAGAATCGCGATAAGCTGGGCCAGATCTTTCAGGGCTCGAAAGCCGGTGCCCAGAACGGTGGCGGCATATTCGGCGAAATCGGCAAAATGTTCGGCGGCTCCGAAGAAGGTTCGCTCAGCAAAGGCCTGGGGGAACTTGTGGATGCATTCAAAAGCGGCGGAAACCATGAGGAGGCAGACTCCTGGGTCAGCGCCCAAAAGCCGTCTAAAGGCATTTCCCCAGAGCAGGTCGAATCGTCAATCGGCAGAGATACCCTCCAGGAATTGGCCGCAAAGACCGGCCTGGACTACCATGAGCTGCTGGAGCGTCTTTCGACCTCTATTCCGGACGCCGTCGACAAGATGACCCCCAACGGTCAGTTGCCGCAGACCGACGAGGAAGTCTTTGGGCGACCTGCTGGCCCCGCCTCCGCATAGCGGCGTCGCATATGAAATAATACCCGGAAGCTCCGGACATGCTCCCTGCTTTGCTAGGTGTGAGGAGTAATGTTGGCAAAATGGCTCTAGTAGCAGTTTTAAGATAGGCGCCCTGTCCGGCCCGAGCGCGGCCGTCGTTCCATGGGCGCTGATCGTGACGGCCGCTGAGGAAGCTGTCCCCCCTTCGGAATACCGGGTGCTAGGCGATGGATTTGCAGCGCCTGCTGGGCAAGAAGACAATGGAGAGTGAAATCCTCAAGGAGGCCGCCAATTGATTGGATGATCTCGACATCCTAGGTGGCTTCCGGCTCTTCGTTTACAGCATCGGCAAACTTGCGCATGAGGCGTACAAGTTCGTCGACGTCGTGCTGGTTCCAAGATTTGAAGACCGAGCGAGCAAGCTTCTCTCGCGCTGCATCGATCTTGTCCGTCATCGCCTTGCCCTTCATCGTGACGACAACCTCATTGACCCGCTTGTCGGTGGCGCTCTGCCTGCGCTCGACTAAATCGAGACTTTCCAGTTTCGTCACCTGCCGGCTGACCGTGCTGTAATCGCGGCCAGTTCCGTCGGCAAGTTCCACTATACCAATTGGGCCCCGTCGCTCGATTCCCACCAGCAGTGGAAATAGCGCCCGGTCAAGCGCGATTCCGGCCTCCCTTACCATCTGCTCATCGCGCTGGGGACGGTTCATCAGAGTAACGATATCGATCAACGCATCATGGAGTTGGCGTATCTGATGGCGCTCGATATGTGTATTTTTCACATTCTTCATTGACGGTTTCCGGTTTGTACATTATGTGCATATTACACATAAGGAGATCGACATGACAAATGATTTTGCGGCAGATGTGCTCATCTGCGGCGCGGGAGCGGCTGGCCTGACGCTAGGGATCGAGCTTGCACGGCGAGGGATATCTTTCCGGCTGATCGAGAAGATGATCCAACCCTTTCCTGGTTCGCGTGGGAAGGGGATACAGCCTAGGACGCAGGAAATTTTCGAGGACATTGGAATCCTGGACAAGGTGGTTGCCGCTGGGGGCATCTATCCGCCTTTGCACGAGTATCAGGACGATGGCACCTATGTGGAAAAGAACCCGATTGAGAATGTGGACCCGGCACCCGCTGAGCCCTACCACATTCCGCTGATGATCCCGCAGTTTCTCACGGAAAGGATCATGCGAGAACGGTTGAGGGAGTTCGGGCGTCAGGTCGAGTTCGGTTTTCAGCTGTGCAGTTTTGAACAAAACCAGGATGGGGTCGTTGCGCGGATCACTGGACCGGACGGCGAGAAGGCAATTCGTACTCGCTATCTTATCGGAGCGGACGGAGGCCGAAGCTTCGTGCGTGGCGCGCTGGACATCAATTTTCCGGGCAAGACGTTAGGCGCGCGTGCGGTGGTGGCAGATGTTGCGCTGACCGGACTTAGTCGCGACGCCTGGCATCAGTTCAATCATGGGGACATGGAACGAATGGTTCATGTTTGCCCGCTTGCCGGAACCGATCTTTTCCAGATTCAGGCACCCATTCCGCTGGAGGGAGAATTCGACCTCTCGGCAGACGGGCTCGGAAGGATGATCAGCGAGCGGACAGGCCGCGACGACGTTCAGGTGCATTCGGTGACGTGGGTATCTGCCTATATGATGAACGCCCGGCTTGCAGACCGGTACCGGGTTGGCCGGGTGTTCCTTGTTGGCGATGCCGCGCATATCCATCCGCCGACGGGTGGCCAGGGACTGAATACCAGCGTTCAGGATGCTTATAATCTAGGGTGGAAGCTGGCCGCGGTGCTCGATGGCGCGCCGGATCGCCTGCTCGACAGCTACGAAGATGAGCGGCGCCCCGTCGCAGAAGCGGTACTTGGTCTATCCAGCCGTCTGCTCGATGCGCAGAAGCAAGGTGAGATGCGGCGTGGCCGCGAGGTGCACCAGCTCGATATTGGCTATACAAGATCCCTTCTCTCGGGCGAGATCAGTGCACGCAGCGGGAGCCTCCGTGCGGGAGATCGCGCGCCGGACGCCTCGTTCAAGGGGGCGGCGGGCCAGCCGGCGCGGCTGTTTCAGCTTTTTCAGGGGCCTCATTGGACACTGCTCGTCCACGGACCACGACCTGAGGGCCTCACGCCACGTCCGGGGCTTCGCATTCACAGCGTCGGTCCTCGAGGCGACATCGTCGACCAGTGGGGACACATACGCGGCGCCTATGAGATGGAACCAGGGGAATGCGTGCTGATCCGTCCGGACGGTTATGTCGGCGCAACCTTTTGTGCCAACCATGCTGCGAAGCTGGAGATCTATCTGGATCGCGTCGGTCTGAGCAGTATCGAGGAAGCAGTCTGATGAGCGTCGAAAGGAGCTCTGGGAGCATCACGACGCGGGACAGGCTGGACTTGCGGTTGATGTTGCCGTTGTCTGCTATTGTGGCACTCTATGCTGCTGGCGTGGGGGCAGTTCTGCCAGTCCTGCCATTCTACCTACGTGAGATGGGGGCGAGCCCCTTCGTCTTCGGGCTTGTCCTTTCCACCGAGGCGCTCAGCCAGTCCGCGGCATCGCCTTTGCTGGGCCAGCTCTCCGACCGATTTGGTCGCAAGCGGGTCCTAATGGCGAGCCAGGCGGTGGCGATGGTCAGCCTTTTGCTGCTTGCTCTTGCGCAAAGCATCTTCATTGTCGTTCTGGCTCGCTTCCTGTTCGGTCTGACAGCTGGAAACTTCTCGGCAGCGGCCGCTTACGCAGCAGACAATAGTACGGTGGCGACGCGACGACAGGCGATCGGCGTCGTAAGCGCCAGTCTCGGTCTCGGGGCAATTGTCGGTGCAGGCATCTCGAGCGTTTTGTCTGAAACCTCGTTAACCGCCCCGATTTATATGGCTTTGACTCTGGCTGCTTCGGGACTCCTCGTGACAATCGTCTGCCTGAGAGAAGGCAAGGCCATTGGACGGAACGCCGCAAAGGTCGGTAGAGAGAAAATCTCGTTGCGCGCTGTCACAAGCTCACCTGTGATGCGTGTCCTTTTCGTTATTATGCTGTGCCACTTCTTCGCTTACGGAATGTATGTCTCGCAGCTTCCGAATTTTCTTGCCGATAGGTTCGTTTGGGATGGGCACCCTCTTGGTCCACGGGAGTTCAGCTATCTCATAGCCGCTGACGGTGCGATTAACATTCTCGTCCAGCTTTTTCTCCTCGGGTGGCTCGGTCGGTCTGTATCCGAGCGCCAATTGATCATCCTGATTTTTGGTCTCATCGCTACCGGCGTCGTGACCGCTGGGCTGGCGAACACGATTTTCCTTCTGGCCTTTGCCGTGATGTGCGTCAGCATAGGCGATGCTCTTGCAAAGCCTACCTACCTCGGGGCTCTGTCTGTCCACGTCCCTTCTGAACGGCAAGGAGTTGTCATGGGTACGGGGCAAGCGCTGGTAGCAGTAACAGATATCGTCTCGCCGGCATTCGCTGGTTTGATTCTTGGTTGGGGCTTCTATGGGGCGTGGATCGGAACTGTGGTGGCAATCGCCATAATCGGAGCTGTGATCGCCGCCACCCGCCTTCCCCGCCAGATGGAGCGAGAAAGAGTTCTCTCTGGACCGCCTCTATAACCAAGCTCGGGGTGGGAGGGCGACATTCATGAGGCGTCAATGGTTGTTCGCTCGTCCTTCGACAGGTGACGCAAAGACCGGTCAGGAACCGCTCGCTTATCAGCTTCTTCTCGAAACCCACGGTGTCGTCGCCCGGATAGCCGATCGGATGGCTTAGCGCGCGGGATCACATATATGTATGATTTTTATCGGCTCATCTTGACCTTTCAGCGAGTTCGGAGGCCCTTCGCGCCCGCCGCAGGGCATCCGTCATCTCGCTCCGGGCAACGCCGATGAGCTGCTCCATCGCGTGGCGGGCAGCTTCGGGCCGCCGCATCCGAATGGCTTCGAGCACGTCCTGATGCGTGAGGATCGCCTGCTCGTGCGATTGGCTGGCGCGGTTGGTCAGCCGGAAGCTTGCGAGCAGGGCCGCGCGGATGGCGCTGGCGAACTGGCGATAGACCCAGTTGCCGCTGGCGTTGATGATTGCCGTATGGAACTCGAGGTCGGCGCGGCTCCAGGCTTCGTTGTCGCGCGAGTTTGCCTCCACCATGTCCTCGAAAGCCTTTGAGATCTGGTAGAGTTGCCTTGCATTGGCGTTTGCGGCCGCCTGCGCAGCGGCGGCGGGCTCCAGCAACTGCCTTGCATCGATCAGCGAGGAATAGAAGGCGTCATCGGCCCCGACCGCCAGCATCACGTCGAGGACGATCGGATCGAGATAATTCCAGTTCTCGCGCGGCAGCACGATCGTTCCCGCCCGGGTGCGGGACCGCACCATGCCGAGTGCCGAAAGATACTGCATGGCCTCGCGCAGGCTGGTGCGGCTGACGCCAAACCTCTCCGTCAGCTCCGCCTCGTTCGGAAGCGTGGAGCTTTCCGGGAAAGTGCCGGAGACGATCATCTCGACAAGCTGCTGGAGAAGCGCCTCCCTCACGCTGCGTTTGCCGCGCTGGGCGATCGGTGCACCGTGCTCCGTCAATATCCGCGTCATGGTCTGCTCTGATCCCCTTGCTTGTTCCCGCAGCCAGCACGCGTGATCCGGGAAAGTCCTCGACCCGGGATCGGCCTTCTGCGCTGAATTGCAATCGGTAATATGAATGATCCGGCATTTGCGATCAAATCTTAAAATAAATCGTATTTATATTGACATTTGTCGGACGGCTTCTAATCTGGCCCGCATCGAGACCGATAAACGAGGGAGGAAGGGATGAAACTTTCGAAACACGCCGCATTGCTGGTGGCGGCCGTACTGACCGGCGCCACGACCGTCGCGGCGCAGGAGGACCTGAAGGTCGGCGCCATCTACATGGATGCGCAGGGCTTTTATGCCGGCGTGCGCAAGGGCATTCAGACCGGCGCTGCCGAGGCCGGCCGCAAGCTCGACATCGTCGAGACCAATGCTCAGGGCGATGTCAGCAAGGAATCGTCCTTCATCGATTCACTGATCTCCGCCGGCGTGCAGGCAATCATCGTCTCGCCGGTTTCCGCTGATGGCTCCTATCGCGCCATCCGCCGCGCACATGACGCCGGGATTCCGGTGGTCTGCTACAATACCTGCCTCAATGACGAGGACATGAAGGAATACATCTCGGCCTATGCGGTCGGCGGCCCCTTCGAGTTCGGCCATAAGCTCGGCGATGCCGCGGCGGACTATTTCATTGCCGAAAAGAACGAAGCGCCGAAGATCGCTGTCTTGAACTGCGAATTCGTCGAGGTTTGCGTGACAAGACGCAAGGGCTTCGAGGAGGCGCTGAAGGCCAAGGTGCCGGGTGCGCAGATCGTCGCCAACCAGGAAGGCGCGGTTCTCGACAAGGCGGTTTCCGTCGCGAGCACCATGCTGTCCTCCAATCCGGATATCGACGCCTTCTTCGGTGAGGCGGGCGGTGCCACACTCGGGGCGGCACGTGCCGTGAAAAGCCAGGGCAAGACCGGCGAGGTCGTCGTCTTCGGCGGCGACATGACGACCGAGATCGCCCAGGAGCTTGCCGATTTCTCGATCATCAAGGCAGTCGTTGACATTTCCGGCCAGGGCCTCGGCAAGCTTGCGCTGGCGCAGGCGATCAAGTCGATCGACGGCGAGCCGCCGGAAGGCATCAAGGTTCCCTACGACATCGACGTCTACAAGTCTTCCGAGGACGGCAAGGCCTGGCTCGAGGCGCATGCCGACGGCATCCCCTGATCGTTCGTCCTGATTGCCGGCTCCGACTGCCGGCATGTATCGCCGGGGCCTCTCACGCGCCGCCCCGAGAGCCAACATGGGAAGAGGCCGCCGGAGGTCCGGCGGCATCGCTCGCAACGGAAAGACCGATGACTACTGTTTCTGAGATAGGACAGGCTGCCGTTCCCGCCGTCGCGTCGCTAAAAGGATGCACGCGCCGCTATCCCGGTGTGCTTGCACTCGACAGCGCCACTTTCGACGTCGCGCCGGGCGAGGTGAGGGCGCTGCTCGGCAAGAACGGCGCCGGAAAATCGACACTGATCCGAATGCTGACGGGTGCGGAAATTCCCGACAGCGGAACGGTGCTGATCGATGGCGCCGAGCTTACTCACACCGGCTCAGGGCGGGCGCAAGAATCCTTCGAGAAGGGCGTGCGCGTCGTCTATCAGGAGCTCAGCCTGGTGCCCGGTATGACATTGGCCGAGAACCTTTTCCTCGGGCGCTGGCCGCGCAAGGGTGGCGTCATTCAATATGCGGCCATGGAAGCGGAAGCCTCCGAGGCGATGGCCAGGCTCGGTCTCGACCTGCCGCCCGACCGGCTGGTGGCGGGCCTGAGCCCTGCCGAACGGCAGTTGCTGGAGATCGCCCGCGCCATGCTCGGCAAACCGAAGCTCGTCATTCTCGACGAGCCGACGAGTTCGCTCGCTGCGGCCGAGGCGGAAAAGGTGATGGCTGCCGTGACCCGGGTGGCCGCGCAGGGCATTGCGGTCATCTATGTCAGCCACCGGATGAACGAGATCCGCCAGATTGCCCATTCGGCGACGATCATGCGGGATGGCCGGATCATCGACACGGTCGACGTGAAGGGCGCCGATACGCGCGAGATCGTCCGGCTGATGCTGGGCTCGGAGGCCTCTCAGGCCCCCGTGCTGGAAGACAGGAGCCTTTCAGAAACCGTGCTCGAAGTGAAGGATCTGGCGGTTTGGCCGAAACTCGCCTCGATTTCGTTTTCGCTGAAAAAGGGAGAGGTGCTCGGCATCGCCGGCCTGCTCGGTTCTGGCCGCACGGAACTCCTGCAAACGATCATGGGCGTGCGCCGCTTCGATGCCGGCGACATCCTGGCTGATGGAAAGTCGGTCAAATCCGCCGGCTACAAGGAGATGGTGCGCCGCGGCTTCGGCTACACACCGGAAAGCCGCAAGGAAGAGGGTATCGTGCCATTGCTCGGCGTCGACGAAAACACGCTCTCGACGAACTTTGCCGGCGTCAGCACGAACGGCGTTCTTTCCGCCAGCCGCATGGCGGAAGCGACGCGCAAGATCATCGAGCGGCTTCACATCAAGACGGCGCGAACCGATACGCCGATCGGCACGCTTTCGGGCGGCAACCAGCAGAAGGTCGTGATCGGCCGCTGGGTCTATGCCGGAAGCCGCGTCATGCTGCTCGACGAGCCGACCCGCGGCGTCGATATCGAGGCGAAGGCGCAGATCTACGCGATCATTCGCCAGCTCGCCGCCGAAGGGCGCAGCGTCATCTTCGTCTCCAGCGAGATCGAGGAACTTCCGCTTGTCTGCGACCGGGTGCTCGTCTTGAGGGACGGCGCGCTGCAGGAAGAATTCAAATCACCCAATATCGATCAGGACAGCCTGATGGCGGCCTGCATTACCGGACATTGAGGGAGACAGACGATGTCACTCGATCATGCTGCCAAACAGGCGGCTTCTGCGAAGGCCAAGAAATCGGGCTTCACCTTTTCCCAGCACATGAACGAACTCAGCCTGTTCTTCGCGATCGCCGTGCTTTACGTGATCTTCGCGTCGACGGCGCCGGGCTTCATGTCGTTCAACAATCAGGTAAACATCCTGCGCGATGCGGCCACGATCGGCATTGCCGCCTGGGCGGTGACGCTGATCATCATCGCTGGCGAGATCGATGTTAGCGTCGGGCCGATGGTCGCCTTCATCTCCGTCGAGCTCGCCTTCCTTCTGCAATGGGGCGTTCCCACGCCTGCGGCCTTTGTGCTGGCGATTGCGCTGGGTGCCTTGCTCGGCGCCGTTTCCGGCGTGTTGCGGGCCTATTTCGATGTGCCTTCATTCGTGGCGACGCTCGGCATGTGGAGCGCGCTGCGCGGCACAGCGCTGTTCGTGACGGACGCGCTGCCGGTCTCGATAGGCCGCAACGACATGCTGGACGCGCTGGACCGGTCGGTGCTCGGCATTCCACCGGCGGCGATCATCATGCTCGTGCTGTTTGCGGTCTTTGCCTTCGTCAGCCGCAAGACCGCGTTCGGGCGCTCTGTCTTCGCCATCGGCGGCAATGCGCATGCGGCGTTTCTCAGCGGGATCAGGGTATCGCGTATCCGCGTCGCGCTGTTTGCTATCGGTGGCGCCATGGCGGCGATCTCCGGTATCCTGTTGGTCTCGCGCCTCGGCTCCGGCAACGCAACGGCCGCCAATGGCCTGGAATTCGACGTCATCGCCGCGGTGGTGGTCGGCGGCACGGCGCTTTCGGGCGGACGCGGCTCCATGCTCGGCACGCTGCTTGGCGTTCTCGTCATCACGCTCATCGGCAACGGCCTCGTGCTCCTCGGCATCAATCCGTTCTTCCAGCAGGTCGTGCGCGGCCTGATCATCGTCATCGCCGTGCTCGCCAATATCCAGGCGATCAAGCGCAGCCTGTCGCGCAACAAGGGGTGATGGGGCGATGCCGGTCTTGGAATTGAAATCCGGCGCGCTTTCGGCTCGCCTTTCGACCGCCGGCGGGCTGATCCTCGGCTTCCGGAAGGAAGGCGAGGGGGGCAAGAGCGTGCCGTTGCTGCGGGATGCCCCTGACAATGCCGATGCGCTTTCGTCTTCCTGCTATCCGCTCGTGCCGTTCGGAAACCGCCTGAAGGAAAATCGTTTCACGTTCGACGGGGAGGAATACCGTTTCAGCCCGAACACGGACTGGGACCCGCACTATCTTCACGGCGAGGGCTGGCAATCGGAGTGGATCGTCGAAGAGCGCGACGATTATCGGGTGACGATGAGTTTTGCCCATCGCGGCGGTCACACGCCCTATGCCTATTTCGCGAGGCAAAGTTTTTTGCTGACGGGCGATGAACTGCTGCTCACCCTGTCAGTTGAGAACATGGGTGAGAAGCTCCTTCCCTTCGGCCTCGGCTGGCACCCGTATTTTCCGATGACACCGCAAACGACGCTGTTCGCTCCGGCCCGCAAATTCTGGACCGAGGTCGAAGGCTGGCTGCCCGGTGAGGTGACGGCGATTCCCGAGGATCTCGACTTTAGCGAGCCGGCGCCGCTGCCGCATCGGTGGGTCAATAATGGCTTCGAGGACTGGTCCGGCGAGGCGGTCATCGCCTGGCCGGAGCACCAGATGCAGCTTCACCTGACGGCCGATCCGCTGTTTGCGCACGCCTTCGTCTTTGTCTCGGACACGGTTTTCGATCCGCAGTTCAAACGCGATTATTTCTGTTTCGAGCCGATGTCGCATCTGGCGAACGGCCATAACCTGCCGGATCTAGGCGGGCTCCGGATTCTTGAACCAGGCCAGCAATTATCGGGCAGCATACGGCTTCGGCCGCAGGACCTGTGAGCATGCGCATATTCCCTAGGAGCAGAAATGTCTGACGACGGTCGGTTCGACTACATCATAGTCGGGGGCGGCAGCTCGGCCTGCGTGGTCGCGGCCCGGCTTGTCGCCGATGGCGGCGCGCGCGTGCTGCTTCTGGAGCGCGGTCGGGCCAAGGCCAATCCGATCATGCATTTTCCGGCCGGCTACATGAAATTCCTGGCGAAGGACACCTATCTCGCCATGCACCAGACCAAGCCGCAGCCGCAGCTTGACGGGCGCGGACCGATCGTACCCCAGGGCAAGGTTCTGGGCGGTGGCAGCACGGTCAATGCCATGGTCTATATGCGCGGGCAGGCCGCCGATTTCGATTTGTGGAACGAACACATCACCGCGCCGGGCGCCAATAATGACGGCGCGTGGTCCTATCGCGACCTCCTCCCCTACTTCAAGGCGCAGGAAGACAACGACCATCTGGCCGGCGAATATCATGGTGTGGGCGGTCCGCTGAAGATCTCCCATCTCGGCCATACGAGCCCGATGACCCGAACCTATGTGAAGACGCTGCAGGGGATGGGCATTCCCTACAATCCGGATTTCAACGGTGCCGAACAATTCGGCGTCGGCTTCATGCAGCACACGATTGACTGGCGGACCCGCAAGCGCTCAAGCGCCGTCGACGCTTTTCTCGCGCCGGTAATGAACAATCTGAAGCTGACGATTGAGACCGGCGCGACGGTAACGGGTATCCGTATTGAGGGCGACCGCGCCGTCGGCGTCGATTACGTGCAGAATGGCACGCCCAAGTCGGCCCTGGCCGGGGCTGAGGTGATCGTGGCGGCCGGCGCCTACCAGACGCCGAAGCTGATGATGCTTTCCGGCATTGGTTCGGAGGAGGAGCTGGCGCGGCACGGCATCAAGACAAAGGTGGCGCTGCCCGGCGTCGGCAGGAACCTGCAGGATCACTACGAATGCCCGGTCGTCGCCACAACCAAGGGCTCCTTCGGCTATTACAAGCAGGATCGCGGCTGGCCGATGATCAAGGCCGGGCTGCAATATCTGATGTTCAAGTCCGGCCCTGTTTCGACGACGGGCGTCGAGACTTGTGCCTTCTATGATCCGGACGGCCATAACGAACGGCCGACGATCCAGATGTTCTGCGTGCCGACCGTCTATCTGGACCGCGACGTGATGGGCACCGAGCCGGGTGACGGGGTGACGATCAACTCGCTGCTTCTGCGGCCGAAGGCGCGCGGATCGGTGACGCTCGCCTCCAGCGATCCCTTTGCCGATCCTATCGTCGATACGCAGATATTCGGCCATCCCGACGATTTGCGCCTTACCATGGCAGGCTTCCGGTTCGCCCGTACCGTGCTGGCGGCTTCCCCGATGCGCGATCTGATCGACAAGGAGATTTTCCCGGGCGCGGACGTGGTGAGCGACGAGGCGATCGCCGCCCATTGCAAGCGCACGGTCAAGACCGGTTATCACCCCGTCGGCACCTGCAGGATGGGCCATGACGGCGATCCCGAAGCGGTGCTGGATTCCGCATTGAAGGTCAGGGGAACGCGCGGCCTTCGGGTTATCGACGCGTCTCTCATGCCGACCATCGTCAGCGGCAACACCAATGCCGCCGTTCTTGCCGCCGCCGGAAAGGCGGCAGACCTTATCCTCGCCTGACGGAATCCCTGATGAAGATCACCAAGCTGACCACCTATATCGTGCCGCCGCGCTGGCTGTTCCTGAAGATCGAGACCGACGAAGGCGTCGTCGGCTGGGGCGAGCCTGTGGTCGAAGGCCGGGCGCTGACCGTGGAAGCGGCCGTCCGGGAAATGGCGGACTATCTGATCGGCAAGGACCCCTTCCTGATCGAGGATCACTGGACGGTTCTTTACCGCGGCGGCTTTTACCGAGGCGGCGCCATCCACATGTCGGCGCTTGCCGGCATCGACCAGGCGCTGTGGGACATCAAGGGCAAGGCGCTCGGCCAGCCGGTCCATTCACTGCTCGGCGGAAAGCTCCGGGACCGGATCAAGGTCTATTCCTGGATCGGCGGTGACCGGCCCTCCGATGTGGCCCGCAATGCGAAGGAGATAGTGGCCCAAGGGTTCCAGGCGATCAAGCTCAACGGCTGCGAAGAGATGCAGATCGTCGACACCAACGAAAAGGTGGAAAAGGCGATCGAGACGATCGCCCTCATCCGCGAGGCGGTGGGACCACATATCGGCATCGGCGTCGATTTCCATGGCCGCGTCCACAGGCCCATGGCCAAGGTGCTGGCGAAGGAACTCGAGCCCTACAAGCTGATGTTCATCGAAGAGCCCGTGCTTTCGGAAAACAAGGAGGCGCTGAGGGAGATCGCCAACCACTCCTCGACACCGATCGCGCTGGGCGAACGGCTCTATTCGCGCTGGGATTTCAAGTCGATCTTCGAGGGTGGTTACGTCGATATCATCCAGCCCGACCTGTCACATGCCGGCGGCATTACCGAGTGCCGCAAGATCGCGGCCATGGCCGAGGCCTATGACGTGGCGCTGGCGCCCCATTGCCCGCTCGGTCCGATCGCGCTTGCCGCGTGCCTGCAGGTGGATGCCGTTTCCTACAATGCCTTCATCCAGGAACAGAGCCTCGGCATCCATTACAATCAGTCCAACGACATTCTGGATTACATCGTCAACAAGGACGTCTTCCAATATGCGGACGGCTTCGTTGGCATTCCGCAGGGACCGGGCCTGGGCGTCGAGGTGGACGAGGCCTATGTGATTGAGCGGGCGAAGGAAGGGCATCGCTGGCGCAATCCCATCTGGCGCCATGCCGACGGCAGCTTCGCCGAGTGGTAGGGAGACGCGTGATGATGGGACGGCTTTCGGAAAAGCGGATATTCGTGACGGGCGCGGCCCAGGGCATCGGCCTTGCGATCGCGAAGGCGTTCCTGCGCGAGGGAGCGGCGCTGTTTCTGGCCGATCGCGACGCCGGCCTTCTTGAACGGGAGGCGAAGGCGCTCGGCGAAAGCGGCGAGAAAGTCGGCTGGCTTGCCGCCGACATTGCCGATGCGGCGGCGATTACCGAAGCCGTCCGTCAAGCCGCCGGAAAGATCGGTCCGATCAACGCGCTCGTCAACAATGCCGGCGTCAACGTCTTCGCAGAACCACTGGAAACCAGCGACGAGGAATGGAACCGCTGCTTCGACATCAATCTCAAGGGTGCCTGGAATTGCTGCAAGGCAGTGCTTCCCGGCATGATCGAAGCGGGCGGCGGCGTCATTCTCAATATCGCCTCGACTCATGCCTTCACCATCATTCCGCATACCTTCCCCTATCCGCTGGCCAAACACGCGCTGCTCGGCATGACGAAGTCACTCGGGTTGGAATTTGCACCGAAGAATATCCGTGTGAATGCGCTGGCGCCCGGCTACGTCTCGACCCAGAAGGTCATCGACTATTGGAACAGCTTCCCCGATCCAGAAGCCGCCAAGGCGAATACGATGAGGTTGCATCCGGGCGGGCGCATTGCTTCACCGGAGGAGATCGCTATGGCTGCGGTGTTCATGATCTCCGACGAATGCCCGTTCATGAACGCGACATGCCTGACGATCGATGGCGGACTGAGCGTGCAGCAGCACCCCGCCTGAGATATCTGGATCTGGCCGTCTCCGGTCCGCATGAGATCAATGCGGCACATCCATTTTCTACGTTGCGGAGGTTTCGACCTCTCTCTGTGAGACAATATCCTCCGACAGCCCCAATCCTTATACCGTTCCGGGAAGTGCTCGCGCTCTGGATCAGCCTTCCACGCTTCCTGAAGCTCTGCTTTGCGGCTCAACCGGGTACCGTGCTCATCCAACATCCGATTCCATTGGTCGCGGCCGTAGCAGGGCGAGCGCGCCTTTCGGGCCTTCGATCCAGCCATCATAACGTGGCGCCGTGATGGCCATGTAAAGATCGAGGAAGCGGTCACGGAAGAGGTGATCGAATTCCTCATCCGTGTCGAACCACCGACCTTGCGCACCGACCTCCTTCCAGAAGCCGACAACGTCGGAAATCAGCACCTCATCTCCTCGCGGCCGCATCCCAGGCGTTGCGATCATGATGAACCCTCCCGCTCGTGGGCTGGCTCTTGCCTAAAGCATTGCCACGGATCAGGTCGCGGCCGGCATAGATGCCGCCGACCGTCTCGATCTCCAGGCGCTCAGCGTCACGCTTGCGGATGTCGGCCATCAGTTCGGACGCAGCGTCGGGCTCATCGCCAAGCACTACCAATGCGCGCTCGCCGAGCTTGAGTGCGGATTCGAAGGTCTCGCGGATCTGGAACTCCACGCCGGCGTGAACCAGCTCAATGGCATGCTCGCGATCCATCGAGCGGGCGAGCACCGGAACAAGGGGAAACTCGTGTTTCGCGAGTTCGGCGATGGTGCTCGCGGCATTCGCATCATCGACGGCGATGACGATCGCCTTCGCGTGTTCCGCGCCGGCGGCATGAAGAATGTCCAGCCGCGCGCCGTCGCCATAATAGACCCTGTCTCTTATACACATCTGATCGCGGATCGCCTGCGTGTCCGTCTCGATGATCGAGATCGAGTGGCCGCGCGCCAAAAGCGGCTGGCTGACGATCTGGCCGAAGCGTCCGAAGCCGATGAGAAGCACGCCGGCCGACAGGTTCCCAGCCACCTCCACGCCGTCCATTGATTGCGCCGTTTTGGGCAACAGGCGGTCGTGCAGGATGATCATCAACGGTGTCAGCACCATCGAGACGATGATGATCGCGGTCAGGGTCGCGTTCCATTCGGGCGTGAGGATGCCGAACTGGGTTGCGGCGGCGTAGAGAACGAAGGCGAACTCGCCGCCCTGCGCCATCATGACGGCTCGTTCCACAGCCTCGGCATTGTCGGATCTGAGGAGGCGGGCGACACCGTAGATCATCGTCATCTTCAGGATCATGTACGCTGGTACGGAAATGGCGATCACCACCCAGTTCGCCGCGATGATGTCGAGGTCGAGCGCCATGCCAACGCCGAGGAAGAACAGGCCGAGCAGCAGCCCGCGGAAGGGCTCGATGTCCGCCTCGAGCTGGTGGCGGAAGGACGATTCCGACAGAAGCACGCCGGCGAGGAAGGCGCCCATCGCCATCGAAAGCCCGCCCGCCTGCATCAACACCGCAGCACCGAGCACGACGAGCAGGGCCGCCGCCGTCATGATCTCCCGGACGCCGAACCTCGCCAGCAGGCGGAACATCGGGTCGAGCAGGTAACGCCCGGCAACCACCAGCACCGCGATGGTCGTAAGCCCGATGCCCACCCCCGTCAGCCGGTCGCCCAGAGTCACGTTCTCCCCGCCCGGCGCGAGGAAGGCCACCAGCGCGAGAAGCGGCACGATGGCCAGGTCCTCGAATAACAGGATGGCGATAATTTTCCGCCCCTTCGGCTGGGCGGTCGCGCCGCGTTCCTGCATCATCTGCATGACGATGGCGGTGGAGGTCAGCACGAAGCCGGCTCCCGCCACGAAGCTCGCCCCGACCGGATAACCGAGCGCAAGGCCCACCGAGATCAGCGTGAAGATGGCGAGGCAGACCTGCAGCGCGCCCAGCCCGAAGATCTCGCCGCGCATGCTCCAAAGCCGCGAAGGCTGCATCTCCAGCCCGATGATGAAAAGAAACAGCACCACGCCGAGCTCGGCGACATGGATGATCGCCTGCGCGTCGTCGAAAAAGCCTAGTCCGAACGGTCCTATGGCAAGGCCCGCGGCGAGATAGCCGAGCACCGACCCGAGTCCCGCGCGCCGGAACAGGGGAACGGCGACGACCGCCGCCGCGAGAAGCACGACGACGGGAATGGGATCGAACGCCGCATGGTGCGACGCTTCGGCGGCGTGAGTGGCGGCTTCGGTGGACATCGGTCAACCTCTCGTTAGTTGCCAAGCGACCAGCCCGGCGATGACAGCCGGCACGGCGAAGACGACGAGGAGGATCGGCAGTTCCTGCGCCACGGTGTATCCGGCCTTCGCCACGCCGATCCACATGTTGACCAGCGCCACGGCCAGCCAGACAGGCACGAAGACCTTCGCTGCCGTCGTGATCCCGGCGACATCGCCGCCCCAGAGCTTCCCGAACAGGGCGAACACGCCGAGCAGGAGGACGCCTCCGGTGATGACAAGCAACATATGCATGAACGGTCCTTCCCCTCGTGATGGCAAAAGGGCGGCCTCACTCTGTGAACAGGCCGCGCCGAACTGTCCGAGATCCTACTTGGTCGTGTAACCGCCGTTGACAAGAATGGTCTGGCCGGTCATCCACCAGCCCTCCGAAACCATGAAGCGGATATAGGGAACGATGTCCTCGATGTCGGTCAGCCCGGTCTTGGAGAAGCTGGACAGCGCAGCCGCCGTCTTGTGATAGGCGACGGCGTCTTCGCCCTCGGCCGGATAAAAGAAGGGCGTGTCCATCGGGCCAGGGCCGATCGCCGTCACCGATATGCCGCGATCGCCAAATTCTTTGGAGGCCGCCCGCGTGAAATGCTCGACCGGCGCCTTGGTGCCGGCGTAGGCCGCATAGAAGGGCGTAAAGGCGCCGAGCAGCGAGGTGACGAGCGTGCAGATCTTGCCGTTGTCGTTGAGGTGCTTGCCGGCTTCCTTGAGGAAGAAAAAAGCGGTCTTGGAATTCACCGCCGTCATCTCGTCGTATTCGGCTTCCGAGATCTCGACGATGGGCTTCTTCAAGACCTTGCCGACGGTGTTGATGGCGATGTCGGGGTTGCCGATGGCGGCGACAGTATCGGCAAACAGCTTCTCCATCGCACCTGCCGTGGTGAGGTCGGCCTGGAACGCGACAGCCTGGGCCCCGGCGGCCTTGGCGGCGGCGACGGTCGCGTCGGCATCGGCCTTGGTGGACGCGCTGTTGTAATGAATGGCGATCGCCTTGGCGCCATGGGCGGCGAGATCGCGTGCGATCAGCCCGCCGAGATTCTTGGCCCCGCCGGCGATGATGACGGTTTTGCCCTTGATGCTGTGCTCGGTCATGGGGTGGCCTCCTTTGCCAATACGGCGACCACATCGACGGCCGCTTTCGTTATGAAAGCATATCGTCTAGGATTGGCTGATAAAGACGATCACTCTAACATCACTTGTCAGAATATCGGCACAATGAAGGGCCGCCCTCCCATTGGATCGTATCGACCTGTTCCGTATCTTCACCCGCGTCGTCGAATGTTCGAGCTTCACCCGCGCCGCCGATACGCTCGGCGTCCCGCGCTCATCGGTGTCGGCTGCCGTGCAGGAGCTGGAGGGCCGCGTCGGCGCGCGGCTGCTCCATCGCACCACGCGCAAGGTGTCGCCGACCCAGGACGGCACTGCCTTCTACGAGCGCTGCCTGCGGGTCATCGCCGATGTCGAGGATACGGAAAACCTCTTCCGGCAGACGGCGGCGCAGCCGTCGGGCAGGCTGCGGATCGATGTCCCGGGCCGCATTGGACGGCTCGTCATCGCGCCGGCGCTTCCTGAATTTCTCGATCTCTATCCTCGCATCGATATCGACCTTGGCGTCACGGATCGCGCTGTGAATCTGGTGGAGGATAGCGTTGATTGTGTCGTGCGGGTTGGCCCCTTGAACGATTCAGGCTTGATAGCGCGCCCGATCGGCAGGCTGCCGCTCATCAATGTCGCCAGCCCAGCCTATCTGGAACTCCACGGAACACCCCACGCACCTAGCGATCTCGGGCACCATTGGGCGGTCAATTATGCGTCGCCCTCCAGCGGGCGGGTCGAGGCTTGGGAGTGGATCGAACACGGTGCGCTTCGCACACTGCCATTGCGTGGCCGCGTCACCGTCAACAGCGCCGAGGCCTACATCGCCTGCTGCCTCGCGGGCCTCGGGCTGATCCAGATTCCGGCTTATGATGTGCGGCACCATATCGAGGCGGGAGAGCTCGTCGAAGTGATGCCGGACCACAGGGCCGAGGCCATGCCGATGACCCTGCTTTATCCTCATCGCCAGCATCTCTCACGGCGATTGCTGGTGTTCGCGGATTGGCTCGAGGCATTGCTGAGACAGGACGTAGCTGGGGGATAGGTATTTGCGAGCTTTTCGCATCAAAGTACCCACGGTTTTCGCCTTTCGCCGGCCCCGGCCCAGTGGCTCCCGGCTCTAACGCCGTAGAACAGCGCGGCCAGCCAGCCTCCCTTCCATTTCTGAAAAAATCGCAGGCTCGCTGTTGGTTCACGATGGTCAGGTCGTTGCCCTAGAAGTTACCGCCGATACGAATGCCGAATGTGTGGTTCTGCGCATTGCCATCGAAGCCGAAAGCTGTGCGGTAGTCGAAACTGAGCGTTATGTCATTGTCGAGCTTGGCGTCGATGCCAACCCCGACCGTCAGGTAATCGCGCATGTAGCGATCAAGATCGAGTGCGTAGGGCGCGGTTCCGAGATCAGAATATCCAATGCTGGCCTGGCTCGATCCAGAGAAGTCGTGGGTGTATTCCAGCCGTCCGCGCGTGTTGAGCACACCCCACTCCATCGGAATTGCGTGTTCGGCGCGCATGCCGATAACCCCCGCCAGCATATCGAATGTCTGATCGCCAAAAGACAGGCTATAGGGTCCTGCCCCCGTCTCGGTAAAGCCATCGAGCCGGGTACGGGCGACCTCAATCCGACCGTAGGGTGAGAACATCAGGCCATTGTTTCTGTGTTCATAGCCAGCGGACAATGATCCGAAGAATTGTGTACCGCCCCGGCTTCCGGTGGCGAAGTCGCCAGTCGTGGTCACATAGCGCGTGCTGTCGAAGTCGAGACGGCTCACCCCCAGAAGACCGTCGAGATAGAACGGTGCGGGATGATAGCTGCCATAGAGCGCAGCGCTGAATGCCTGTCCTGTGCTTGTTGTCCCACTTGAACCGATGTCTGTCCTGTCTCGGCCATAACCGAAACCGATGCCGGCGACGACGTCCAGCGCAAAACGATGATCGACGCCGCCGCTGACGCCGACGAGGGTGTGCCCAAGATCGATGCTGCCACGTTCACTGGTCCCGAAATTGACGAACCCGCCAGTCCAGAAGGCCGTGTCGCCAAACGGGGCGTTTATCGGCTGCGTTGCATTTCCAGTTTCCACGCCTAGTTCTTTATGCGACCGTCCCATGGTGCGACCGGCGGGATCGTTGCCCGGTCTTTCCTCCTCAGCTTTCTTAGGTTCGGTACGGTCGGCGTCTTGCGTGACGCCCATGCGAATATTGAGCGATTGCGCATGTCGGCTCTGGTCGCTGTGCAGCCGCTCCAGGCGATCGTTGAAATTGCTGATCTGAGTGGTAGCAAAACGCTGAGCCGTCTGTGCCTGAGCGTTGATGAGGCCGATTACCTCCGTATCCTGCGACGGATCGGGGCGATAAATGCCGCCAAGCGTCAGACTGTAGGCCGCCTTGCCGGTCAGCCCGTTCTGGTCGCGCACCGTGACGACGACGGTGTAGTTCCCCGGTGTAGTCGGCAAGCCGTGGATTGTGCCTGTGCGCGGTTCGACGCTCATCCCTTCCGGCAGCCCGGTCGCCGAGAAGCTGTAGGGTGCAGTGCCGCCTGATACGGAAACAGCCTGGGTGTATTCGACGCCGGCTGTCCCTCCTGGAATTAAGCCTGACGCCGGCGAGAAGGTGAGGGCGGGTGCGATATAGGTAAAAGCGGCGGTCAAAGTGGTCGTACCGCCTGGCGTCGTCACTGAAACATCAGTTGAACCCGCGGCATTGGCCGGTGCGATGGCGGTGATCTGCGTATTGCTGATAACCGCGATGCCGGTTGCCGCCGCGCTGCCGAGCGTCACACTGGTCGTGCCGGTCAGATGGTTGCCGGTGATCGTGAGGGCGGTTCCGCCCAACGTGGAGCCGGCTGCAGGAGAAATCCCCGTCAGGCTTGGCGGAGCAGGAGCGACAACAATGGTGTAGCTTGCCGAAGCCGAGCCTGAGATTGCAGCGGTCGCGGTAACGTTGATGGTGAAGGTACCATCTACGTCTGGGGTTCCTGTGATGTTACCGGTAGCCCCGTCGATGATGAGGCCGGATGGCAGGCCGGTGGCGCTGAACGCAATGGTTCCGGCACCACCAGATGCGGAAATAGAACCATCGTTGTAGACGGCCCCGACCACGCCCGCGCTCAAGGCAGAGCCGTTAGCCGGCGACAGGGATACGGGCAGCGAGGCCGCCGCGACGACGATAGTATAACTCGCGGTGGCCGCGCCCGAGGTTGCTCCGGTTGCGGTGACCTCAACGGTGAATGTGCCGTCGGCCGTCGGCGTTCCCTTAATCGCGCCGGTCGCAGGATCAATCGACAGGCCGGGCGGCAAGCCGGTGGCGCTGAACGTAATGGTTCCGACGCCGCCCGTCGCGGTAATTGAACCATCGTTATAGGCGGCACCGACCACGCCCGCGGTCAAGGCAGAGCCGTTGGCCGGTGCCAGGGAGACGGGCAGCGGGGCGGCCGCGATGACGATGGTAAAACTCGCGGTGGCCGTGCCGGAGGTTGCTCCGGTTGCGGTAACGGCAACGGTGAAGGTGCCACCGGCCGTCGGCGTACCCGTGATCGCGCCGGTCGCTGCATCAATCGACAGGCCGGGTGGCAAGCCGGTGGCACTGAAGGTGATGGTGCCGCCACCGCCGGTCGCGGAAATCGAACCATCGTTATAGGCAGTGCCGACCAGGCCATTCGACAAGGTCGAGCCGTCGGACGGCGTGAGAGCGATCGAGCGCCCCACGGCCAAGGGTGTTCCGTCGGTAAAAGCCGCATTGCTGTTGCCCCCGACGTTGTCGACCGCGTTTGCCAGGATATCAAGACGAAGGGTGCCTGACCCGGATATATCATCGACCTGAACGGTATAGGTTATGTTGTCCGAGGTCTGCAATACCCCCAGCCTCCCGGAGGCGGTACCGCTTGACGTTAGCACCAGGTCGGATCCGGTAAACCCCGTGACCGGCTCGGAAAACGTGACTTCGAACGTCACGCTGTCGGCGTCGGGGTCGGGACTACCGATCACCCTGGTTGAAACAACCTCGGGATTTACAGCGTATATGAGTACTAAGCTGGTCGAGCCAATGTTGTTGAGCGTGAGATCCGCATTGGTGCCCTGAATGTCCCGGATGGTACCGCCGTTTGCCACGATCGCCGTACCAAGCGATATGCCGCGAAGCGCTACATCCCCCTGCTGGACAGTGTAAGTAAAGACAGAAGAGCTGCTTCCATTGCCTGACAGACTGGCATGACGTGTTGTGGCGCCAATCGCCAAAGGAATATAAGGCGCTCCTCCCCCCGTGTTAACGTCGACATTTCCGTCCCAGCTGACGGTAAAATCCAACCTGTCTCCGGTTCCGTAATAGCCATTGGCTGGCACGGAAACGGATACCACTGTCGGTGGTGGAGTGGCTGCCTCGACCGCCAGCGTATAGGTTGTTTCCTTCACGTGGGCTCGGGTATTCGCCGCCTGTACGGTGAAGGTGAAGCTCCCCGTTTCCGTCGGCGTTCCCGACAGTTCGCCGGTATCGGCCAGTGCCAGACCTGCTGGCAGCTTGCCACCGGTCAGGGTGTAGGAAAAATCCAGATAGCCGCCTGTGGCTGTAATCGTCTGGCTAAAGGGGACGCCAGCGGTTGCCTTGACCAACGTGGCCGGCGAGATGGAAATTTCCTCAAAAGTGAAAACGATCGAGCAGTCCGCCGTGATGGGGCTGGTATGCCACCCGGTGCCGACAGCGTGAATACCGCATCCGCTGGGCTCACGATATGTCGCGCCCGCATCCGGTGAGACTGTGGAGAACGCTATAATGCGTTCTTCGGAAACTTCCGCAGGGCTGCTGATCGTCGTCTGGGGATCGTCACTGAGGGTCACGTTGGTAACCCGGCCCGGGCCGTTGGATGACCAGGTAACCGTGTGGTCCCGGGCGGGTGCCGCAATCACCGGGATCGTCTGTGTGGCCTTTTGCGAGTCGTTGAAGTTGGCGTCGCCTATACTCTGGGCGCTCAGCACGCAATTGCCAGCATTCAGAAAAGTCACGACACCGTCGGAAACAGTGCATATGTCACCGCTTTCCGTCTTGACCTCGACAACCACGCTCTGGCTTACGCGCAGGGCGCGAGCGGTCACTGCATAGGTCTGACCGACACCTGCCTGGCTCGGCGGAATTGTGTCGAAATAGATGCTTTGATCCGCCTTGGCTATATCTATGACGACGCCACTGCTGACGCCAGGTTCATGGCTTTCGTCGCCTGAATAAACAGCCGTGATGATATGCTGGCCAGCGCCAAGCTCATTGGTTGTTATCGTGAGGCTGGCCCCATTGGTAGTGTCGAATGAGACTGGGTCGCCAATCCTTGTGTTTCCATCCATGAAGGTAATTTCACCATTCGGCTTCGCGCTCGTTCCTATGACGATCGCCTTGATTTCAACCGTCTGGCCGTAGACTCTGCCTTGCGGCAGTTCGTCCACCAGGACGGTCGAAGCCGCCTTGGTGACGGTCAACGTTGCCGGACTTGAGTAGACGCTCTCACCGTCCTTGCTGACCACAGCGCGATATCGCGTGCCGGATTCGCTCACGCGAACTGGTTTAAAAGTGTATGTACTCTCGGTGGCGCCCGAAATTGTCGAGAAATCAAAGCCGTTCGTGCTGACCTGCCATTCATAAGTCGCATCGCTGGCACTGGTCGTGACGGAAAACGTGACGAATTGCCCGGCTGCCACCGTCAGGTCCTGGGGATGCTGCGTGATAGCAGGAGGGGCAGCTTGCGCCGGCGAACCGCACAATAACACGAGCGCCACCAGCAGAAATGCTGACCAGCCGCGTCTCAGGTTCTTCCACGTCGGTGACGAATCCCTATGCGTTGCATGGAGGCGCAAATTTCTAAAGAAAATGGTCTCAGTCGGGATCATACGAACACAAATCTCAGTCGGGAAAGCCTGACGGTACGAGGAAGCCACCGAGGGAGCGATTTTCCACCTCGGTTGACTTCGTTCTCTCCGTCAGTGGCCACTAGAACTTTACGCCCAGACCAATTTTGACGGCCTGCTGGTCAACATCGACGTTGATGCCCTGAAGATCCTTATCCCCGTAGTCGCTGTACCTGTATTCGACGCGGCCGAATATGTTGCTGTTGAAGGCGTAATCCAGACCGGCGCCGACCGTGTAGCCGTTGAATGTTGCTTCCTCTTTGCCCAATCCCGGCACGTCGACATAACCACGCGTCGCTGCCCAACCGGCTGTGGCGTAGATGAGCGCGCGATCGAACGCATAGCCAACGCGTCCGCGTACCGAGCCTGCCCAATCGGTGCCAAAATCTGCGCCAAAGATTTGCTGTTCATTCCAGTTGTATTCGAGATCGCCTTCAATGCCGACGACGAGTCTGTTGTCGAATTGGTAGTTGTAGCCGGCGAAACCACCAAAGAGCCCACCATTGGCGTCCTCGGATCCGGCGATGCCGAAACCGGAGAATTCGCCATTTGCCCAACCGCCGCCGCCCTGAATACCGAGATATGCTCCCGACCACATAAAGGTCGGTGCATCGACAGAACCGGACGGTGCTGGATTTTCGGGAGTGAGATCGGCCGCAATCGCCGTAGATGCGGTGAGCAAAACAAGTGCAGATAGAAGGCATGTTCTCATGTGGTCGGCTCCGATTCCGTGCGAAAGTTGCCGTTGAATTGATGACCCGCCAGCCTCGCAGGCAGCCATCGAGCGATCTAACGTCCCGAGCAGAGACGTCCTGTGGTGATGGCGCGCGTGAAAGCCTCCAGCGCGCGCCAATGCGCCCAGACAATCAACACTTCGGAGCTGATGGTAAGTGTGAATAAGAGCGACCGGATAAATCTATCCCAGCGCGCAAATTGAACCGTTCAGAATAATCCAGCTACGCAAACTCAGGTTGAGGCTTGCGAGCGCAGATAGCAGCCATCAACGACCCCATTGGGAAGCTCGGTCGAACCAGTTTTGCGATTCGCTCGTCCCGACTATCCGATGTCTTTGCGCTACGGCCCGCGTCTCGCGCGGTGTGATGCCGTAAAGGCGCTGAAATGCGCGCGTAAAATTGTGAGGATAGGTAAAACCGTGCTCGAGACCGATTTCTCCAATGGATTTGTGGGCTTGTGCGGGATCGCGAAGTGCCCGGCGCGCCATATCTAAGCGCCGCCCCTGGATATAGGAAGCAACTCCGCCATCGTTCGAAAAGAGATAGCCGAGCTTGCGCAATGACATTGTGAAGGCTGCTGCAATTCGAAAGGGAGACAAATCCGGTTCCAGTGCATGAGCATCGATATAACGGCGGATACTTGCAAGTTGCGCCCCGGCTATCCCTTGCATCGAATCTTCTCTCGGGACACCATTGAGTGTGGCGGCGACAAGTTCGAGCGTTGGCGCTACCAGCGTCGCGGCCTGTTTCTCGTCCAATTGCGGCAGTATCCGGAAAAGGCCCTCGACGTGGTTGCGGAGCAAGCTCACCATCGGCTCGTGAGCCGGGAGGACCCGCATATTGTGCTCATCGGGGTTGATCAACAATCGCGCGAGGAGCGGGCGGGGGACGAAGAGAGTAAGATTGCAGAAATCGCTGGCTGATCCCGCATGGGCCTGTGCCGCGTCATGAACGATCATGTCTCCCGGGCCGGCGTAAGCTTCTTCTCGGCCGTCATGGCGTCTCCAATGACCATCGATAAAAAACTGTATTTCGAAGTGATCGTAACCGTCCGCGCCAATGCGATAGTTGGAACGACTAAGTTTTTGGGCCACGCTGACACAGTGTGTGAGCAACACTTCTCCGAAGCGAAATGTACAATGTGTGGTGTGAAATTCATTTGCCTGGAAAATGTTGAAATCGTAGAGTGAACCAGCTGATTCTTCCCAGAATTCAAGAGCTTTCTTTAGAGAGATCGCGCGCGTATCCGTTTTGAGTAAAAGCGTGGGATGCTCTTTTTTGATCATCGCTCTTCCGGTTTCTCTCTCCAGCAGTATCAAAGCACGCCTTCATCGACATTCCAGGATATCTGCGCGGCATTGCCCTATTCTCAAAATATCTCACGGGTTCTTGAAAAAACTATTAGTACGATCACAGATCGATCACCATCCAAGTCCTGTTGATTGCCGAGCAGCCCACCCTGGATCCCTTGTCGAGGAAGCCCGAGCACACGGCTACGAGATCGACCAGCTAAAGCGAGATATGCCCCAGTTCCGGCAGCGATCCCACTCGATAGAACGCCGATGCGACTGGACATAGGCGCTAATCTCTCCGATCGACGACCACCGATTTTTTTCTGACTGCTTTTTTGGACAACAGCCTATCCTTCCACTGCGCTCGCTTTTTATCATTGCTCGACCTTCGCAACGGCGAGATTGTTCAAGACGCCGACCGATAGCAATCCTCCACGACCGGGTTCGGGTTTGGCCAGGAAGGTGTTACCCAGCGCCTTTAGAATGTCTGCATTTTCGGCGAACGCGCTGTGTCCAAGAGCATCGTCCTGCTTGGCGTCGAAAGCGTCGATCACGGTGATTTCCATTTAGCTTTAGCAATTTTTCATAGGGCCGGAGAAGCAAGGAAGCTGAGCGAATTTTCGGGGAGACTTTTCCGTATTTGTTGGCCATATCGAAGGTCGTAGGTGCGTCAGTTGGGTCGCCGACCCGTTTCGGCCGACGCGGGACCTCGATCTGCTGGGCTATGGCGAGAACAACCCAAAGGCCATCGCCGAGGCTTTCCATGCCATTTGCACGCAGCCGGTCGCCGATGACGGCGTCGTTTTCGACGTGGACGCCCTCGAAGCCGCGCCGATCCGCGAGGAAATCGAATATGGCGGTGTCCGCGTGCGCACGACTGCCACCATTGCAGGGGCCCGCATTCCCATTCAGGTGGACATAGGCTTCGGTGATGCGACCACGCCTGGGTCAGTCGACATAGAATACCCATCGTTACTCGACGCGCCTGCGCCGCACCTGCGGGCTTATCCGGTTGCGACCGTGGTTGCGGAGAAATTCGAAGCTATGGTGACGCTCGGCATGGCGAATAGTCGCTTGAAGGATTTCTACGATCTCTGGCTGATCGCGGAAACTTTCGAGCTTGAGCGGTCGGCGCTCACAGATGCGGTGCAGCAGACTTTCACGAGGCGACGGACGAATCTTCCGAAAGAGAGGCCAACAGGTCTCAGCAAAGCCTATGCCGAAGTTTGGGATCGGCAGTGGCGGGCGTTTCTCGGTCGCGAACGTATGGCGGCCGCTCCTCTCGAATTGGCCGTGGTTATCGCTGACCTTGCTCAGTTCCTCCTTCCATTGACTGAGTTCGCCGAAGGCAATTGGCGCTGGGAGCCGCGCAAAGGGTGGGCCTTGTTGAAGATGGGCCAGGAAGAATAAGAAGGTCCGGCAGGACAGGGTGTCTCCATCGACTCGGCCGCAGCTCACGGGGATTATCGCACCATACCGGACTTCATCATGGCCGGCGTTGTCATCGCGTTTGCCATTGTCCTACCGCTGCTTTCGCCGACGTAGTGGCGACGAAGGTTCACGCCAGATGGCGCGGGGCATGGGTTCGAGTGCCGTCACATCGGGAGACAGCGCTGTTCCAAAGCCCGGAGCGGAAAGCGAGCCGATATGGACTTCGCCCCGGGTCAGACGCAGGCGCACGCGTCCATCCTGCCGGTAGTAGAGGTCGGGATGGGCGGCAAGGAACGCCTCGGTCTCGGTCTTTGGACGGTCGCCGAACCCGTCGATGAAGTGATGCGCGTTTTTCTCGACATGCGAAAGCCCCAGCCAGCTGACCAGGGTGAGGTCCTGCTGCAGGGCAATGCCTGGCTCGCAGGTCAGGTCTTCGGCCGAAAGAAAATAGCGTCGAAGCTCCTGGCTGTTCCACACCTCAACACGCGCCGCGTTCAGGATGGATTTGTAAAGACCCTTGCAGACCTTCGATGAAACGCCTGTGTAGCCGAGCGACCGGGCGCGCGGGAAAGCGTCGAGTGCACCGTCGGATTCGTCGATGATGACCGGCACGTGGGCAGCAAGGTTGCTAACCGGCTCCTCCAGGGCGCGGTCACGGCGAATCGGCTGCTCAAGGCACAGGATTGTCTGGGCAAAGCGGCTGAGAATGGGGTTCGCACGGAGACGGGTCAAAAAGGCTGCGATACCGTCACCGTCGGCGAATTGCTCGTTGCCATCGAGGGTGACGCGATAGTCGCTGTCGCTCGCATCCAGAAGTGCTGCGATCCGGCACAGGCGGTCGAGATCAGCTTCCGGATCGCCGCCAATCTTGATCTTGTAATAACGGCAGCCATAGGTGGCGATGACCTCCGAGAGCGTTTCGGGCAGGCCGTCGTTCACACGGCTGTCCTGATCGGCCGCAATCAGCGGGTCGACAAGGCCCACCGTGTGGCGGATCGCGATGGTCGAGGCAGGCCGCAGCGAGGCGAGAAAAGCATCGAGGTCGAACCCGGAAAGTTCGGGCACCAGGGGGCCTGACCGCAGGCCGGCAAGATTGGCCGACATCGCGCGACAGAAACCGACCGCCTCGGCTCGGCACAGGGCGTCGAGTACGGCGCAGTCGATCATCGCCATGCCGAAGCTCGCGATCAGCGGATTGAGCGCTTGCTCCGCGCAGGCGGCGGTCAGCGGCCCATAATTTTCTTCGAACAGTCCATATGCCGTCTGCCGGCCTGATGCGCGATAGGCCTCTATCGCAAGCTCGAGGGAGCGGCGCAGCTGATGGTGGTTCTGATCGTCGGTAAGCGCAAGGTTCTTGTCGAACCACTTGGCGCTCAAAGCCTCGGCCGACCAGCCGGTCGCCTCGCGCCCGTCATCCAGCCGGATGCGGATCCGTACAATGGCCTGACGACCGCTTGTCGTGGTCTTGACGCCGAAGCGAAAGGGAATCCGCAGCCGGTAGGGACGCTCGAAACAGGCAACGTCGACGACCTTCAGCCGCGGCGCTGTCATGCGGGCACGAACCTCGTATCGCTACCCTGGCGACCGGTTAGAATGTCATAAATGTTCAGCGACAGTGTCCCGAATGCGGTTGTGGCGCGGCTTTCGACCGTACGGGGGCGTGGCAGATCGATATCAAGGATCGTGTCGATGCGCCCCGGACGCGGTGACATGATCACCACGCGGTCGGAAAGGAACACGGCTTCTGGGATCGAGTGGGTCACGAAAAGGACGGTCTTGCGGGTGTCGGAGGATTCTCCCCAGATCCGCAGGAGCTCGAGGTTCATCTCGTCACGGGTCATCGCATCGAGCGCGCCGAAAGGTTCGTCCATCAGGAGAAGCTCGGGATCGAGCAGCAGGCCCCGGCAGATCGCCGCACGCTGCTGCATGCCGCCTGAAAGCTCGCGTGGGAGCTTGTTCGCGAAATCCTTAAGACCGGTGAGCTCGAGAAGATCCATCGCACGATCACGGTATTTGCGGGGGTTGAGACCGGCAAGTTCCGCCGGAAGCAACACATTGTCGAGGATCGTGCGCCATTTCAACAGAACCGCCGCCTGAAACACCATCCCTACATTGGAGATGGGGCGGATCACCCTTTGCCCATCGACGGTGACGGTACCTCCGCTGCGTTCACGCAAGCCCGCCACAACCCGCAGAAGGGTGGATTTTCCGCAGCCCGACGGCCCGACGAGGGAGATGAACTCTCCCTGCCGGACCGAAAGATTGATGTCGCGCAGCGCCTCGACCGGACCCGAGGCGGTGCCATAGATCATCGAGACCCGATCGAGATGGATGGAAAGGTTTTCCACGCGTTCCGCCTGTCGTCAGAGGATCATTTCACGTCGAGCGGAAGCTCGATCTTGCTCAGGAAGGTGGCGTCGTAGACGTCAGCGCATTCCACCTTGGTCGGAAGCTCCATATAGGTGTTCACCAGATCGACCGATGCGCACATCTTGCCCTTGTCGATGGCGCCGATGCCGTGATCCTTGAAGGTCTGCGTTCTCATCAGCTCGAACCCGAGGCCCATGTTCTCGCGCAGGGCGGCGACATCGATTTCGGGGACGGCCTTCTTGTAGATCTCCATCGCCCCGTCGGGATCCTTCATTGCATCCTGCCAGCCCTTGTAGGCGGCCGCGAGAAAATTGCGCAGGACCTCCGGCCGTTCTTTGATGGTGGCTTCGCTGGTCATGATCGACATGGCGTAAAGCTGAAAGCCGTAATCAGCCCAGTTCAGCGAAACGGCATTGCCTTTGCCCACGGCCTTTTCCGCGAGCGGCCGGCCGGTGGTGTAGTCCGAAACGGCATCGGCGCGGCCTTCGGCGAGAGCGGCGTATTTGGCCGAGGGCTCGATATTGACCCAAGTAATGATATTCGGATCGAGCTTGTTGGCGCGGGCGAACGCCGGCCACATCAAGCGCTGGCTGTCGCCGGGAGGGGCGCCGACGGTCTTGCCGGAAAGCTGCGAAGGCTCGGTTATCGGCGCCGACGTCTTGGAGAAGAAGTTCATCGGCGTGCGGTCGAAGATAATCCCCACGACCTTGACCGTCGTGCCCCGCGCCCGTGAACCGATGACGACCGCCGCGTCGGCCAACCCGGCATCTGCCCGACCGGTGTCGACCTTGGCGATCGAGTCGCCCGAACCCTTGGAGTTTTCGAGAACGACGTCGAGGCCCTTTTCGGCGAAATAGCCCTTTTCCTTGGCGACCCAATAGGCGGCGTGGTCGCCAACGGGGAACCAGTTCAGCGCGAAGGTGAATTTCTCGTTCGCGGATGCCGGGGCTGCCGCAAGCGCCGCAACCATGGCTGCCGTAGTCATCAATGCTGTCTTCATCCCTTGTGTCTCCCAGTTGACTGTTATTGGATGGTGACGTGATCAGGCTTCGGTTCCCTCCGCCCAGGGCGCGAGGTAGCGCGACATCAGGCCAACCGCTGCAAACAGCAGAAGGCCGATGATGGAGATGTAGATGAGTGAGGCAAAGGCCAACGCGGTGTTCATGCTGCTCTGGCTGGTGACGATGACGTAGCCGAGGCCAGTCTGAGAGGCCACGAACTCGCCCACGATGGCGCCGACGACAGCCGAGGTCGCGGTGACCTTGAGCGCCGAGAGGATATAGGGGTAGGCATTCGGAATACGGATCTTGGCGAAGACCTTCCACTTCGGTGCACTGAAAACGCGGCCCAGATCCACCATGTCGTGATCGATTTGGGAAAGGCCGACCGCGGTGTTGATGACGACCGGGAAGAAGCCGATCAGCGCTCCCATTAGGATGTTGGGAAAGATGCCGTAGCCGACCCAGATCAGGAACAGCGGCGCGATGGCGACCTTGGGCAACGTGTTGAGGAAGACGAGAAACGGCATCAGTGCGCGAGAGATCACCGGCGACCAGGCGATCATCGTGCCCAGCACAATGCCGCTTCCGGCCGCCAGCACGAACGCGCCCAGGATGGCAAGACCGGTCGCCCAGATATGTACCCACCAATTGATCGAAGGATCGAACATGGCCTGCGTGACCGATTTAGGGCTAGGAAGCAGATAGGGCTTGAGCCCACCCCAACTGACGGCCGCCTGCCACAGCGCGAGGATCGCCACGAAAAGGAAGATGGCGGGCATCAGGTTAAGGAGCTTGTCGCGCAGGTTCGCCATCGGATCAGTCCAGCCAGCGGGAGAGATTTGCACGCACGAAATCGTCGTCGGCCAGATCGGCGTGCAGGCGGCTCACGCGGGTGAGTTCTTCGGCCTGACCGGGCGAGAGGCCTTCCGCGGGGTCGAGACACCAGATGCCTTCGAGCAGGCCTTGGCGGCGCAGGATCTCGTGACAGCCGGCGATGCAGCCGTGGAAGTCGTTCGCCACGTCAAAGAAGGCGCTGTTGCAATCCGTCACCCGGGCATCCAGGCCCAGAAGCTCGGCGGAAACGGCGCCGTTCGCAGCCTCGGACCGGCAGCGCTCGAAAATCTTCACCGCGTTCCTCGTCCAGACCGACCAGTGGCCAAGAAGGCCGCCCCTGAAGCGCAGCGTCACCGGCCGTCCGTCGCGCATAACGGTGAAGGGGGTGACCAGATCGAGCACGATATGGTCGTCGTTACCGGTATAAAGAGTGATGCGATCCTCCGCTCCGGCTGCCACGATGCCGCGCACCACGTCTATGGTGCGGTAGCGGTTGAACGGTGCGACTTTGATCGCGACGACACTCGGGATGGCGGCGAAACGTGCCCAGAAACCCGCATCCAGATGCAGGCCGCCCACGGCTGGCTGCAGGTAGAAGCCCACCAGCGGGATTTGCTCGGCGACCGCCTCGCAATGCGCGATGAGCGCGTCCTCGGATTGGCCCTTGAGTGCGGCAAGGCTGAGAAGCCCCGCATTATAGCCCATGGAAACCGCGGACTTTGCTTCATTCACCGCCTGTGCCGTAGGTCCGGCAAGGCCCGCGACCATGGCAAGCTGGCGGTCGGTCCATTGAGCGGCAGTTTCGGCCGCGAGCGACAGCACCCGGTCGTAGAGCCCGACCTCGCGGATTGCGAATTGGGTTGTGTGCACGCCAACCGCCAGACCGCCGGCGCCTGCATCGATATAATAGCGCGTCAGTGCACGCTGGCGGCGCTCGTCAAGCTGCCGCTCTGCGGTCAGCGCCAGCGGATGTGCTGGAATTACCGTGCCTGCGCTCAGAAGATCGATTGCGGCTTGCTGAATGGCGGGAGGGGCTTTTCCGATCATGATCCGAACTCCGGTCGGGGCAGAAGGAACGTGGGCGCATTCATGACGACAGCCGGCTCAGAACGCGCCGCTGCGGGCCTCGAATTTCGTGGGCTTGTTATAGGCGATTTCGCCGCGGGCCACCCAGTCGGCCGTCCAGTCGAGCATCGCACCGAGGGGTACGATCGGATAGCCGAACAATGCATTCGCCTGCGCGGTATTGGTGAGCCAGGCGGTGGTAGCCTCGGATCCGACAAGTCGCGGCTCGACCTCAAGGCGTGCGGCCAATTCCTGCGCCAGCCAACGCACCGAAAGCGTCTCGGGCCCGGAGATATTGATGGGGGTGGTCACATCGGTGCAGTGGGCAAGGCAGCGCAGGGCCTGCGCGTTGGCGTCGCCTTGCCAGATCACATTGACATGGCCCATGAGCGACAGATCGATCTGCGTTCCCGCCTTGATCCTGCTGGCGAGATCGTAGAGCACGCCGTAGCGCAGATCGATCGCGTAGTTCAGCCTAAAAAGCCGCCCCGGCGTGCCATGAACGCGGGAGAAATGTTCGAATATCCGCTCGCGACCAAGGCAGGACATGGCATATTCGCCACGTGGCTCTGCCGGTGTGGTCTCCAGCGCGCCCTGCTGCAGCACATCCACCAGCGGATAGACGTTGCCGGTGGAGAAGGCGACGATGCGCGAATTGCGATAGGCATTTGCCACCAGGGCCGGACAATGGGTGTTCATTGCCCAGGTCAGCGCCTGATTGCCGGACGCTCCGAATTTCATCCCGGCCATGAAGATCACGTTGCGCGCCTGGGGCAGCGCGTTCACTTCGGCCTCGTTCAAAAGATCGGCCTTGACGGTCTCGATCCCCCAGGATTCGAGCTGTTCCTGCAGCCCGGCCTCGCTGAAGCGCGCCACGCCGATCACCCTCTTTTCCGGCGCGGCGCGCTTGGCCATGCGCGCCAGCGTCGGACCCATTTTGCCCGCCACGCCAAGGATGATGATGTCGCCGTCGATCGAAGCCAAATCCCGCACGAGCGCCGGCGTCGGACGGGTCATGAACTCTTCGAGATCGGCCACCGTGCCGAAGCGGACCGGCAGACTGGCTTCCGCAAAGCCTGCATCGTTTGCAACTGTGTGGCGCAAGATCGACCCCTCCTTTTCCCTTGCGATGACAGTAGCCGTACTGCAATCAAAATTCAACTATTTGGTTGAATTCGGGGCGCGCGTTTTGATTTTTGCGAAAAATTACATTTTTTTCAATGCGTTGAAGCGCGCCAAAGAGGATCTCACCGAAGTAACTGAGGGCCAGAGATGCGGTTCCATTGCCACGCAGCCGCGATAGTCATCGACCTTTAGCGCGCGGATCTGCCCCGCCCAGTCAACATCTCCTCGGGCCAGCAACTCCCATGTGCCATCGCGATGGACGCGAGCATCCTTGAAATGGACGTTGCGCACCAGATGGCGGCAGGCGCCATAGCCTTCGGGCCAGGGTAGGTCGCCGTCGATCAGGGCATTGGCCGGGTCCCAGTTGAGCCCCAGGGGAGCGCCCGTGGCGGCGATAAGCGCGGCCGAGTGCGCGCCGGTATTGGCCCAGTGGCCTTCCTCGTTTTCGATGATGAGCGACATGCCGGCCGAACGCGCCATTTCAGCGGCGCGCGCGAGGACCTCGACCACCTGTGCAGGGGCCGGTCCCGAGGGCTGGCCGCCACGATGAAAGCTGAAGGCGATCAGATGCTGTGCGCCGACTGCCACGGCAAAGTCCAGCGATTCAGGCAGGAGCCTTTCGACATGTTCGTTCAAGAGTGCTTCGGCGTTTGACCAAGCGTCGTGGAATTCCTGGTCCATCCAGGCAAGGTTCGAGGTCTTGGGCCCTTCAAGGGGAAAGGGGATCTTGAAGAGGCCGGGGGAAATGGCGCTGATATGCACGTTGAAGGCATCGATCGCTCGTAAGAGGCGCCGGCGCTGCGTTGGCATTAGTCGCGGCACGCGAGCGTCATGCATGCCGCGCAGCTCGAAATGCCGTACCCCCCATTCGAGACCCAGCTCGAAAGCTGTTTCAGGCGAATCCGACAATTCGTCGGTGACGATGGCAGGGATCATGACAACCTCGCTTCGGCAGTTTGCGCGCAAGGTTAGGCCGAGGCAGGAAGGTATTCAACTATTTGGTTGAATTTCTCAGGGGCGCAGCCCTGCGAGGGTGAGCGTGACGATATGATTGCGATAGGCGGCAAGCGCCTCGGGGGTTGAGAGGTCGCGTCCGAAGATCGCCGACATGGTCAATCCATTGGCGAAATAGAAAAAGGTCATGCCGGCAATCGAGACATAGAGATCCAGCGGATCGACGCCCTTGCGGAAGACGCCCTGCGCCTCACCCTCACGCAGTGTCGCGCCGATCATTTCGATCAAGGGCGAGTTGGTGCGGCGGAAAGCCTCGGAATCCCTGACATGGCGTCCGCCGAGTGCGTTCTCGTCAGCCAGCATGCGAATGAACTCGCGGTGCTGTGCCAGATAGTTGAGGGAAAAGTCGATCAGGCGGACAACGGCATCCTGCGGGGGTAGGGATCGCAGATCGAGATCATGCTCACGCCGGCGGATCTCGGAGTAGGCGGCCTCGAGTGCGATACGATACAGGTCGTCCTTGCTGCCGAAATAGTAATAGACGAGCTGCTTGTTCAGCCCCGAGCGTGCCGCGATGCGGTCGACGCGGGCTCCATTGAAGCCCTGTTCGGCAAATTCGGCGCGCGCTGCGGCCAAGATTATGTCGCGGGCATTTTCGCCTGCCTTTTGAGCTGCGCGAGGCTGGGGTTTCGCCATGGACGATCCGTTTGCTGTGGGCCTTTGTCCACCCGCTCCGCGCCCTGAGCGCTTCACCCACCATATCTGCGGGCGATGGCAAGCTCGGCACAGGTCTGCGGGTCGGACCGGGGTCTCGATCCCGAGCATCCCTGTTAGCCGCCAGCGGTCAGCCTGTCTAGTCTCGCAGGATTCGTGCTCCGAGCATGGGGACGGCGTTTCACTGTCTTCGCTTCCAATAAGATGACGCCGTGTCACATGCACTACACACACGGGCGTTTAACCTGAGCGCAATCCTTAATCGAAACTGACCGAATGTCACACGACAGGAGAGGTGCCCCTATGTCCAAAGTCATGAGCAAGCCTTCGAGCCCAGTCGATCCGGATTCCGTCGATCCGAATAATGTGGGCGCATGGGAGGATGCCAAAAAGCAGGCACAGGACGCGGGCATACGCTGGGAGCGGCCGGCAGGCGACAATCGATCGGCCGAGGAGATCATCAACGACAATCCCCTGCTGAAGAACCTCGGCAATCAGGCGGGGGTGAAGGAATCGCTGGAGCTCAGGGTCGGGGGCGATATCGAAACCGACGCCGATGCCGCCTATCGCGCCGCGCAGGTTCTCGAGCACATCGAGACATTCGACGGTGACGGCGAGCGCCTTGCAAGCAACGACATCGGCAATGACCGCATCGACGGTTTCACCAGCAGCGACGAAGCCCGGCATGATACCGAGGCCGGCCGCCTGCAGGATTTCGGCAAATACGGCTTTTCCAATCTCAAGGGCGAGCTCAACGACATCACCTCCGCGGTCGAGGACCCGGAGGCGCGCAAGCAGGCCGAGGAACTCGGCATTCAGTGGGAGCGTCCGGAGGGTGACGACCGCTCCGCTGAGGACATCATCAACGGCAGCAATCTGCTCAAGAATCTCGGCAACCAGAGCGATGTCAAGGACATGCTGAGGGAGCGGGTCGGCGATTTCGAGAACGATGCCGATGCCGCCTACCGGGCGGTACAGGTTCTGGAGCACATCGAGAGGTTTGACGGTGACGGCAAGGAGATCGTCGGCGGCGATGTCGGCAATGGCAGCGTCGACGGGTTCACCAATAGCGGCGAGGCGAAGCCCAACACCGAAGCCGGCCGCCTGCAGGACTTCGGCAAGTACGGCTTTTCGCATCTCAAGGGCAAGATGGAGAACCCGGACACGGTCGGCAACGACAAGGAGGCTCGCGAGGCCGCGGAAAAGGCCGGCATCAAGTGGGAACTGCCGGAGGACGACAAGCGCTCGGCGCAGGACATCATAGACGACAATCCGTTGCTGAAGAACCTCGGCAACCAGAGCGGCGTCAAGGATATGCTCAAGGAGCGCGTCGGCGATTTCGAGAAGGACGCCGATGCCGCCTATCGCGCCATCCAGGTTCTCGATCGCATTACCATGTACGACTCGGAGGGCAAGGTGCAGTCCGGAGACAATGTCTCCAATACCAGCATCGACGGTTTCACCAGCAGCGCCGAGGCACGGCACGGCACCGAGGCGGGTCGCCTGCAGGACTTCGGCAAGTACGGCTTCGAATCGCTCCCCGATGTGCAGAAGACGGAAGACATCGGCAGCTACAAGGACTTCCTCAGCACCAACAAGGATGCCGACGAAACCTCGAAGACCTTGGCCAAATACGCCGCCATCATCGGTGAGAACTACGACGCGATCAAAGGCAAGGTCGGTGCCGACGGCAAGCTGACGGCTGACGACCTGAAGAAATACATGGATGAGAACCCGCAGATCAGCGACGACTTCAAGGAGGCGCTGAATTTCTGGTCGAAACCAGGCGCGTTCGACAAGCTCGAGACGGCCGCCGATCCGCTGAAATTCAAGCCGGACGGCAATGTCAGCAAGGACGACATCTCGAACTGGATCAAGTCGCAGGCGCCCAAGGATGCCGGGTCCGCCATCACGTTCCTGTCAGGGGTGACCAATGGGAATGCGGTTGGCGATGTTGACCTCAGTAAGCTGAACAAGGATATCTTCGAAAACCCGGACAAGTATTCCGCTGAAGAGAAGGCGGGCGCGCTACAGGAACTGCTGGCGGCCCAGCAATTGGTCATCAAGGGCGCCGAGGCGGGCATGTGGGGCGATGATTACGGCAAGGTCGCCATTTCCAACCGTGCACGCACGCATCCCGATCCGAACGAAATCCTCAATGATCTCAACAATCATATCAGCATTCTCGAGAGCGATCCGGAGGTGGTCAAATATCTCAACGAGAATAGCGCCAAGCAGATGTCCGAACTGCTCGAAGACAATCCGGGCCTGAAGGACGCTCTGCAGAAGACCTATGATGACGAGATCAAGTCTGGTGAGTCGCTCAACAAGCTCTGGGAAACGAATACGAAGGACGGCAAGACGGACCAGCAGGCCGCTCTCGCCGAATTCTTCACGTCCGCGAGCCTCTACCAGGAGGTGCTCGGCATCAAGGATCCCGCGGCAATTCGGGACGTGATCGGGTCTTCCGAGCACGCTCAGGAATTCAAGGATTTCTACGAAAAGTCTCTCGTTTCCGGAACACGGCTCGAGGAACTTATGAAGGACAACACCTTCGAGGAGGCGGTGAGCGCCTACAGCGCCGAGGTCGCCCTCTACAACGCGGCTTTGGATCCGGATTTTACCGGCAAGTTCGACAAGGAACTGAACAACAACTTCAACAGGATCGCCCAAGACAACCTCATGAAGGACGGATCCTTCGACGATCTGAAGTCGGCCTTCGGCATCAATGGCGGCGATGAGCTGGACGAGGAAAAGGTCCGGTCGATGGTCGATGAGATCATCAAGTCCAATCCGGAGCTCGTGACCAATCCGAACGGCAGCACCGCCACAGCCGACCAGATCATGGCCGGCATCAGGGGCAGCTGGGACGTTCTGCGGCAGGGCACCAAGTCGCTGGCCGAACTCAAGTCGGAATGGCTGAACCCTGACGTCAAACATCTGGCCGACAAGGGCGTTCTGCATGGCATCAGCGGTATCTTCATGGCCGGCGTCACCATCGCCAAGGGTGCGCAGAGCGGCGGAAACCTGACCGAGAAGAATAAGGTCGATATCGCCACGGGTTCGGTCATGACGGTAACGCTGCTCACCGAAGGCGGCGTCAAAGCCTACAAAGACTATCTGAATAACGTGGCGGAGAAGCATCCCAGCAGCGATCTGGGCAAGAAGATCGGCAAGATGACCGATGAGCAAAAGTCCGCCTTTATCGATGACAAGATGAAAAACTGGGCCAAGGTCGAAAATATCGCCAAGGGTGTCGGCGGTTTGGCCGGCGTCGTGGCGGGAGCCTACAGCATCTTCGACGGCGTTCAGGCCATCCGCAAGGGCGATGACGTGACCGGCGGCATCAATATTACCGCAGGGTCTCTCGGGGCGCTGGCCGGTTTGGCTTCAGCCGTCGAAGGCGGTGCAGGCCTTCTTGGTTCGAATGCTCTCAGAGCGATCATGGCTCCGTTGGCCGGGGGGCTTGGAATGCTGGCCGCAGGTGTCGGCGCGATTGCCATGTTCCTTCCGGGGCTGATCGCGGAAGGCAAGCAACAGACCAGGGCGGACAATTTCGGCAGTCTCCTCGGCGACTATCTGACGAAATACGAGATCGACGGCGTGCCGCACGGCGACCTTTGGGATGTGCCAGACGACGCCTGGCCCGAGACGAGCGACGGCTTGTCGTAATGTGTCCCTTCCGGCCGGGCTTGATTCAAGTCCGGCCGGAAATCCGGTCTGCAGGACGAGCCAGCGCCTTTGAGGCTCAGGTGCACGGACAAAGGACAGAAGCAGGCGGCGAGTTGCCGATCCGCCAGCCCGCTCCCACCCTCATCTTCAGCGCGTCGGAACCGATTCCCGAAAATCGGCCAGATCGCGGTTGAACCGCTGCGTTTCCTCTAGGAATGGTGCGTGTCCGGAATCGGTATAGATTCGCGAGCGGACTGCCGGGTTGAGTGCCCTCGCACGCTCAAGGCTCGGGCGCGCCATGACCAGCGCATCCTTTTCACCATAGACCATAAGCACGGGAGCCTTGATCTTGGGCAGCCCTTCCGCCGCAAAGACCGTCATGGAAGGCACCGTCCGCGTCATGATCCATGATGCCATCGCCGCATTGGACAACAGCCGCTCGAACGTCGCCTGATCAGGCTGCGTCGCAAAGCACAGTGCCAGAAAGTCGCGCATTGCATCGAGGTGAACCTTCAGGTCGTCCGAAGCAAGGCCCGCATAGACTTCGGGATGCGGCGTTATAAGCTCAGCTTTCAGTTCGATGACGCCGCCCACATAGATCACGCCGCCGATCTCATCGTCGTCATAGGCTGCAATATAGTTGGAAATGACTGCTCCGCCCAGTGACCAGCCGACAAGAACCGGATGTTTGGCCTTCGTCGCCTCAAGTACGGCGCGCAGATCGTCAGCCCAGCGGCGTCCGTCGCCATAGGCCTCGGCATCCTGTGGCTTTCCAGAAAGTCCATGGCCGCGAAGATCAAAGGTGATCAGCCGATAACGCGAAAGATCGGGGCTGTTCAACTGGCTCTCCCAGTTGAGATGGCTCCCGAGCAATCCATGGATGAAGACGATGGGTGGTCCGGCAGGATTACCTCCTTCTTGAACCGCGATATCGACACCATCCGGCGACTTCACGGTATAGTCCTTCTGCGCCGCCATCGCGGCCGAGGACACCACCATCATCATCAGAACGGCCAGCCATAGCGCGCGCATCATCGAGACGAATCTGCCTCGCCTCGGACCGCCGGCGTCTGGCCCCGTATGTTGCTCGTTCCGCGGCACCGTCAGGATCAGTTTGTTCACGTCCTTCATCCTTATATTTAGTGATCACTACAAACTAAATGCTTGCCTGATGGTGTCAAGTTGTCTTTAGTGACCGCTATGGATAAGCTCGTGAAGAAACGTCGAGGCGGGCCGCGCACCTTTGACAGGGATCATGCGATCGATATCGCCATGCGCCTGTTCTGGCGGCATGGATATGAGGGCGTCTCACTGAACGATCTGACGGCTGCGATCGGGATCGCGCCGCCGAGTCTCTATGCGGCGTTCGGCAGTAAGGCAGGCCTCTACCGCGAGGCGCTCGATCGATATTCCGGCCTGCCGAGGGCGCTGAGCAATCTTGGCGAGACCGCCAATCTTTACGAAGCGGTCGAAACCCTCCTCGATCGCGCAATCGATGCCGTCACCGATCCCGACGAAGAACGTGGCTGCATGATTTCGAGTGGCATGATCCAGTGCGGCGAGGCCCATGCCGCCCTGGCCCGGGAATTGGCGGAGCGCCGAAGTATGATGCGTGACACCATCGCCCTGAAGCTCGAGCCCTGGCTGGATCGGAATCACGCCGCATCCCTGTCACGCTACCTCGTCACCATTCTGCAGGGCCTTTCAGTCCAGGCACGCGACGGCGCCTCCCGCGAAGACCTGAAGCAGATCGCGAGTGAGGTGGTGGCCGGCGTCAAGGCCCGGAACCTTCCGGATTACAAAAGAGGAGCGCCGTAGGGACTGGGATTTTGCCACCGGCAAACCCATTCAAGCCGTGGGCAGCGCCAGTTCCGGAATGCCGAGCGTGGTGAGTGCGATATCGATCTGGGTTACGGAACTCGGCGAGGCATCGCCGTCCTCGACATAGAACCGTTCGCCGAAAATAGTCTTGTACGGCGTCACGACTTCCTGATTATAGAGCATGTCGCTCGTGTATTCGTAGTCATCCTCAGCGGTCGCTTCCAGCTTGGTGGCGTCGCCGCCGAACTCGTCGATCGTATGATGCAGGTTATCGCGCAGCGTCGCCAACTGTTCCGGGGACATGTTGTTCAGCCAGTCGGCGAACGCTGACTGGTGGGCCGGATTGTCGAGATCGAAGCCCTTGTCCTTGGCATATTCGACGAGAAGCGGGACTGGGCTGTGGCCGTCGCCGCTCTGGTCGACCAGTGCTTTGGCGACATCGGTGTCGAGATCGGAATGATCGAGGAAACGCGCCGAGGTTTCGTTATCGTATTTATTGCTTTCGCGAACCTCGGAAACGATCATGGAAGCGCCGACGCCGAGGATGACCACGCCGAGGCCGATCGGTCCGGCGATCGTTCCGGCCCCGAAGGCGGCGGTCACGCCGCCTGCCGCGGTTGCGGCATGGATGCCTCCCATCAGCGGATCGCCTTGCGCGAAAGCCTGGACTGAGTTCACGCCGTCGAAGACGGCGCCGATCGCTCCAAGGAGTTTGGTGCCGCCGCGCAGGCTGCCGTCGAAATGCCGGACCGCGAAGGAATCCGGATTGATCATGTTGAGGCCGCTGCGGATCTCCACGGAGCGCTGCCAGAGACCTGCGGCGTCAAAAGTCGCCTTCAGGATGTTTTCGACGTTGGGCTCCGTGCCGGCCATACGAGCGGAATTGTAGAGGCTGGCGGCACTTCCGGCCGCACCGATCATCCGCAGCAACTGGCCGGGAACCGTCGAGGTCGAGAATGTCCGGATTCCGCTTTGCCTATTGCCATCGAGTGCGTTGAGATCGCTGTTCAGCGTCTCCATTTTCCTCTGGATCATCTCCGGCGTATCGGTTGCGGTCGGCAGCGAGGCTTCGATCGCGGTGATCGCCTTGTTCATGTCCCCTTCGGTCACGCCGAGGAGCTTGGCGAACTTGCTATCGCGGAACTGTGCCAGGCTGTCGCGGACTTCCTGCATGCTTGCGGCATCGCCGGGTTTGAAATCGGTGAATTTCGGCAGGATGTCACGCTGCACGTATTGGGTGAACACCTCCTCGGCCAGCTTGCGGCCGCGATCGGTGAGGCGTCCCTGGCTGCCGAGGAAGTTCAGCATCTGCGGGCTATCGAGAAGCTCCGGATTCGTGCGCAGCGCCGTCTGGATCGCCAGATAGGAGCGATCGTCGTTGAGGATGTTTTCGACCTGCTCGTTGATCAGCGCCTTCTGCTCGGCCGGCTGGTCCGGGAAGTTTCCGAGCTGGGTGAGCTGATCGAGCAGCGTTTCTCCGTGCTTGGCGACCTCTGCTTCGAGCCGCTCCTCGGTCTCGACCCACGCAGTGCCCTTCTCGGCCTTGTAGTCCTCGATGGCCTGGTTGAGCTGCTCCGGCGTCATCGTGTCGCCGTGGTTGTCGATCAGCCAGCGCAGTTCCTCCATATGGGCGGAATATTCATCCACCGCGCTGTTGGCGCCGTACTGGGTCTGCTGGACGCCGGGGAGGATATCCTGGGTCAGAAGGGTCGTGTCCGACCCGTTTCTCTCGGACAGTTCCAGCGGATATTGAAGGCTGCCGCCCGCGCCGATGGAGCGCGTCAGTTCGTTCTGCGCATAAAAGCCGATCTCGGCCCAGCGTTCGATGACGCTGTCGCCGAGCGGCGTGCCCTCTATCCGGTCGGCTATCTTCAGCATGGCTTCCACGCCGCCGACACCGAGCATGGGATAGCCGGTTTGCTCCTGATAGAGGGTGTTGGCGCGCTCAATCTCAGGCATGGCCGCCGAGACCAATTCCGCAGCCAGCTCGGGCGCTACCCCCTCGGTCATGCCGTCAAGACGCAGGAAGCTTTCATAGGGCTTGGCCTGCAGGTCCTGGGCGGGATCGAAATCGCCGAGCGGTTCGGTCGCATAATCGGCCATCGAACCGATGAAGTCGCTGGCATAGCCTGTGTCAAGCAGCGCCTGCTGCACCTCGGGGCTGGCATTCCCGTAGCTTTCGGCGAAGGCGTGGAACTGCGCTTGCTCATCGCTGCTCGACGCCTTGGCATGATCGACGATCGAACGGGTCTGAGCTTCCACCGCCGGACCGTTGTGCCCGGTCTTCTTCAGTTCGATGCCCGAGGACGTGGCCGCTTGCTCGATCGCAAGCTCGGCCGGCCCGGCATCCCTCCAGTCGCGGTCATAGAGGTTCTGAAGCGCGTCGGCGCGTTCGTTTTCCGGCAGCGTCTGAAGGAAGGTTTCGATATCGCCAGCAAGCGCGGTGGTTTCGCGGCTGTGATCGACGGCGGCGGAGGGGTCGGCATATTCCAGAGCATTGCCGCGATCATAGAGTTCGGATGCGAAGGCTTCGACCGGATCGCTCTCCAGTCCTGCGTCTTCCACCGCCTGGGCAACGGCCATGCCGGCCGGGCCCGCATCGACCCAATCGGCCTGCGACAGGCGCAACGCCGCGGCCTGTCGGGCTTCGGAAGGCAGGGCGGCCAGATATTCGGCGACGTCCTGTTTCATCGCCTCCGTTTCCGCTGTGGCGTCAATCCCATCGGCTGGTTCGCTATATTCGATCTGATTGCCGCGATCGAAGAGCGAGTCGATGAACTCATCTTCGCCCGCCGGCTCTCCCGTGGGATCGGACGGCGTATCGGCGACGATTTCCGGCTCAGGCGCCGGCAGGATGATGATATCGCCGGGATGAAGGAGATCGCCGTTATGGTTGGCTTCGTCGGCATTGATCGCAAGCGCTTCGGCCGGATCGACGAAGTTTTCCCGCGCGATGTTTTCGAGCGTGTCGCCTGCTTCGACGACAAAGACGCGGTCGCCAAGCTCGGGTTGGTCGTTCCGGCCATTCTGACCGCCGCCTTCCCGTTCCCGTGTTATCAGATCGATGTCTCGCCGGAATGCTTCACCCTGGGCCGGCGGGATTGGCGTTGCGGTATCATTGCTTTCATCGAAACGATACCGGGCATTCACGTCGATCCTGTAGGCCATGGCGCTCTCTCGATCTGTTTGAAGGAAAAGTCGTCGACACTGCTTTGGACGGCGGGAACTATAGGCAAACGGGCCGGCGCTCGGGTTACAGTTTTATGAATTTTTTATGCTGTCCCTAAAATACGCGGACCTTGGCGCCGAGGCCGACGCGATCATAGAGATCGATCACGTCGGTATTGGTCATGCGAAAGCAGCCCGATGATGCCGCGGTGCCAACCGTCTCGGGCTCGTTGGAGCCATGGATGCGGTAAAGGGTTTCGCCGAGATAGAGAGCCCGTGCACCAAGCGGATTGTCGGGACCTCCCGCCATGTGGCGGGGCAGGTCCGGCCGGCGCGCAAGCATGTCGGCGGGAGGGCGCCAGTCCGGCCATTGGCGTTTGGCGCTGATGCGCTCGCTGCCGTACCAGCCATAGCCCTCCTTGCCGACGCCGACTTGGTAGCTTTGCGCAAAGCCGCCCGGCTCGATGAGATAGAGACGGCGCGCGGCGGTATCGACCAGGATCGTGCCGGCGCTTTCATTCGTCTGATAGGCGACGCGTTGCCGCGTGCTGCGATCGGCGCCTGCGGCCCGATTGGCCGGCCCCGAAGGGGTGACGCCGGGGTGCGTCGGCGAAAACAGAAAGTCGATATAGCCCTCGTCAAAGGCAGGACGTGCCCTCGATGACTGGGCTTGGGCCGGAGCGCTTGCAAAGGTGAGGAGCGCTGTGAAGGGGAGGAGCCATAGGGCAAACTGTCGGGGCATCGTCTTCATCCTGTCCAGCATTCTTGCGGTCATATCAGCTTGGCCGCGACCAACAGGTCGGCTACCCGCTGGAACATTTTCTCCGGCACTGGCTCTCCGGTGCGCGCCGAACGGGCGATCGCATCGGCGAGGCCGGTATCGCGGATCACCGGAATATCCGTCAGCAGCGCCTCGGTTATCATCGTGCGCGACTGGGTGGGGCTGGCGCGGCAGGCGATCATCGGTACTGGCGTCTCGCCGCGGACATAACGGATGCCGACGGTCCAGCCGTCCGGTGCGCCGACGAGCAGCGAGGCGTTCATCAGTCCGGTCTTGGTGGCATATGCCTGCATTTCGCGTCGTTGTTTGCGACGCTGTTGCAGGATCGCCGGATCGCCTTCGGCGTCGCGTCGTTCCCGCTTCTGCTCGCTCTTTGTCATCTTCATATCGCGCTTGAACAGCCAATCCTGTACGAGCACGTCGATCACTCCGACGACGAAGAAGGCGATGACCGCGGTGATGATCAAGGGCTGGAGCAATGCCTTGAAGACTTTGGCGAGACAGGGCGCACCGCAGGTGGGCGACAGGATGAGCGCCTGCAGTCCCATGCGGAAGATGACGACGAAGGCGGTCGCCAGCACCGCGACCTTGAAGAGCGCCTTGAAGAATTCCACGACGCTGCGCATGGAGAAGATGCGCTTGGCGCCCGAGACCGGATTGATATGTTCGAAATTCGGCGTGATCGGCTCCGTCGAGAAGACGAACCCTCTCATGACGACGAGATTGGTGAGAACGATGGCGGCGATCGTGACCGCCAGCAGGGGTACGGCCAGGTTCGTCAGGATGGAGCCGGCAAGAGCGAGCACGGTTGGCCACAGTTCGGCGAAGGCATCGACGTGAACCCGACGGGCGACGAGGCCCACGAGTTCCTCGATCTTCGCCTGCACGCCCACCAGGGCGTAAGCGAGATAGCCGATCGAGGCGAACATGACCGTGCCGGCGACCAGATCCTGGCTCTTGGAAACCTGCCCTCTCTCTCTGGCGTCGCGGATCTTCTTGTCTGACGCCGGAAGGCTTTTTTCCTCGCTTGTCGCGCTCATCCGAGGCTCCTGCGTGAGGAGATCTCGCAGGCGGCTTGCGGTCCAATCCTTCGGAAAGACGCCTGTCGCGTGTTGTCAGCCCGGACTTGAGCGGCTAGAACCACGGCGGACCTAACTGACGGGATGAAATGCGGCATCACTCTTTGAACGCCCTGGTTCTGCTCGGACTTGTCCTGGCTGGCTGTACCACCACCAGCGAGAAGACCGAGAGCGGTCCGAAGGACGAGGAAGCGCGCCTCATCAAGCTGGCGCAGGATATCGAACAGCGCGGCGATCACAGCACGGCTGCCTCGCTCTACGAGCGAGCGGCGAAGGCCTCCAGTGACAAGGTCCGCGGCTATTCCCGCTTGGGAGACGCGCAGATCGCCGCCGGCGAGCCCGAGCAGGCGGCGCAATCCTTCCGAACCGCGCTCGATGCCTCGCCCAATGACGGGCAGGCCCTTCTTGGGCTCGGCACGGCGCAGCTTCAGTCCAGTCAGGTCGAAAGTGCCGCGCGCACGCTGGCCGTTGCCGCGCCGCTGGTGAAGACCTCGACCGCTTACAATCGCCTCGGTACCGCGCTTATCCTGACCGGCGACGGGCAGGGGGCGGAAACGGCGTTCACGCAGGCGCGCAATCTCGATCCGGGCAATCTCGACACCCAGTCCAATCTCGGGCTTGCCCAGGCTGTGTCGGGCCGCAACGAAGCGGCCGTCGCGCCGCTGCGCGCCGTCACGCAGTCGCCACGCGCCGAAGCCCGGCATTTCCGCAATCTGATGCTGGTGCTGACGCTCGGTCAACATGACAAGGACGCGGCCGCCGTTGCCGTTCCGGATTATCCGGAGGCTGAAAAGCGAGCCTTCCTTGCCGAAGCGAGAAAGGTCCGCGGGATCAAGGGGCCTGCCGCCCGGGCCCGTGCTATCGGCTTGCTTGCGTCCAGCTGAGTCCATCCGCACCTCAATTCACGAGACCTGTCGTGCTGACGTTCTGCTGCTCTGCCGGCGCTCGATCAGGAGCGGTGCCGTCGATGCTGTGGCGTGCGGCCCGTACCACCGGAGCGGCCATGGCGGGGCCGGTCCTGCGGCCGCGCACGAGATCGCTCTGGCGCTCCGCCATCAGCTGAAGGTTCATGTTGTTGGCGCATCCAGGCGGCAGATAGAGCGGGTCTTCGGCCACATCCGGCGTGACGCAGGCGTCGGGCACGAGACGGCCCGCCTGCTTTTCATAACCTTTGCTGACCGTACCGGTGGCCGCGGTCATGTGATAGTTCGGCGAATAGGGCAGGGGATCGCGTTGAACGCTGTTCTGGCACCCGGCGAGAGCAAGCGCGGCGAGGCTGATGGCAATGCCTGCAAGGGCGCGCGGTGCGATGATCGTGGACGATTTAATCGACATAGAAGCCGAACCCTTTGTTGGTCTTGGTGCGCTTGGCCGCGGTCGGGCCGGAGAGAGCACCGGCGGGGCTGTCGAGCGGCGTCTTGAGATTGCGCTCCTCGACCGGTTCGACGAGATAGGGCGTTATCAGGATCACCAGTTCCGTCTCGTTGCGCTGGAAACGTTTCGACTTGAAGAGATCGCCGAGGATCGGCACGTCGCCCAGCATCGGCACTTTTTCGATATCCTGCGAGGCATTGCGCTGGAAGAGGCCTGCGATGGCGAAGGTTTGGCCGCTGCCGACCTCGACGGTCGTATCGGCGCGCCGCACCTGCAGGCCGGGAACCTGGAGATTGGCGATATTGACCATGCCGCTTGCCGACAGGCTGCTGACCTCGGGGCGGACGCGCATGGAGATGCGGCCGTTCGGCAGAAGGGCCGGCGTGAAGAGCAGAGAGACGCCGTATTGCTTGTATTCGATGCCGATCTGTTCGTTGGTCACCGGCACGGGCACGGGAATCTCGCCGCCGGCCAGGAAACTCGCCGTCTCACCGGTGACCGCGGTAATGTTCGGTTCGGCGAGAACCGTCAGGATGCCGTTGGCCTGCAGGGCTTCCAGCAGGGCGTCGACGCGGTTGCCGTTCCAGGCGGCGCCGGCGCTCAGCGCGTTGGAGGCTCCCCTTGCCGCATCCGCCCCCAGATTGCCACCGGAGACGAAGCCGAATGAGAAATTGCCCGCGCTGACGAAGGCATCCCAGGTGACGCCGTAGCGCAGAAGCTGATTGCGCGAGACCTCTGCGAAACGGACGCGGATATTGACCTGATTGGCGCCGGAGACGGTGGTGTCGTTGATGGCGGGTTGATTTTCCGGGGCGTAGGCCTCGATGGCGCTCGACGTGTCCATCGCCTCCTGCATCGTAGTGGCATGGCCGCGGGCGAAGGGCTGTTCGCCGAACAGCGAGACGTCGATCGTGCTGTTCGGCTGCACGGCGCGCTGCGCATCCTTCACCGGCCGCGAATCCGGCACGACCCAGAAATCGATCGTGCCGCGCGCCGTCTCGTCGGGACTGAGCGCGATGAGGTTCGTGCGGCCGGTCTTGAGCGCGAAAACATAGACCACGCCGGGTGAGACGACACGCACGTCGGCAACCTTTGCATCGGCCATGAAGACCGATTCCACCGGCTGGTCGAAGCGCAGGATACGCCCCTGTCCCAGCGGAAGCATGATCGCCTGACCGGATTTCGCATCGACGCTGAACGACTGAGCCCTTGCAAGCGGTGCAAGAAGGCTAAAGGCAAGGAGAAGCAGAAAGAGGGTCGGCCCTTTCGCCAGGATGGTCGATCTCATCATTCTGTCAGTATTCTCCCCATGCATACCGCGACGGTCGGATGAAGTTCAGTAATGATTCGTCCTTCATCCCATGGCTTTGTCGAAAAGGACGCGTGCATCAAGATGAAGTGACTGCGAGAGTGGGCGCGTCCTTCCCCGTTATTTCGTCAGTTGTTGTTGATCTAATTGCGCGATTTCGCGTTTGTGAATTTATTGTGACAGACATCAGGGATTGCACGGAATATTCGGGTGCAATCTCCTGATAGGACAGAACGGGGATCTCGATGTCGTTGCGCAGGAGATAGTTTCGCATCACCCTGCGGATATCGAGTGAGGTGAGAAGGACTGCCGCCTGCCGCTCGTCGTTGTCATCGAGCTCCTGTCGCAGCTGGGAAAGCATTGCCCGCGAGGCCTCTTCCGGCAATGCGAGCATCTTGCCAACGCCGGTGACCTTGATAGCGTTTCGTACGCCCTCTTCGGCCGCGCGCGACAGCACATAGGCCGCCAGAACGCGGTTGAGCTGCGCGTGACGATGGCAGATCTGGCGAGCAAGGGCGATGCGCACGCGTTCGGTCAACAACAGCGTATCGGCCTCCCGACCGCCCCATTCGACCAGGGCTTCGAGGATGGCGCGCAGATTGCCGACCGGCACGTCCTCTTCCACCAGGCGGCGCAGAATGTCGGAAAGCTTGTTCAGCGGCACGACACGCGAGACTTCCTTGACGAGTTCGGAATACTCGCCCTCCATCCCGGTTAGTAGTTCCCGCGTCTCCTGGATGCCAATGAAATGTGCCGCATAGCGGCGCAGCGACTGCGACAGGCATTTTGCAAGCGTAGCGGCGGGGTCGTAGAAGCCTATTCCCGCCTCCGCCAGCGCATCGGCGTGATCCTTACCAATCCAGATCGTGCGCTGACCGCTGATGAGGGCTGGACCATCGCGGCGCGGCACCTGCAGAAGGTCGAGATGCATCGGGTCATCGTTGAGAAGAAGGCTGTCCTTCGGGATTTCGCCCTCGATGATCGGCACGCCTTCGAGGTCGACGCGGAAGCGGTCGGGCACCAAGGTAGGGTCGGGACGCATCTCCACGGCCGGCATTTCCAGGCCGAGATCCGCCTTCAGCGCATCGCGCACGAGATCCGTCTCGATGCGGAACCGTTCCGGCCAGACGGCTTCGGCGATGTTGACGCCGACATGCGCGACGACGCGATGGCGAGTCGAGCCGCTGGAGATGATCGTGTGCTCGATGACCGGACCTTGGTCGGCCTCGATCGTTTCGATCTCCGGCCTCGTGGCCGGCGCCGCGGCGGGCTTGGGACGGCGGCGATAGATCATGAAGGCAAGCGCGCCGAAGAGCGCCGCGAGACCCAGGAAGATCAGCGTTGGGAAGCCCGGCACGAAGCCGGCGCCGAAAAGGATGACGGCGGCTAGCGCCAGCGCCTTGTCGCTCGATCCGAGCTGGCGAAAGATCTCGGTGCCGAGATCGGTTTCGGTATCGGAGGCGACGCGGGTGACGACCGTGCCGGCGGCGATCGAGATCAACAGGGCGGGGATTTGGGCGATGAGGCCGTCGCCGACGGTGAGAAGCGAATAGGTATGCGACGCGTCGCCAAAGCTCATGCCGCGATTGAACATTCCGACCAGAAGTCCGCCGATGAGGTTGACGAAGACGATGATCAGGCCGGTGATCGCGTCGCCCTTCACGAACTTCATCGCGCCGTCCATGGCGCCGTAGAGCTGGCTTTCGCGTTCGAGCCGGGAGCGGCGGCCGCGGGCCTCCGCCTGGTCGATGTCGCCGTTGCGCAGATCGTTGTCGATCGACATCTGCTTGCCGGGCATCGCATCGAGCGTGAAGCGGGCCGCGACTTCCGCGACGCGTTCGGCGCCCTTGGTGATCACGATGAACTGCGCGGCGGTGATGATGAGGAAGACCACGAGGCCGACCACGACCTCACCGCCGATAACGAAACGTCCGAAGGTCGCGACGATATCGCCGGCATCCGCATGCAAGAGGATCAGGCGCGTCGTGGTGATCGACAGCGCCAGCCGGAACAGTGTCGCGATGAGGATGATCGGCGGCAGCGAGGAGAAATCGCCCGGCCGGCCGATATAGAAGGCGACCACGAGGATCAGCAGGCTGAAGGCCATGTTGACGGCGATCAGCGCGTCAACCAGCAGCGTCGGCAGCGGGATGACCATCATGATGACGGCGAGCATCATGAAGCTCGCGACGATCACGTCGGAGCGGTAGGACGCTGCGCGCGCCAGACCATTGAGCGTGCCGAGAACCCTGGTCATTGCGGACCCCGCAATTGCAGATAGTCTCGAAACGAGCGGTAGGCCTGCGGCTTGTCGTCGAGCACCCAGAAGGCGCGCGCCCGCAGGAGGTGCGCCGACGGATCGCTGTCGATTTCCACGAGCCTTTCCAGCGCCCCGAGCGCTCGCTCTCCGGCGCCGTTTTCGATGAGGGCGGCCGCCAGCGTGCGCAAAATACCAGGATCGTCTGGATCGATCCGGTTGGCGATCAGCAGGAAGACGAGGCCGCGTCCCTTCTGGCCGCTGCGCATGTAGATATAGCCGAGCGCGTGCATGAGCTCGGCGGAGTCGGCATCGATCTTATCTGTCTTGGTCATTCGAGACCGCCTTCCTCGTCCATCCGCGCCTGCAGGTCACGCCGGCGGTCGATCTCTTCCTCCAGCATGGCCTTGGCGATGGATGTGACGTCCTCGTTGGTATCGAGACGGGGCAGGACCGCAGTGATGACGTGGTCGAGCAGGCTCATCGTGCGTTCATTGCCGAAAATGCCGGAATCGGTGATCTCCGGCATGGTCAGGTGGTCGATCTCGCCGCGTAGCGAGGCGCCGTGCGCAAGGCTTCCACGCCGGCGCACGCGAAGCGCGCTCTCGAACGCCTCGATCTGTGCGCGGCTGACCGGATCTGAGCGCTTTGCCGCTTCGGCCAGAGCCCGGTCGAGGCGCTGCCGGTCGATGGTGACAGGTCGCAGCGTGTCGTTCATTGCGAACCTCCTGAACGTCTGCTGCACGTCATAGGGTAAGCTTGAACTCCTGCCCGCCGCGCACGACGAGGATCTGGCCATCTTCGATCGACTTCAGCATCCAGCCGTCTTGAAGTGCCGCGCCGGGATAGCGGCGCTCGCCGCGGGCATCGACGACGTAAGGGGTGTCGCCGAAGAACACCGCCTGGAAGACGAATTTCGGCGCATCGGTGACTGCGGCGGCCGAGACGAGGCTGGTCAGCACATAGCGCCCGCCATGGGAGCGGTCGAACCAGCGCTGGACGTCGCGCCACGCCTCCATGCGGTCCGGCGGGACCTGTCCCGACACGTCGATGCGGCGGCCATCGGCCGAAAGCGTCAGATTGCTAAGGCCGGCTTCCGCGATTTTCTGCTGAAGCGTGCCGACGATCTCGCCGTCCGATGGCGCAGTTGCGGCCGGGACGGAGCCGACCGTCAGTCGGTCGCTCGGGAGGGCCGGTTTTTGCGGGAGGAGACCGGAAATTCCGGCTTGGACCGCAACGATCGGCATCATGGCAAGCGCGACGACCACCACAGCCGCATAGGGCCACCGCTTGATCGCCGGACCGCTGGAGGCATCACGGGCGATCCGCAGCTTCGCGTCGCCAATCACCAGCGTCACCGGCAGCTTGACCCGGCAGCCGAAGCCGCGCTGCAGCGCCGGACGCCCCTCGACGATGACGGCGCCGCCGATGGCATTGATCGCCACCTGGCGGCCGTAGAAACGCAATTGGAGGTGTTCTTGAGCGATATCCCGATCCGACAGGACGAGATCGCAGTTCGGCGAAGAGCCGATCGTGCAGGCTTCAGCGTCGATCGGGGCACGCACTCCATGATGTATGCCCGAGAGCACATCGAGCGCAAGCGCTCCTGGCTTCATTGCAACGATGGCCGGCGACAGCGCCGTGGCGCTGGGGAAAGTCAGACTGTTCGACGACACGGTTGCACCCCTTCATCGAATTCATTCTGCAACAGGTCGGCTGGCGCAAACCGACCACGAAACCACCCCGTCATGGCGTGGTGTGGGGGGGGGGG
>NZ_JBHFJG010000036.1:0-5651 GCF_057559155.1 Rhizobium moroccans | reverse complement strand
GCGCGGACGATTTTCCCCCCCCCCCCGACAGGGTTAGTTCTGCGGACGCTGCTTGGTAGCGTCGAGCTCGGTCTTCTTCTCGGTCGTGATCTCGGTGATCTTTGCCGACTTTTCGATGGCTGCGTCGAAGGCAGCTTCCATCTTTGCGATAGCCGCGTCAGCACCGCCGCCGGAAGCAGGAGTTACGTTTGCCATGATGGTCTCCATTCCTGGTTAGGTTCATCGAATACGTCGCGTTGATGCGCCGCAGCGCGGCTCTCTCCTCGAAAGGCCGCGGCAAGGGGAACCTAGATGCTGTTTTCAACAGATTAACGACAAAGTGAGAATTATTGCCGTCTCGTTAAAGGGAAAGTCGCCCACGCGCTCCCCTGGCCGTACTTTATGTGGCAATCCGGATGGTGAACATGTTCGACCGAAATCGGTCATTGTTTAGTTCTGCGGCAAGATCGTGAGCTGATAGGGCTTTGGTCTTGCAAGGGCTGTGAAATGCGAATCAGCCTAGATGGCGGCACCGGGTTGCCGACGGGAGTCATCGCTTGAAAAGCCGGGCATGATATAGGTTGGAATTGCCGCGAAACGCGGTGTCAATTCACGCAGTTCCTGCTGCGAGGAGTCCGCCAGAATGCCGGTCCGTGTGAGTGGCTTGACGTTTGCCCGTCAAGTCACCCACATTTCTCCATGATCAGTGCGCTTTACGGCGAAAGTTCCTCCAGGACCCGACCCTTCGTTTCGACCGCAAAGAGAGCCGTCACCAAGGCGCCGACCAGCAGGATCGCCGCAAATGCGCCGAAGACATACTGAATCCCTATCGACGACATGATCCAGCCGACGGCGATGGGACCTGCAGAGGATCCGAGGCGCAGCCAGGCACTGCCTGTACCCGTGCCAATGGCACGAAGGCGGGTCGGATAGATCTCCGCCGAGTAGAGATAGAGCGAGAACGTTACGGTCTGGACGATGGCGTAGGCGAGACCGGCGAGGATCAGAACCTGTGTTGCTGACGTCGCACCCAGCCAGGCAAGGATCACAAGAGGAATCGGCGCGATCAGAAGGGCGCCTGTGTACCAGCGCTTGCGGCCGACCTTGTCGATGAGCAGCGCGCAAATGACGGCCGCGATCACGCCGCCGACGGAGGTGATAAAGCCATAGAAGATGCTGGTTTCGAGCGGCAGGTTGAAGGTATGGCGATAGAGGGTCGGAAGCCAGGTGATAGTGCCATTGGCGACCATATAGGCGCAAAACCACATGGCCCAGATCGACAATGTGCGCTTGAGATAGATGCCTTGGAAGAGTTCTCGCCAGTCGGATTTGCGGCGGACGGGAGCAGCCACGACTTTCGGCTCCGGCAGTTCCCTGCCGGCAGCACGGGCGCTGTTCTCCAACTTGGTGACGATGCGGTCGGCGTCCTCATAGCGGCCGTTAGCGGCCAGCCAGCGGGGTGATTCATGCAGGAACCAGCGCAGAGGGATCATGAGGATCGCGGGGATCAACCCAACGACGAACATTGCCTTCCAGCCGTAGACCGGAACCATGAAATAGCCGATCAGGCCCGCCCCGACGAGGCCGAGCAAAAACATCACCTCGTAAAGCAGGAAGAAGCGGCCGCGCCCCTTCGAGCTGATCAACTCATTGATGTAGGCGCTCGCGACCGGAACTTCGCCGCCGGTTCCGATACCTTGAATGAAACGGAATGCCATCATCATCCCGGCGCCGGCGGCGAAGAGGCATGCGACATCCATGCTGACGAATAGCAGGATCGTGAATAGCAGCACCTTGAGGCGACCGAGCCTTTCGGCAAGCCAGCCGAAGCAGATCGCGCCGGTCAGCTGCCCGAGATAGCCCATCGACAGGATCATTCCCGTCTGTCCTGGGGTCAACCCCCACTCGCGGACAAGAACCGGCATGGCATAGGCGATGGCGATGACGGTGTAACCGTCGAAGAATGTCGCGGCACCGACGATGTTTCGGGCCCAGAACACCTCCCGGGTCACCGGCAGACGTTCCAGGCGGGCGCTGATTTCAGCTTGTGGATCGATAACCGGCGACGGCACGGTCATCCGTTGTTCGATGTTCATGTTTCCTCCCTTTGCCTCGCCCACTCTCCCGGCTTGGCGTCGAACCTACATGTTGGATGTTTTAAACTTCGGCATTCCTCTGCACGATATTGTCGTGAACCGGAAAGGCATGGCTCTGTCGTCGGCAAGGCATGCACCGGCGTAACAGACGGTGCGGCTGCGGCCGCAATTTTCCTCCCCCTAAAAACGCCCCCACACGACGGCGGGGGCGTCGCTGGTTACTCAGCGGCGATCAGCTGTTCGGCTCGGCCAATGCCAGCGGCCTCGAAGGCTGCGAAGATTTCCGCTTCGGCCTTTTCGCCGAGGTTCTTCAGCGGCTCGCGGATGGTGGCATGGTCAAGCACACCTCGATGAACGAGGCCAAGCTTCAGGGCGACGGTACCTTCCATATGGGAGCCACGGTGGTAGACGGCCCGGGTAACCGGGAGGAGACGTTCGAAGATCTGACGGGCTTCCGGATAGTTCTGCGCCTTTCCGGCCTTGATCAGATCGATCAGCAGTTCCGGTGCGATGTTTCCGTAGCCAACAAGCAGGCCGTCAACATCGAACATGGTCGGCAGCAGCCACTCGTCATGGCAGCTCAGGATCTGCAGGTCTGGATTGGCTTTCTTGAGTTCCGGAATTTCGATGTACCAGCGCTTCATGTTGCGGACACCATTTTTGGTGGCAACAACGCCGTCCTGGGTTGCGATGGCAAGCTGGGTGTCCAGGTCGTAGGAAGCCTTGGTGGCATCCGGATACTGGAACAGGATGCACTGCAGTCCAGATTCCTGCCAGATCGCCTTATAGCGGTCCTGCGGCGCACCCTTCTGGAAGCCAAAGCGCAGCCAGCCATGGTTCGGGTAGACGAGTGCGCCGGTGGCGCCTGCAGCCTTGCACTTCTTGGCTTCTTCCGCGGCAACCCTTGTACCTTCGCCAGTAATTCCGGCGATGATCGGAACCTGACCATTGACAGCTTCGACATAGGTGCGGATGAGCTTCAGGCGCTCTTCCTCGGTGAGGAATGTGCCTTCGCCGGCATGGCCAAGAATGACAAGGCTCTTCACCCCGTCCATGCGTGCGAGCCACTTCGCGATACGGGCATTGGCCGCATAATCGACCTCTCCGTCGCGGGTGAACGCGGTAACGGGTGCCGGGCTCAGGCCTCTCAAATCCATTGCCTGCATGGGATATCTCCTCCTTGATAGCCGCTGTCCGACTTGCGATCAGCGATGGGATCGTTAATGGGAACGTTCCCACTATCGTTTCCGATTTTGCTGGAGTCAATATTTTTTTTGATGCATGTTGAGGGCATTGAGTAGCGAGAACGCTGTAAACGGAAAAAAGGAAAATGGATTCAAGGTCCGAAGACGCAAACCGCCAGACACGGGTAACCATCCTCGATGTCGCGTCGGCTGCCGGCGTTTCGAAATCCACAGTATCGCGCATCCTGGATGAACGGCTTCCCCGGTCAGACAACGAGACGTCGCGCCGCGTCCGGAAGATCGCGGAGGATATGGGTTATGTTCGAGATGTCTCCGCTGCCAGCCTCAGACGCGGCAAAACGATGACAGTTGGTGTGATTGTGCCGCGGCTGACCGATACGGTCATGGCGATGCTCTATGAAGCCCTGGCGAAAGCGTGCAGCAAAAGCGGCCGCTTCGCCATCGTCGCGACGACCGATGATAAACCCAAGGCGGACAGGCTTGCAGTCGAGTCACTTCTAAAGCGAGGCGTTGATGGGTTGATCCTTTCGACAGCACGTGAGGATGATGATTTTCCTGATGAGCTCGTCGCTAGGGGCGTACCTTTTGTCCTGGCCCTCCGTACAGATGGACGAAGCCTTTCTTCGATTGGTGACGACAGATTGGGTGGATACCTTGCGACGCGCCATCTCCTGGATCTCGGTCACCGTGACATCGGCGTAATCGCCGGCCCTTCCTATGCATCCAGCGCCCTCGGACGCGTCGAAGGTTACAGGCAGGCACTGGAAGAAGCAGGGATTTCAGTTCGTCGGGAAAGCATTGTCCCATCGACATTCGGAATCGACGCCGGAGCAGATGCGGCCGAGCAGCTCATGCGCTTGAAAGATCCTCCCACCGCGATTTTTGCCGTGAACGACAATACCGCGATCGGGGCTCTTTCCGGTCTTTCCCGTCTCGGGATTTCTGTGCCCAACGATGTTTCAGTGGTGGGATACAACGACATTCCTATCGTCAGTCATCTACCGACCCCGCTGACGACACTGCGCGTGCCATTCGACCAGATTGCGTCAAACGCCTTGGATCTGCTTACAAACGGCGCGGCTTCGGCGGACGATCGGATCCGGGTCGCGGCTCCGACCCTTATACCCCGAAAATCTTCCGCCCGAGCCTCGGCTCGTCCTGAGCTTCCATCCTTCCCTCTCCAGTCTTAAAAACGTCGACTGCGGTGAGCGCGGAGCGGCTATACCCAGTTTTCTGTTCGGAGGCCCGGCATTCTAGCGAACTCCCGCATATTGTTGGTGACGACGATCAGCCCTTCGCTGCGGGCATGGCCGCCGATCTGCATGTCATGCGGACCACATGGCATTCCGGCCCGCTCGAGTTCCGCCCGAACCTGCCCGTAATGCACCGCCGCCTTTTCCGCGAACGGCAGCACTTCCAGCCTCGCCACGAAATGATCGATCGCCGCCAGGTTCTCGATGCGGCGGGCCGATTTCTCAGCCCCGTAATGCAGTTCTCCGAGCGTGATGCTCGATATGCAGAGCTGCTCGGCCAGCGTGTTGAATTTTTCTCGCAGTTCTAGCGGATAGTTCTTCATTACATAGATGCAGATATTCGTATCGAGCATATAGGTCAGCATCAGAACGGCTCGCGTTCTTCCGCCACCGGTTGCTCACGCTCGCTCATGAAGTCCTCGCTCACGCGCGGGCCGCTCAAAAAGAGATCGTCCCAGCGTTTGCCTTGCGGCACGATCACCCGGCTACGGCCGATTTTGAGAATATCGACCTGATGCACGTCCTCCGGGAAGGCGACAGGTTTGGGAAGCCGGACCGCTTGACTGCGATTGCTGATAAAGACCGTGGAACGGGTCATGGCGCATCTCCGGTATATCCTATTGGGATATACATAACTCGGCGCACCTGTGAATACAAGATTCCACGCCGGGCGCCTGAATACGTTCCGGTCATGCGGATCGCTGGGGTGCCCTGTTCCGGCTTAGGCCTTTTCGCGAGCGGCGCTTGGCACCACAATGCCGCTGTCTGGGCGCTCGCGGACTCAAACCGCCGTCGCGGCCTCTTGGCTAAGCCAGCAAGACGTTGGCCGCCGGACGACGATACGGGCGTGGTATAGGACGCGTGTGTAGCGCTCGGTATGCCATGGGTTTCGGGTCGTCCAACGCGGTCCCCCAGCCCGTACTCTCTGGCTCATGGGGAGGCAGCTGGCATGTTTATGAAGACCGTCTCGCCATCATCCAGATGAAGAAGATGCCTCCGCAAAGGCCAGTCACGATACCGATCGGGATGTCCTCTGGCGCCATCAGGATACGCGCGGCCGCATCGGCCCAGATGAGAAACACGGCGCCGAAGAAAGCGGAGCCGGGCAGTACACGCGC
>NZ_JBHFJG010000035.1:0-6673 GCF_057559155.1 Rhizobium moroccans | reverse complement strand
GGGTAAAAGCTTCCTGTTCGCATCCCCGGCGGAAACCGGGCGCGTCTCATTCTTTTGTGCTGATTGGATGCTGATCGTCTCCGATCCTTCATGGATCGGTTGCAATTATGATTTCATTGTATCCTAAGTTGCTTGTTTTGCAATGCAGCATTTAATGGTGCATTGCGAAATCTTTGTGAAGGCTGGGTGTGAGAAGGACCGAGCGGACGAATGGCCAGGCTATCCACAGGCCGATTCGGGCGATGCTTTCTTCATGCCCGGCATTTGCCTAAAACAAGGGTTCATCTCGGCCAACCAATGCAAGCGATTCGATGACGTCCTTCCGTTTCATCCATGCCGCGGACCTGCATCTCGGCAGCCCCTTCCAGGGGCTGGCGCTGAAGGATGCCGCGATCGCCGAACTCTTCATCGAAGCGAGCCGCAAGGCTTTTTCCGCGCTCGTGGAACAGGCGATCGCTGAAAAGGTGGATTTTTTCATCGTTGCCGGCGATGTCTATGACGGCGACTGGAAGGACAACAAGATCGGTCTCTTCTTTAACCGCGAAGTGGCGCGGCTGGAGCGGGAGGAAATTCCTGTTTTCCTCCTGAAGGGGAACCACGACGCCGAAAGCGTCATCACGAAGACCATCACGCTGCCGAGAAACGTGCGGGAATTCCCGGTCAACAAGCCGGGCACGTTCACGCTGGATCATCTGAAGGTGGCGCTGCACGGCCAGGGCTTTGCCGAGCGTTCGGCGACGGAGAACCTGGCGCTTTCCTATCCGGAGCGGCAGGCCGGCTGGTTCAATATCGGCGTGCTGCACACTTCGCTGACCGGCCGCGAACCGCACGCGCCCTATGCTCCCTGTTCCATTGAGGACCTGAGATCGCGCGGCTACGACTATTGGGCGCTCGGCCACGTGCATGATTACGAAGTGGTGAGCGAAGACCCGGTGGTGATCTTTCCCGGCAACTTGCAGGGACGCAGCATCCGCGAACAGGGCGCGAAGGGCGCGGTGCTGGTGACGGTCGAGGATGGCCGCGTCAGCCATGAGCGGGTGATTACCGATAGCGCCCGTTTCGCCGAACTTGCCGTTGCGGTGGAGCCCGAGGACGATATTCCCGCCATCCTGCAGCGGCTGGAAAGCGCGCTGGAGCCGGTCGTGGAGCGGATGGAGGGCCGGGCTCTGGCATTGCGTGTGAGGCTTACCGGCAGGAGCCGCTTCCGCCACGAGCTGGCGTCGCGCGCTCAGGATTTCCGCGACGAGGTGCAGGCGGCTTGCCATCGCTGCCACGAGGATATCTGGCTGGAAAAGCTGGAAGTGCGGCTGGAGCCGGAAGCGAACGGCAAGGCCGTTTCCAAGGACATTCTCGGCATCGAGGGCCTGATTCTGGCAGGCGCTTTCCCGTCGGAACTGCTTGCCGACGCGGAGTCCAGGATTGCCGAGATCGCCGCGCGCCTGCCGGGCGGGATCGGGGCGGGCGAGCTCGCTCTCGGCGGCGATGCCGAAACCCTGCTGGCGGAAGCCCGCGAGCTGCTGCTTTCCCGCGCCGCGAGGGCCGGCTGAACATGCGGTTCGATCGCCTCGATATCCTGCGTTATGGCGCGCTGACCGACCGCAGTCTTGTCTTCCGGCCGGATGCGAAGCTGCATGTCATTTACGGACCGAACGAAGCGGGAAAATCCTCCGCGCTCTCGGCCATTTCGGACCTGCTGTTCGGCTTCCCAGATCGCTCCGACTATACGTTCCTGCACGATTCCGGTTCCTTGCGCGTGGGTGCGCAGATCACCGCGCGCGATGGCGATATTTTGGCTTTCCGGCGTCGGAAGGGGCGCAAGAACACGCTGCTTGCCGACGGCGAGGCGGAGGAGGCGCTGCCGGAAGATGCGCTTGCGCCTTTTCTCGGCACGCTGAGCCGCGATGTCTTCGAGCGCGCCTTCGGACTGAATTCCGCATCCTTGCGCGCCGGCGGCGAGAACATGCTGAGGAGCGGCGGGGAAATCGGCAGCCTTCTGTTTTCGGCCGCTTCCGGCCTCACGGGATTGTCGAACCTGCGCAAGGCGATCGAAGCCGAAGCCGACGGCATCTATGCGCAGCGGCGTTCGAAGGACCGATTGTTCTATCAGGTGCTCGACGCGCATGACGAGGCGCGAAAGGCCGAGCGCGAAAGCGAGCTGAAATCCAACGACTGGAAGAAGCTTCTGGCCGAGCAGGCAGAGATCGAGGCGGAGCTTGCCGAGGTACTGGCCGAGCGGCAGGAGACGAAGCGGGCGCTCGATCAATTGCGCATGCTGATGCGGCTGGAGCCGGTGCTGCGGGAGATCGATCGCGAGCAGGCCATGCTTTCCCGGTATGAGAGCCTGGCCGATCTTCCGGCCGGCTTCGAGGAGCGCCTGGCGAAAGCGCTGGAGGGCGCGCGGGAAAATGCCGAGGCTCGTCGTGTGGCCGAGATCGAGGTTCGCCGCCTGCGCGACGAGGCCGATGCGCTGCATGTGGACGAGGCGCTGATCGAGGCGGCCCCCAGAATTCTTGCGGCCCATGCGCAGAAGGGCGCCTATCTCAAGGCGCGGGAAGATCTTGGCCGGGTGCGCGGCGAAGTCGAGGATTTCGACCAGCGGCTCACCCAGGCTGCCCGGCGTCTGGGATTTGCGGATGCCGCCGGCCTCGAACGCCACCAGCCGACGGATGCGGACCTTGCGCGGCTGAAGGCGCTGGGGGACGAGGGGGCGGCGCTCGACCGCAGCCTGAAGGAGCTTCGCCAGCGGATCGAGGAGGAGCGGCAGACGCTTCGGCGGCTGGAGGAGGAGGGGCCTGATGCCCGCCTGATCGATCCGAAACCCTGGACGGAGCAATTTGCCGCCTTGCGTCCCGATATCGGCGCGCTTTCGGCTATCGAGGATCTGCAGGTGCGGGTAACGCGCGCCGAGGCGAACTTTCGCGCCGCCGCCGACCGGCTGGACCCGCCGGTGAAGGATATCGAGAAGCTGCTTGCCGCGCCGCTGCCGGATATCGCCGCTCTCACCAATCACCGCCGCATGATCGAGGACGCGCGGGCGGAAAGCACGCAAGTCGCCGCAAGGCTCGCCGCGCTGGAAGAGGAGGGGGCGAGCCTTGCCGCCCAGCGCGCGGCGCTCGAGATCGAGGGCAGGATCGTTTCGCGTGAGGATATAGCGCTTGCCCGCGCAAGCCGGGACGAGGCCTTGAAGGCAGCGGAGGCGAAGCCGGGCAGGGAAGGGTTCGGTCTCCTGTCGGGCGCCATCAGCGAGGCTGACCGCCTGGCGGATGCGGCGCTTTCCGATGCCGAAAGGGTCTCCCGCCACGCCCAGATCGCGCTTCGGCAGAGAGAAATCGAAGGGCAGCTCGTAAAGAACCGGAAGGCAGCAAGGGAGGCGGAGATCGCCTTGTCCGATGCTATCACCGATTTCGAGGATGCCTTCCAGCCGGGGCTGGTTTCTCCCGGCACACCGGAGCGGATGATCGAATGGCGCCGCGCGGTGGACGAGCTGTCGCGCCAGGCGGAAAACCTCACCCAATTGCGCGACGAACTCGAGATTCTGCGGCTGAAAGAGGAGAAGCTGAGGCCGGCGCTATCGTCTCTCGCCGACGCTGTCGGTCTTCCAGCCGCCGCGCTGCCGACCGTGCCGCTTTCCCGCGGGATCGAACGGAAGATCGGCGAGATCGCCGAACGCTGGAGTGAAAGCCGCGCGCTGGAAGGAAAGCGCCATTCCGCTCAAGGAACCCTGGAGCGGCTGGAGGAGCGCGAGACGGCGCTTCGCAGGGAAACGGAAATCTGGGAGAGGGCCTTTACCCAGGCGCTCGCCGCCGTCGACCTGCCGGAGGACGCCAGAATGGAAATGGCGCTTGCCGCCCTCGATCTCTGGCGAATCGTGCCGGATCTCATGTCGGAGCGCGAAAACCGGAACCGGCGCGTGCGCGGCATGGCGCGGGACATGGAAGGCTTCGAGGAGGAAATGCGCGCCTTGTGTGCGCAGGTCGCGCCGGACCTCGGCTCCATCGCGCCGGATGTCGCGGCAGGCCTGCTCAACGAGCGCGCCATGGCCGCCAATGCGGACGCCAAGCATCGCGCCGCTCTCGTCGCGGAACTAGAGCGCGCGCAAGCGGCATTGGGCCGTTCGGAGAGCGAGGGGGAACGGCTTCAGGAGGAGCTGGCCGCGCTTGCCGAAATGCTTTCGTCCGAAATCCCGAAACTTGCGGAGGTCCTGGAGGATCTCAGGCAGCGCAACCGGCTGGAGGAGAGCCTGCGCCAGGGGAAAAATCGGTTCGTCGAGCAGGCTGATGGCCGGGATGAGCAGGCGGTGCGCGCCGCACTTGCCGATTTCGACCGTGTCGCCGCCGCCCTGGAGGTCGAGAAGCTGGAGGCGGAGGATGGCCGACAGATCGACCGCATCGCGGCCCTGCGCGCCGGCGAGGCGGACAATCTGCGTCGTCGCCGCGAGCTCGAAACCGGCATCGGCGCCGAGGGCGCGGTTTTCCGCAAGCTCGCGGCGGAGGAGGAGGCGAGGGAGCTTGCGCGGCGCTGGGTCGTGCTGAAGCTCGCGACGAGTCTTCTCTCCTCATCCATGGAGATCTACCGCGAACGGCAGGCCGATCCGGTGATGCAGCGGGCGGGACAAGTGTTTGCGGAGCTTACCGGCGGCCGATTCGCGCGGCTCCTGCAGCTCTATGACGAGAACGACGAACTGCAGCTCGCCGTGGAACGAAAAACCGGCGAACAGGTGCCGCTTGGCGGCTTGAGCGAGGGAACGGGAGACCAGCTCTATCTGGCCCTGCGGCTCGCCTTCCTGGAGGATTACTGCGGCCGCAACGAACCGGCCCCGCTGATTCTCGACGATATCTTCCAGACCTTCGACGACGAGCGGACGGCTGCGGGCCTGCGCACGCTCGCCGCGGGCGGCGAGCGATTCCAGACGATATTGTTCACCCACCAGACGAGCGTGGTGGAAACCGCCAGGCGCGAGATCGGCGACGGGCTGGACTTGGTGCTGCTTTAATCCCCCCTGGCGCCTCGGTTAAAGGGGCGGAGCATCCCATCCCCGGTCTCTTGGTTGGCGCACGGGAGGTGAAGGCGAAGGGAGAGGTTCTGTATTTTCTGCGGCGGTCAGCAAATCCTCGTACCGTTTGATGATCGTTTCCGTATGAGGGCGCAGCATGGAAGCCGTGGACCTCCACTCGTGAAGCTGCCTCACCGCTTTATCCCAATCGGCCCATGTGCTGCCCCGCTCGATCATCGGCTTATAGCTCTCCGCCATGGCATGAAGTTGCTCCGCTTGGGCACGCATTGTCGTAAGCGTGTCATGGCAGCTTTGATAAACCAGCGGCTGATCGGGAAAGAGAAGCGCTGCACGCCGGAGGATGCTTGGTGTTGCAAGCGCTAGCATGTTAGCGCACTGAGCAGCCTCAGCCGCCACCTCTGCGTTCATGCGATATGCTTCTATCCGCCGATCACTGACTTTGTTGGCGTGATTTTTCTGCCATCCGATTGCTGCCAATATGAGCGAAAGGAAGTCCACAGCGGCCTCGCTGAATTGATCAATGATGAAGGCTAGTACGTTTCACGTTCAAACATTATACGTCATTCCGCCCCAGATACTACCGATGAGGGCAGGGCAGATATTATAAAACTCATTGTCAACCGGCCTTGTGTACCAAATGGACGCCGGAAACCCAACAAAATGGGTTGTTCAATGATTTCAAAGGAGAAAATGGTGGGCGATGAGAGACTCGAACTCCCGACATCCTCGGTGTAAACGAGGCGCTCTACCAACTGAGCTAATCGCCCTTTCGCGGCTGCGGAACCCGTCCGCCGCGTCGGTGGCCGTGATCTATGCGGATCGCGGAAAAACCGCAAGAGCCTTCATGATGTTTTTTTGAATTTTTTGCGGAAGACCGACGCGGAAAGGGGAGGGGTCTGTGCAAATCGACCGCCGTCATCCTTTTGTCTTGAAACCTGCTTGACACCCGATGCCGAACCTCTTAGTTAGCCGCTCAACCGGGCGGTCGAGGCCGCACGGTGAAGGGCCAAGCGCCCTTTTGAGAAATGCGCGGGTGTAGCTCAGTTGGTTAGAGTGCCGGCCTGTCACGCCGGAGGTCGCGGGTTCGAGCCCCGTCACTCGCGCCATTCTCTTCCTCGAAGTCGACCGGTCTTGTTTGGGATCGGTCAAAATGCCGCAAGCGGCATTGTGCGCGGGTGTAGCTCAGTCGGTTAGAGTGCCGGCCTGTCACGCCGGAGGTCGCGGGTTCGAGCCCCGTCACTCGCGCCATTCTCTTCCTCGAAGTCGACCGGTCTTGTTTGGGATCGGTCAAAATGCCGCAAGCGGCATTGTGCGCGGGTGTAGCTCAGTCGGTTAGAGTGCCGGCCTGTCACGCCGGAGGTCGCGGGTTCGAGCCCCGTCACTCGCGCCATTCTCTTCCTCGAAGTCGACCGGTCTTGTTTGGGATCGGTCAAAATGCCGCAAGCGGCATTGTGCGCGGGTGTAGCTCAGTCGGTTAGAGTGCCGGCCTGTCACGCCGGAGGTCGCGGGTTCGAGCCCCGTCACTCGCGCCATTCTCCTTCCTCGAAGTCGACCGGTCTTGTTTGGGATCGGTCAAAATGCCGCAAGCGGCATTGTGCGCGGGTGTAGCTCAGTCGGTTAGAGTGCCGGCCTGTCACGCCGGAGGTCGCGGGTTCGAGC
>NZ_JBHFJG010000034.1:6210-20476 GCF_057559155.1 Rhizobium moroccans | reverse complement strand
AGGTCAGACGACGGCGCCGTTCGAGAAGACCGTCTGCCCGCTGATCCAGGCCCCGTCGCCGCTGCAGAGCACAGCGATCGTATCGGCGATATCGGAAGGCTCGCCGAGACGTCCCATCGGCGTGCGATCGACGAAGCCCTGAATTTGCTGTTCGGTCTTTCCGTCGGTGAAAAGGGTGGTATTGACCAGCCCCGGTGCGACCGCATTGACGGCGACTTTCCGTGTGCCCAGTTCCTTTGCAAGGACACTCGCGTACATATCCTGGACTGCCTTGGTCGCCGCATAGGGGCCATAGGTGGGAGACCGAAGCTGGACGATGCTCGAAGAAAGCGTGATGATGCGCCCGCCGTCGCGCACGCGCCGCGACGCTTCGCGCAGCACGTTGAAGCTGCCTTTGGCATTGACCGCGAACATCCTGTCGAAGTGCTCATCCGTCATGTCGCGGAACGGCGCCAGCCGCATGATGCCGGCGTTGCTCACCACCACGTCGACGCCGCCGAAGGCGCGGTCGTTCTCATCGAACAGGCGCCGAACCGCAGTAGGATCGCTGACGTCGGCCTGGACCCAGATGGCGCGTCCACCGGCGGCTTCGATCTCTCGAACGACGCCCGCCGCAAGGTCGCGGTTGGCCACGCAATTGACCGTGACCGCGTAGCCGTCACCCGCGAGACGCTTGGCGGTCGCCGCACCGATCCCCCTGGAAGAGCCCGTCACCAGCGCGACCTTGCCGTTCGACACCTGAGCCTGCCGAGTGGTTTGAGCGCTGGCCGTGCCCATCGCCATCACGGCGGGAACCAGAGCCGCCGCCGTCAGCACAGTCCGTCGTGGTACATCGTTTCGTTCAGCCATCGGAGTCCCTTTCCTGTTCGAGAAAACTGTAGGGACATCCATACGGCTTGAGAGGATCCGGAACTTGCCAAGCCATGCGTAAAACTTGCCCAATCCTGTAGCTGGGCCGGGACTCTAGGTGATTTCCAGTCGCGTCCACGCTATATTCGATCCGGATCGCTGGAGAGCCCCATGGACGCGCTCAAAGAGGCCGTACGGACCTATGCCACTGCCCAGGCAAACCCTGACGGGCTTGCCCTTACCCCCGTTCCGGGATTGCGGATGATGTGCATCGAGACGCCGCGCGGCGATCTCCATTCCGTCTACCGGCCGCTGATTTGCCTGGTTCTGCAGGGCGCCAAGCTCATGACCGTGGGTCGGGAGCAACGAACCTTCTCCGCCGGGCAGTCGGTGATCGTGAGCGCCGACATGCCGGTCGTCGGGCGTGTCGTGCAGGCCAGCCGGAGCGAGCCCTACCTCGCCGTCGCTGTCGAACTTCAACTGAGAGTCCTTGGCGAACTGACCGCCCACCTGGGCGGTGTCCGGCCGCCGCGTCCTTCCCGGACACGCACTCTCTTTGCCGAGGACACCAACGCCGCCGTTCTGGATTGTGCATTGCGCCTGATGCGGCTGCTGGATCGACCCGAAGCGACACCGCTTCTCCACGATGGAATTATTCGGGAACTGCATTATTGGCTTCTGTCGGGGCAGCATGGCGAAGCGCTGCGGGCGCTTGCCGATCCGACCAGCTATGCAAGCCGTCTCGGCGCTGCCATCGCGATCCTGAGGCAGGACTATCGATCGCGGATCCGGGTCGAGGAGCTTGCGGCGGCAGCGGGCATGAGCCTTACCGCCTTTCACAAGCACTTCAAGCACATGATATCGCTCACCCCAGGTCAGTACCAGAAGCGGTTGCGCCTGATCGAAGCGCGCCGCCTCATGCTGGAGCAAGGTTTTACGGCTACCAGCGCCGCGCTTGAGGTGGGCTATGAGAGCGTCTCGCAGTTCACGCGCGAATATGGCCGCCTGTTCAAGACGCCTCCGAAACGCGACGCCCTCAGGATGCGCGCCTCGTCGCACAAGCCGAATGGAGCAATCCATCCGCTTCCTGCTGCTCAACTGATCGCACCGTGAACCGCTCTGGCTGGTAACGAGTGATCGTTCGCACGCGCCATCAAGGCCTCGTGCCACCATAGTCCGTACGCTTATCGCGCCAGACGGCATGGATGTGCGGCTGGTTGGTCGAGTATGGAGGGTCCATGACCAGCTCTATCCATACCGAAGGTCCATCGATGCGGACGTAGTCACCGGTGCTGGTGAGTGAGGTGGAACCGGAAAAGCTGAGGTAGGTGACGTCGAGCTCGCTCTTATACCGGGCGAGGATCGAGGCAGCGTTCGCGTCGGCAACGTCGTTCACGTACAGACTGATCGCTTTCATCAGCAAAGCGCGTTGCTCTTCGTCCAGTGATGAAACCGCGATCCCCTGCGTCCTGACAGGGAAATTCCAGTCCTTGTTTCTCACTTCGGGGCCCAGCAGGAGGGCGTCCTGCTCATCGGCGAGCTCGGCCGCCGCCCTTTGACGCGGGTCGAGCGAGGCGAGCAGTGCGACGAAGGCTTCCCACTCGTCGAGCTGCGGCCGGAGGGTCGCATCGCCGAGCCGGATGGCACTGTGCGGTTCGATGGCGCGGAACGACGGTGTCGCCCCGACCAGAACCCCGTTCCGATAGGTATTGGTCAGCGCCAGGTGGTGGCCACCGAACTGGAGTTGCCAGATGCCGGTATTCGAGGGTGTTCCGAGAAACGCAATATAAAAGTTGCCCCTGCCGTAACCGCTGCCGCCACCGTTCCGCCCGATCCAGTCGTCGGCGGCCAGGTGCTGCTGGATCTCGTCATAACCCTCGTTCCGCTCGCTGCCGGTGGCTGCGGCAAGCAGGGCGTTCAGCGCATCCCACTGCTCGGCAGAGAGGGTGCTCAGCCTCAGGCCGGTTCGAGCCTGCCTCCGACCGAGCGCCCACTGCGGATAGGTGTGCCACCGGGCAGCGTTGGCCAAGGTGTACTCCTGGAGAAGGGCGGCGCGCTGTGCATCGCTGAGGGTTGCGATGAAGGCATTCGCCTGATCGAGGGCCGCAGCGCCCGAGCCTTCAGAAGGTGCAGGGGCTACAGAGCTGACCGATCCGGTCGTTGACGGCGGTGTCTGTGGCGACGCGGCCTGCTCGGGAGTTTCGGCGGCCATGCACCCGCCTGCGCCGAGGATGAAGATGATTGCGCTTGTCAATGTCGCACGGCGTGCTCCGCTGGCGAATGCAGACATGTTTGCTCTCCGATGTTTATGCGCGGCGACCAGCCAGGGGCCCTGCGCGATGCTGTTACCGGTTGAAGGAATGGGCTTCCGCGGATCGCGGCCGACGTCAGCCGAGTCGCATGGACAACTCGACATCCTCGGCGAAGGGTATGGACATGTAGCCGCTGCCGGAGGACCGCACGTATTCCAGATATTCCGGGCAAAACTCGGCATTGTCCGCGACAATGAACGCGCCGGGGCGAAGCCGGGTCTCCACAAGATGCAGGATATCGGGATAAAGCGCCTTGGCGCCGTCGAGCAGCAACAGGTCGATCGTCTCGGGAAGATCGGCGGCAAGCGTCTTGAGCGCGTCGCCTTCCCGGATTTCCACGATATCGGCAAGGCCGCCCGCGGTCAGGTGTTCGCGTGCCCGCGCCACCTTGGAAGGCTCGAACTCGCTGGTGATCAGGTGGCCGCCGCCGTTGTCTCTGAGTGCGGCGGCAAGATGCAAGGTCGAGATGCCGAACGAGGTTCCGAATTCCACGATCGTCCGCGCGCGGCAAGCTCGCGCCAGCATGTAGATGAGCTTGCCGGTCTCGCGCGATACAGGAAGCCAAAGATCCTTCAGGCGCCCATAGAGATCGAGATATTCGGTCTTGCTCCGCATCAGCCGCTCGCGCTCTTCGCGTGAGAACTCGGCCGCGGCGGGGCTCGTCGCCGCAGCGGCCTCTTCGAACAAGCGGTCCAACAGAGGTGCAAGCGGGGCGGTTGTAAGGGTGGTCATCGAGGTCTCTCCGGTCAATCGTGGGCATTTCCTTGTGCTGAGCCAGAAAATACGATTGATTGCTCGCGTTTTCTATTCGCGTTACCGGAGCGCTGCATGACCGATCGCCCAAGTGCTAGAGTTTCCTCACGAAAACAGCCCAAGCAAGCGCGATCGACCGAGCTCGTCGCGACGATCCTCGAGGCGGCTGTTCAGGTTTTGGCGAAGGAAGGCGCTCAGCGCTTCACCACGGCGCGTGTCGCTGAGAAGGCCGGCGTCAGCATCGGATCGCTGTATCAGTATTTCCCGAACAAGGCGGCGATCCTCTTCCGGCTCCAGAGCGACGAATGGCGACAAACCACCGAGATGCTCAGCTCGATCCTCGGTGATGTCTCCAGACCTGCGCTCGAGCGGCTGCGCACCCTGGTCCATGCCTTCATCCGCTCAGAATGTGATGAGGCTGCGGTTCGCGTGGCGCTCGACGACGCCGCCCCTCTCTATCGGGATGCGCCCGAAGCGCGGGAGGTACGGGCGGAGGGGGACCGCATCTTCGAAGCCTTCATGCGGGAAGTGCTGCCGAAAGCCTCAGACGCGACGCGCGAACTGGTCGGGGAACTGATCACAGCGACGCTGAGCACGGTTGGAAAACAATTCTCGGAAACACCACGAACCACGTCCGAGATCGAGGCCTATGCCGACGCCATGGCTGATATGTTTTGCGCCTACGTCAGGAGTCTGACGCGCGGTTGAGGTCCATGCCGGGATGAAACCTGATCGGTCGCAGGCGATCATCTCCGCAGAACGGGATGATCGCCTGCCATATTGCTCGGAGCGGCGGTCCGAGGGCTCAGGCCTGCATTTCTTTTTCCCACCAGCCGCGGGTGTTCACGTTAGCCGCATCGGCGAGAGCTTCCAGCTCCGCGATGTCGTCGCTGGAGAGCGTCATGCTGGTGGCCCGGACCAGACCATCGATGTAGCTGGGTTTGGTGATGCCGATGATCGGCGTCGTGCCCTTGGCAATAGCCCAGGCCGTCGCGACATCGGGCGCTGCCGCACCCTGCCTCTGGCCGATCGAGGCGAGCTTGTCCGTCAGCGCCTTCAGCTGAGGCAGCATGCCATTGTAAGCCTCCGCCCGGTTGCTGCCTTCCGGCAGCGGGTTCTCCAAATTGTAGTTCCCGCTCAGGGCGCCCTGTTCAAGCACCATATAGGCGAAGAACGGGATACCGTGGCTGCGGCAGTAGTCCAGGATGCCGGCATGCTCGGAGCTGCGGTAGAGGAGGCTATAGTGGTTCTGGATGGCTTCGACCCGGAACCCGGCTTCTCCGAGGATCTGGTTGGCGAGTTCGATTTCGCTGAGGTTGTGATTCGAGACGCCCACATGTTTGACCTTCCCGCTCTTCAGCAACGGGATCAGGCAAGGAGTCCACCGCGCCACGTCGGCTGGATTGTGAATCCAGTAGAGGTCGATGTAATCGGTACCGAGGCGTGCCAGGCTCTGCTCCAGCATATCCGCCACCGGATTATCGCCGGTCCCCGCGGCCTGTGGGGTGAATTTCGTGGAGAGCTGATAGTCGCTGCGGGCGTAGCGCTTCAGGACCTTCCCGAGCACGGTCTCTGAACGGCCCATGCCGTATACCACGGCGGTATCCCAGAGGGTGAAGCCGGCCGCATGCGCCTTGTCCGCGACCTCTTCCAGGCCAGCCTGAGTGAGGTTGCTGCCGAAATAGCCCTCGCCAGTCTCGCCGCCGTCGCCCCAAGCCCATGTGCCCAGCGCGACCTTGGGTGTCTTCAGTTTATCGCTTGTCATGTCTGCTCCATACTTGTTCACTTGTCCTGCGGCTTGGTTTGCGTGACCCAGCGCCGCTGACACTGTGATGCGCGGCGCGGCCGAACCGTTAGCCTGATGCGCCGAGATTACTGCCCAATCCTCCAGAAGCCGAGCGGATCCGCCTTGCCGCCCTCCAGCCCACATGCGATGGTCCCGCACATGGAAACACTGACCGAAATCGCCGCCGTGATTGCCCGGCACGTCTCGAAGGACGGCTTCCACGCCACCCCCATCGAACGTGTAACGCTTGTTCGATCCTCCACGGTGACGATGCCGATGCCGAATGTCTATCGGCCGCAACTGTGCTTCGTTGCGCAGGGGCAAAAGGAGGTCACGCTGGGCGACCGCGTGTTCAGATATGCACCGGGGCGTTATGGGGTCGTGACCCACGACCTGCCGGTGATAGGCCATGTGGTCGAGGCGACACCTGACAAGCCCTATCTCTGCCTATACCTCGATTTCGATCCGGTCATGCTGGGGCAGTTGGCGTTGCGCGTTCCGCCGCCGGCAGCGCCCTCTCCGCCCATAGGCAAGACGGTGTCCGACGCCGGCACCAGCCTGCTCGACGCGGTGCTACGCCTCTTACGCCTGCTCGACGATCCGGCAGCGCTGCCCGTGCTCGGGCCGCTTGCCGAACAGGAAATTCTCTATCGCCTGCTCGCGGGCCCGGACGGCGCAAGGATGCGCCACATCACCTCCAGCCAGGGTCGGGTGGCTCAGGTCGGCCGCGCCATCGCCTGGATCGGTCAGAACTTCCGGGAACGGTTCAGCATCGAGCGGCTTGCCGCGGAAGTGGGCATGAGTACGTCGAGTCTGCACGAGCATTTCCGCGCCGTGACGGCGATGACGCCGCTGCAATTCCAGAAACAGCTCCGGCTGCAGGATGCGCGAAGCCTGATGCTGGTCCAGGACATCGACGCCACGACTGCCGCCTTCCACGTGGGTTACGAAAGCCCGTCGCAGTTCACGCGCGAATATCGCCGCCATTTTGGAGAACCGCCGGCGCGCGACATCGCTCGCTTGCGCGCTTCGCCGGGCCTGGCAGTGGTCGCTTGAGTTCAGCCTGCCGATGTCGGTGTATTGAATCCAAAGGCAAGGAGCTCCAGGTCGCATAGCGAGGGAATTCACCGCCCCCCCGCATTCCCGCCTGCATCCTCACGGTTTCGCGACCTCTTGGCTCGCATAGCAATCGCACCGCTTCGCGATGATACTCGACCCTACACGAGTCCGCTTAGGGGCCGGATGCGAGACCTTACATCGCTCGTCGAGCCCCAGGCGGAGTCACCTAACCCGCTGACACTTGGCTGATCCCGGTATCGATCCAAACCCTAGTCTGTGCCAGCACCTCATCCGAAAGCGCGGGATCGTCGATGGCCCGAGCGAGGACCACTGCCCCTACCATCGCCGCCCAGCTTCCGATTGCCGCGCGGCGCCTGTCTGCCCCGCTCATCTCCGGGAGCGCTGTGCTGATGCGATCGATCTGTGATCGAAGACCTTCCGTCATCGCCGCGCGTGCCGCCGCAGTCTGGTGGCGGATATCCGCAGCCAGACCCGCCGTCGGACAGCCATCGGCGGCGTTGTCCCGGTGGGTCGGCGAAAGGTAGGCGTCGAGAGAGGCGCGGAGATCGCCTCCTCCGCCGGCATCCGCAGCAAGGACATGAGCAAGGGTCTGCGCGATCAGGTCGTCCTTCGAGCTGAAATGGCCATAGAAGCCGCCATGGGTGAGGCCTGCCGCTTTCATTACCTCCGCCACGCTGACCGCATCGAACCCCTTGTCGCGAAACAGCCGGCTGGCGACATCCAAAATCCGGCGGCGGTTCTCCGCCATCTGCTCTCGACTGACCTTCATTCCAATATTCTCCGCCGGCCACGTTGACTTTACATGATGTTCATCATATTTACCATCAATCATGATGATCGTCATGAATATAGGTTCAATCAGAAAAGAGAGCAATCCCATGCCCGCAATTCCCTCAGTTCTCATCACCGGTGCCTCCACCGGTATCGGAGCTTCTTATGCCGAGCGGTTCGCCCGCCGCGGGCATGACCTCGTGCTGGTTGCCCGTGACGTGGATCGAATGGGGGCATTGGCAGACCGTCTGCGTCAGGAACACGGCGTGGCGGTCGACATCATTCGGACCGATCTCACGCAGCCAGCGGATATTGCAACGATAGAGACGCGGCTGCGCGACGACGCCCGCATCGGGATTCTCGTCAACAATGCCGGAACGGCCATCGGAGGAAGCTTCATCGAGCAGAGCACGGACGACGTTACGCGGCTCGTGGCACTCAACACGACCGCACTTCTGCGGCTTGCCAGCGCCATCGCCCCGCGCCTTGCGGCGGCCGGCGAAGGCGCGATCGTCAACATAGGCTCCGTGGTCGGCCTGGCGCCGGAGTTCGGCATGACGGTCTACGGCGCGACCAAGGCCTTCGTGCTGTTTCTGTCGCAGGGGCTCAGCCTCGAGCTCGGGCCGAAGGGCGTCTACGTCCAGGCGGTACTCCCCGCCACGACCCGAACCGAGATCTGGGGCCACATCGGCGCCGACGTCGACACGCTTTCCAACGTGATGGAGGTGGACGATCTGGTTGATGCGGCGCTGGTCGGGTTCGACCGCCGCGAACCGGTGACCATCCCGCCGCTTCCCGACGCCGGTCAGTGGGACGCGCTTCAGGCCGCGCGCCAGGCTATGATCCCCAACTACGGTAACCAGCATCCCGCCGAGCGGTATCGCAAAATTGCCTGAACATCAGACCGAACCATTTCGATGTCCGGAATCTGGAGAACAGACCATCATGAAGGCCTTCATTCTCGACAAATACAAGAAGAAGGGCACCTTGCGCTTCGGCGACATGCCAGAGCCGACGTTGCGGGATGACGATGTCCTCGTCGAGATTCACGCAGCCGGGCTCAATCTCCTGGATTCCAAAGTCCGGGATGGCGAGTTCAAGCTCATCCTGCCCTATCGCCTGCCCTTCATCCTGGGGCACGACGTGGCTGGAACCGTAGTTCGGGTCGGATCGAAGGTCGATCGATTCAAGCCGGGCGACGAGGTCTATGCACGGCCCCGCGATGGCCGGATCGGAACGTTCGCGGAATTCATTGCCATGAACGAAGCTGACGTGGCACTGAAGCCCAGGAACCTCAGCATGGAGGAAGCGGCCTCCATCCCGCTGGTGGGGCTGACCGCCTGGCAGGTACTGGTCGAGCGAGCCGGTCTGCGAAAAGGGCAAAAGGTTCTCATCCACGCCGGCTCCGGCGGCGTGGGGACATTCGCCATTCAGCTTGCCAAGCATCTCGGCGCGACGGTCGCCACGACGACCAGCACGGCAAATGTCGAACTGGCCAGAAGCCTCGGCGCCGATATCATCATCGACTACAAGAAGCAGGATTTCGAGAAAGTCCTGTCCGGCTACGACGTAGTGCTGAACAGTCTGGACGGCGACACGCTTCAAAGATCCTTGGATGTGCTGAAGTCCGGCGGTAAGCTGATCTCGATCTCCGGCCCGCCGGATCCCGATTTTGCCAGGGAACAGGGATTGAACTGGATCCTGCGTCAGGTTTTGCGCCTTCTGAGCTTCGGCATCCGCAGGAAAGCCAAGGCCCGGCAGATCAGCTATTCGTTCCTGTTCATGCGGGCGAACGGCGGGCAGTTGGGCCAGATCACATCGCTGATCGAAGCCGGGACCATTCGCCCCGTCATGGACCGGGTCTTCCCGTTCGAAGCGACCAACGAAGCCATGGCTTACATTGAGACGGGACGGTCAAAGGGCAAGGTCGTCGTCAAGATCCGATAGCGAGAAGAACCTGGCTAAGTCTCATCCCAAGAACAGCATGATCATGTGGAAGGTGCGCCGGCTAAAAGCATCGATGTTGCAGGCGACCTGGCGCGCCGCCTACCGAATGCCGAACTCGTCCTTCAGGCTTCCGTGAGGAACCTCCAGCACGTTCAAGCTTCCATCAGCTTCGTGGACAGGAATTCGATGAAGCGCTGGGTCTTGGCCGGGATAAGACGCGTTTCGGTGACGGCGTAGATGCTGACCGGCGATCCTTGCCATTCGGGCAGGATGCGCCGGAGCCGGCCATGGGCCAGGTCTTCGGCGACGATCTTCTCGGGCAGCAGGGCGATTCCCTGGTGGTTGACCGCAAGCGCGCTCATCATCCCGACGCTGTTCAGCGTGAAGCGGCCGCGAACACCGACATCGACGGTCTCGGTGCCCCGGTGCAGGGTCCAGCTCGAGCTTCGCGGCATGCAAAGACATTCATGCTCCGCCAGATCTGCCGGCGTCGTGGGCTCGCCTGACGCTTCGATATAGCCGGGGGACGCATAGAGGTGGCGCGAATGCCGCCCGATCAGGCGGGCGATCAGACCGGAATCTTCAAGCTTGCCGATGCGGATCGCCACATCGAACGGCTCCGTCACCAGATCGACGCGGCGCGGGGTCAGATCGAATTCGAATGTGATGCCGGGATAGTGCCGCGCGAAATCGGCGATGATCGGCGTGAGGTAAAGAGTGGCCAGATCGACCGGGAGCGAAACTCGGATCACACCGCTCGGCTGCTCCAGCATTGCGCCGAGCTGTTCGTGCGCGAGCCGTGCCTCGTCGACGATGCGCTTGCTTCGTTCATAATAGATCTGGCCGGCCTCGGTGAGTTCGATCTTGCGCGTCGTCCGGTGCAGGAGCCTCAGTCCGATGACCTTTTCCAATTCGCCTATGCGTCGTGACAAGGTCGAGTTGGGCATGCCGAGAGCCTCCGCGGCCTTCCGGAAGCTCCTTACTCTCGCCACCTCCACGAACAGGGCCATATCGTTCAGATGGCTCACCTGATTGCTCCATTTGTGGAAAACTGATTTCAATAATACCGGATTTATCCCACTAAAGGAATAGTGGACAAGAAGCTCCAATCAATGGAGAACCTCGATGAATCCACTATTCACCTCTGTCCGCGTCGGCCGCTACACTCTGCCGAACCGCCTCGTCATGGCGCCCATGACCCGCAGCCGCGCCGCCTTCGACGGCACGCCGGGAGAACTGGCCGCCGAATATTATGCCCAGCGCGCCGGCCTCGGCCTGATCGTCACCGAGGGCACCCAACCTTCGGACGACGGCCAGGGCTATCTCACCACCCCCGGCATCTACATGCCCGCACACGTCGCCGGCTGGCGGAAGATCAGCTCCGCCGTGCACGACAAGGGCGGTCGCATCTTCATCCAGCTCATGCACGCCGGGCGCATGTCGCATCCCGACAACACGCCGCATCATCGCCAGGGCGTCGCACCGTCCGCGATCGCGCCGGGAACGGGCATGTTCACCATGACGGGAATGCAGGACATTCCAACGCCGCGCGCGCTGACGGCCGAAGAGGTGCGCCGGACCGTCGCCGATTTCCGCCACGCTGCCCGCTCGGCGATCGAGGCCGGCGCCGACGGCGTCGAGATTCATGGCGCAAACGCCTACCTCGTCCAGCAGTTCTTCGCGCCGAGCGCCAACACGCGCACGGACGAATATGGCGGCTCCATCGAAAACCGCGCCCGTTTCGCCATCGAGGTCGCGACCGCAATCGCCGAAGAGATCGGCGCGGACCGCACCGCGATCCGCCTGTCGCCGGGTGCGACCCTGTGGGGGATCGACGAAGGCGCCGAAGGGCCGAATCTCTATCGACACCTGATCGCCGAACTCGGCAAGCTCGGGCTCGCCTATGTGCACATCATGCACCAGGGCAACGAGCCGCTTCTCGCAGACATTCGCAAGCTCTGGCGCCAGCCGCTGATCCTCAACCGTCCGGGTCATCCGCGCGAGCAGATCGGCGCCGACGTGGCTTCGGGCCTGGCCGATCTCGAAGCCTATGGCCAGATGGTTCTTGCCAATCCGGATTTCGTCTCGCGGCTGAAGGCCGATGCGGCGATGAATGAGGCGGACCCAAGCACCTACTTCGGCGGCTCCGCACAGGGCTACATCGATTACCCCGCCCTGAGCGCCCGGGCCTGACAGGAGGCTAGATTGAATCAATCAACCGCAAGTTCAAGCGCGACGGCGAAAAGGAAGATCCTGGTCGTCGGCGCAACGGGGTTCCTCGGAGCCAAGATTCTCCGCAACCTGGCGCAAGATGCGAGTGTTGCCGTCGTTGCGATGTCACGTAAGGGCGCGCCCTCGAATGAGAGCGCCGATGTCGAATGGGTGCGCGGCGACATGATGGACCCTGCATCACTGGATCGTGCATTGCAGGATGTGGACGTCGTCGTCAGCTCGGCCAACAGTTACATGAAGGGAAGCCTCGACACGGATTTCCAGGGCAACAAGAATCTCATAGAGGCTGCGGCAAGAGCCGATGTCGGCCGGTTTGTCTTTCTCAGCATCGTCAGCAGCGAGGCTGCGTCGGCGGTGCCGCATTTCCACGCCAAGAAAGTGGCCGAGGATCTGATCAAGGCCTCCGGAGTGCCATATGTATTTGTCCGCGCGCCCACATTTCTCGATCAGAGCACGGACTACATTGCGAAGGGTGTGAAAGCTGGCCGGTTCCTGGCGATGGGCGATAAGACCACGAGATGGTCTTATGTTCTGACGGATGATCTGGCCTCATATCTCGCCAAAGCGGCGGCGTTTCCTGGGAGTGAGATCGACAATCAGACGATCGATGTCGGCTGGCGCGACGGCCCAAAGAGCCAGCAGGAGGTCGCCGATATCATCTCCGAGGTTACCAAGAGACGTCTCAAAGTGCGGGTCGTGCCCTGGCTGGTTTTCCGCTTGCTCGCTCGCCCGGTAAAGCTGTTTTCCGAGCTTGGATATGATCTGATCCAGATGTTCCTGTTCTTCAAGAAGGGCGTCTATGTTTCGAACATTTCGAAGCAAGAGCAGTTCTTTGGGCCCGCACCTACACCCCGAGATGCGATCACGCGATGGGCGAGAAGCAATCAGCTCATTTCGTGAAGCATAAGGGGCCGGCGTTTCGCCGGCTCCTCCATCCATTGCAGATCCAACCCGGCCGGGCGAACCGCCGTCAGACCCTAAGACCCCATTATTCTTCTCATCGTGGTCCTTTGCATCGATCGTGGCGTCAGACGGTTTGAAAAGGCGGCCATCTTGTTCAACAGGCCTGCAACCACCATGGCCTTTCCTGCCGAGAGTGCCCGAATACCGCTCGCGGCGACCGGACGTGGTTTCATGGTGAGGAGACGCAATAAGCCCGAGGCGGTTGCGCCAGCCGCCGCATCGAACCCGGTCGTAGTGTGCCCGGGGCAAAGGGTGGTCACGACCACACCACGCGGGCGGAGCTCGTCATGCAGGGCCTCGCCAAGGGCGAGCACATAAGCCTTGGTCGCCGCATAAGCCGCGTAGCTGGGGACAGCCTGGAACGCCAGGAGACTGGCAATGAGAAGGATATGTCCAGATCGCCGCGCAGCCATGTCGCGGCCGAAGAGATAGGTCAGCTCGGTGACCGCCGTGATGTCCAGCTGGATCATATCCACGGTGCGCTCGATCGGGGTTTCCAGGAAATCGCCATGCAGACCGTATCCCGCGTTGTTCAGCAGGATATCGATCGCTACCGATCTCGCGTCGAGATCGCTTTTCAGGCGACCGGCCGCGCCGGGCGAGGCAAGATCGATCGCCTCGACCAGCACATCCACCCCGTATCTGCGGCGAAGATCGGAGGCGAGCTTTTCCATCGGCTCCCGCCGGCGGGCCGCCAAAACGAGATTGACCTTCTGCGCCGCCAGCAGATCCGCAAATTCAAGGCCGAGGCCGCTCGATGCTCCTGTGATCAGCGCCCATTTTCCAGCGAAGCTGTTCACGGCTGCGTCGGGAGCGCCCGCTGTCGAGCCGGTTGTTTTTTTCGACATCATTCTCTCATCTATTTGTTGGGTTGGGAAAAGCAGGAAGAGGTAAGGCTTCGGTCATGGGCGCCTCTCCCGGTGCTCGCGCCGGCGAGCCTGTCCATCCCAGCGCCGGAACAGCGCGCTGGCGTTGACGCCTCCGAAGCCGAAGCCGTTGGAGATCGCATAGTCCATCTCCGTCGGCCGGGCCTGGTTCGCTACGAAATCGATCCCGCCACCGGCCGGGTCAGGCTCGCTCAGATTGAGGGTCGGCGGGGCTACCTGATTCCTGAGCGCCAGGATCGCGAAAATGGCGCCAAGTCCGCCGGCGGCGCCGAGCAGGTGCCCGGTCGCAGACTTCGTACCGCTGACGGCTATGGCGGAATCCGTGCCGAAAACCCTTTTGATCGCCTCGATCTCCCCCCGGTCGCCGACCGGCGTCGAGGTCGCATGCGCATTGAGATGGCGAACCTCACGCGGCGAAATGCCGGCCTGGCGAATAGCGATCTCCATGGCTTGGCGCGCTCCGTCGCCGTCCTCGGGACCGGAGGTGAGATGATAAGCATCCGCTGTCGTTCCATAGCCGACGAGCTCGGCGAGCGGTTTCGCGCCGCGCGCAAGCGCATGGCTCAACGACTCGATGACCAGTATGCCGGCGCCTTCGCCCATGACGAAGCCATCCCGCGACGTATCGAAGGGTCGCGAGGCTTGAGCCGGCGTCTCATTGAAACCGGTGGAAAGGGAACGGGCGG
>NZ_JBHFJG010000034.1:0-6190 GCF_057559155.1 Rhizobium moroccans | reverse complement strand
AACCCCCCCGAGACTGACGATGTTCATGCATGCTTCGGTTCCGCCGCACACGGCGATATCGGCTTCATCGGCGCGGATGAGACGAGCCGCGTCGCCGATCGCCTGGATGCCAGCCGCGCAGGCGGTCACCGGTGCACCGAGAGGGCCCTTGAAACCGTGGCGGATCGAGATGTTGCCTGCCGCGAGGTTTACGAGGAAGGACGGCACGGTGAACGGCGAAAGACGTCGGACGCCGCGCTGGTCAACGGTTCGCACCGCCTCGGTAATGGCAGGGAACCCTCCGATACCCGAAGCGATGATCGTCGCGGTGCGGCTCCGATCCTTTTCCGAGGCCGGTTTCCATCCCGCCTGGGTTAGCGCCTCTTCGGCCGCAGCCAGAGCGAAGAGAATGAAGCGGTCCACCTTGCGCTGATCCTTCGGAGCCAGGACGGTATCCGGATCAAAGCCGGCCTCCGGGTCTTCCTCCCGAGAAGGAACCATCCCGCCGATCTTCGCCGGCAGATCCCCCACCACGTCGTCGGGAAGCCTGCGGATGCCCGAGCGACCGGCGAGCAGACGCGACCAGGACGTCTCGACACCTGTGGCAAGGGGCGTGACCGCGCCCATGCCCGTAACAACAATCCGTCGCATTTTTTCTCCTATTCGGGCGCGCACCTGCGCTGCCCGCTCCGACGCTCGATCTTCGGTGGTGCCGCCTTCAATCTGCGATGGATTGGCGGACTTGCTGGGCTCCCGCATCCAGAAAGGCCTGGGCGAGATCGGGGTCGTTGACGACGCGCGACAGGATCAGCGCGCCGACCATGGTCGAGAGGACGGCCATGGCCTTGCCGTCGGTTTCCTCACCATCCGCCCTGCCAATCATGCGGCCGAGGGTTTCCAGATATGCCTTGATCCCGGTTTCGAACGACGCTTTCACATCGCTGCTCTGTCTGGCGGCGTCCGAACCGAGCGCCGCAACCGGGCAGCCGTCCATCTTTTCTTCGCGATGATCCATGCTGAGGTAAAACGCGATCACGGCGCCAAGCGGATCATCGGGACTTGCCGCGATCGCTTCCGACCATCGGCTGGAGACGCTCTCCAATGCTCGACTGGACGCCTGCGCCGCCAAATCCTCCTTTGACGCAAACTGCTTATAGAAGGCGCCCTGGGTCAGTCCGGCGCCCTTCATCAGGTCCTTGAGCCCAATGCCGTCAAAGCCGTGCTCGCGAAAAAGGCGGCTTGCCACAGTGATTACGGTTTGGCGGTTTTCTTCAGCCTGAACGCGACTTACCCGCATAATCGACCTCCGTTTTTAGATTGCATCCATAATCTATGTCAGTTATAGCGTTCGAACGCAATCTATTTTTCTAAGAGGCCATGGGCATGAAAAAGAAACCCTTCATAGTGCTGGGGAGCAGCCTGATCGCGATATCCGGGATAGCCGCGTTCGCCGCGCTTTCCATTCGCACACACGAGGCCTCGGCCGTAAGCGACCCGAGGCAGGAACCGCCGATCGTCAGGCTGGTGGCGGCGGCACGGGCGACCGAAACCGAGCGCCGCTTTACGGGCATCATCGGGGCGAGAGTGCAGAGCAATCTCGGTTTCCGTGTCGCCGGCAAGATCGTGGAACGGCTTGTGAATGTCGGTGAGCAGGTCAAAGCCGGTCAGTCGTTGATGCGGATCGACGAGACGGACCTTCGCCTTGCGCTCACGGCAAAGCGCAACGCTGTCGCTGCGGCGCGCGCCGCTCTGGTGCAGGCGAGTGCGGACGAGAAACGCTATGCTGCTCTGGTAAAGAACGGACTGGCTGCAACCCCGCAGCGTTACGAACAGGCGAAGGCCGCGCTGGATACCGCAACGGCGCAACTTGCCGCCGCGGAGGCAGAAGCAAGGGTCACGGAGAACGAGGCGACCTATTCGGTCCTACTGGCGGATGCGGATGGAACGGTAATCGAAACGCTCGGCGAGCCAGGGCAGGTTATCTCCGCGGGTCAGCCCGTGGTTCGGCTTGCCCAGGCCGGTCCCCGAGAAGCCGTGATAGCGCTTCCCGAAACGATCCGGCCGGCGATCGGCTCGGTGGCCGAGGCCAGCGTATATGGAAGCGACGACCGCCGTTATAGCGCGCATCTCAGGCAATTGTCGGACTCCGCCGATCCCCAGACCCGCACCTATGAAGCCCGCTATGTGCTCGACGGCGATGCCGCCGGGGCTCCGCTCGGAGCGACGGTCACGATCAGAGTTTCCAATAGCGGCGGCCAATCGCATGCGGTGGTGCCCGTCGGTGCTGTCCTGGATGACGGCATCCGAACTGGCGTCTGGGTCTTTGACGGGCAATCTTCGACCGTCCGCTTCAGACAAGTGCGAATAGAACAGATTGGTGAGGAAGTCGCGGTGGTCTCCAGCCTGAAGGCCGGCGAACCGGTCGTCGCTCTTGGAGCCCATTTGCTGCAGGACGGTACGAGCGTCAGAACCGAAGCGGAACAAGCAGAGGTGGCAAACTGATGAGCTTCAATCTTTCCGCGCTTGCGGTTCGCGAGCGAGCCGTCACCCTGTTCTTCATCGTCCTTCTGGCTGCCGCCGGCATCTATGCGTTCGCCAAGCTCGGGCGCGCAGAGGACCCCTCCTTCACCATCAAGACCCTGACGGTCACGTCCGTGTGGCCAGGCGCGACGGCGCGCGAAATGCAGGATCTCGTCGCCGAGCCGCTCGAGAAGCGTCTTCAGGAGCTCACCTGGTATGATCGTGTCGAGACGACGACACGGCCGGGATACGCCTTTTTGACCGTCACGCTGAAGGACAGTACGCCGCCCACGGCTGTCGAAGAGGAATTCTACCAGGCCCGCAAGAAGCTTGGAGACGAGGCCCGGAACCTGCCGCAGGGCGTCCTCGGCCCCTTTGTCAACGACGAGTATTCCGATGTCAGCTTCGCTCTCTATGCGCTGAAGGCCAAGGGCATGCCGATGCGCGAGCTTGTGCGGCAGGCCGAGGTGATCCGCCAGGACCTTCTGCATGTGTCGGGCGTCAAGAAGATCAACATCCTCGGAGAGCGGCCTGAACAGATCTTCGTCGAATTCTCCTATGCCAAGCTGGCCACCCTTGGCATCTCGGCACAGGACATCGCGGCCGCCTTGCAGCGGCAAAATACCGTCACGCCGGCAGGCTCGATCGACACGCGTGGCCCGCAGGTCTTCATCCGCTTCGATGGCGCCTATGACAGTATCCAGGCGATCGCCGATACCCCGATCGTCGCAGCCGGGCGCACGATGAAGCTCTCGGATTTTGCCGAAGTGCGGCGCGGTTACCAAGATCCGGCCACCTACCTCATTCGCCATGATGACGAACCCGCCATCATGCTCGGCGTGGTGATGCAACAGGGCTGGAACGGTCTGGAACTCGGCAAGGCGCTGGAAGACAGATCGGCTGGGATCGCTGAGACGCTGCCGCTGGGCATGACGCTCGCAAAGGTTAGCGATCAGGCCGTCAACATCGATGAGGCGGTCGGCGAATTCATGCTCAAGTTCGCCATGGCGCTTGGCGTCGTGCTGTTCGTGAGCCTGATCGCTCTGGGCTGGCGCGTCGGCATCGTTGTGGCGCTTGCCGTGCCGCTGACGCTCGCCGTCGTCTTCCTCATCATGCTGGAGACCGGCCGGTTCTTCGATCGTATCACGCTCGGCGCATTGATCCTTGCGCTGGGCCTTCTCGTGGACGACGCCATCATCGCCATCGAGGTGATGGTGGTGAAGATGGAAGAAGGCATGGACCGCATCAAGGCGGCTGCCTATGCCTGGAGCCATACGGCAGCCCCAATGCTGTCCGGCACACTCGTGACGATCATCGGCCTGATGCCGGTGGGCTTCGCCCGATCGACGGCCGGCGAATACGCAGGCAACATCTTCTGGGTCGTGGGTTTTGCCCTAATCGTATCCTGGATTGTCGCGGTGATCTTTACGCCCTATCTCGGCGTCAAGATGTTACCCGACATCAAGCCGGTCGAGGGCGGACATCACGCCATCTATGACACCCCAAACTACCGCCGCCTGCGCTCGCTTATCGAGTTTGCCGTGCGCCACAAGTTCGTCACATGCGCGGTGGTCGGCATCGTCATGGCCGTTTCCGTCGTTGGGATGGGAAGCGTAAAACAGCAGTTCTTCCCGACCTCGGATCGTCCCGAAGTGCTGGTCGAAATCCGTATGCCTGAAGGCACGAGTATCGAGACGACGACGGCCACGGTTGAGAAGCTCGAAGGATGGCTGCAGACGCAGCCGGAGGCAAAGACCGTCACCAGCTATGTCGGCCAGGGCGCTCCGCGCTTCTTCTTTGCCATGGCGCCGGAATTGCCGGACCCGTCCTTCGCAAAGATCGTCGTGTTGACACCAGACGCCGAGGCCCGCGAGGCGTTGAAGCATCGGCTCCGGACGGCCGTCTCGGATGGTCTTGCTCCTGAAGCCTATGTCCGTGTTACGCAACTCGTGTTCGGACCGTACACGCCGTTTCCGGTCGAGTTTCGGATCATGGGGCCTGATCCTGAGCAACTGTACCAGATCTCCGAGAAGGCCCTGGACATCATGAAGGGCGTGCCGGATGTGCGCCAGGCAAACCGCGATTGGGGCAACCGTACGCCCGTGCTGCGCTTTGTTCCTGATCAGGATCGGCTCAGCCTGATCGGTCTTTCGCCGGCGGAGGCAGCCCAGCAGATGCAGTTGCTGCTAAGCGGCATCCCCGTAACGCAGGTTCGCGAGAACATCCGCAACGTGCCTGTCATCGCACGCAGCGCCGGCGAAAACCGGCTCGATCCATCGAAACTAGCAGATTTCTCGCTGATGAGCCGAGATGGGCGGCAGGTTCCGCTCGATCAGATCGGTCATTCCGAGATCCGGTTTGAGGAACCGATCCTGAAGCGCCGCGATCGAACGCCGGTTATCACGGTTCGATCCGACATCAACGAGGCGACGCAGCCTCCCGAGGTGTCACAGCAGGTAATGAAGGCTCTTCAGCCGCTGATCGCCTCGCTCCCCGTCGGATACCGTATCGAGATGGGCGGAAACATAGAGGAATCCCTCAAGGCCAACACAGCGCTCGTCCAGATATTCCCGGCCATGATCGCCGCCATGCTGATCGTCATCATCCTTCAGGTCCGCAGCCTGTCGACGATGACCATGGTCATGCTGACCGCGCCCCTCGGGCTTGCCGGGGTGGTTCCGGCGTTGCTGCTTTTCAATCAACCCTTCGGCTTCAATGCCATTCTCGGGTTGATCGGACTGGCTGGAATCCTGATGCGCAATACATTGATCCTGACCGAACAGATCAAGGAGAACCAGGCAGCCGGTCTCGACGATTATCACGCCGTCATAGAAGCGACGGTGCAGCGGACACGGCCGGTTATATTGACTGCACTTGCAGCCGTCCTGGCCTTCATTCCCCTCACCCATTCGGTGTTCTGGGGATCGATGGCCTATACGCTGATCGGCGGCACGGCGGTCGGCACCGTGATGATCCTGCTCTTCCTGCCCGCGCTCTATGCCGCATGGTTCCGCATCAAGCCGACAGAAAAAGAAAGCCACGGGAATTTCCCAAAGGAGCTGGAGTTACGAACTGCAATGGCTGCCGAGTAGGGCTCAGTTGTCGGACCCACATTCACGAAAGGACATTCCATGAAGATCGGAATCATCGGAGCCGGGAACATCGGCGCGACTTTGGCGAGAAAACTTGCCGCCAGCGGCCATGAGGTCAAACTCGCCAATTCGAAGGGGCCGGACAGCATTCGCGATCTTGCCCGCGACGTAGGAGCCACCGCTGTTTCTAAGGAGGACGCCGTGCGGAGCGTGGAGGCGATCATTCTTTCGATCCCGTTCGCGAACTATCCCGATCTTGCCGGGCTCTTCAAGGACGTGCCGACCGACGTCGTCGTGATCGACACCTCCAACTATTACCCGTTCCGCGACGGTGCGATCGCCGAGGTCGACGGAGGCAGGCCTGAAAGCACCTGGGTGAGCGAGCAGATTGGGCGACCCGTCGTCAAAGCATGGAATGCTGTGCTGGCGGAGACGCTGGCCGAGAGAGGACAACCGAATGGGACATCCGGACGGATCGCCATTCCGGTCGCGGGCGACGATCCGAAGGCAAAGGCTACCGCCATGGAACTGGTGGAAGCCACGGGCTTTGACGCACACGACTCTGGAAGTCTCGGTGATTCCTGGCGTCAGCAGCCCGG
>NZ_JBHFJG010000033.1:8288-14767 GCF_057559155.1 Rhizobium moroccans | reverse complement strand
GGCAGATGTTCGAGGCTCGATTTCATATCCCATCGATAGGGCAAAGGCGATTCGCCGTCTACCACCGGAATTCATGGATCCGACGTTATGAAAGAATTGAATATTGATCTATCTGGACTAACGAATAATGCGGTGAGTTCTTAGAGGTTGCTCAGAAAATGAAAAACAACCTGAGCGTTGTGGCACGGCGCCCCAGACCGAGCCTTCTCCATCCTCGGATGGGGCAGGTAAGTTTAGATGGCCGTGTGATTGGCCATCGCGCCTCAGATAAGCACTACTGTCGGGCAGTTATACTTCTGTTCGAGAGTTCGGAATTTTACGCACCGACTGGGCGGTCCCGTTATGAGAACATCTGCAGCCCGTGCTTTTGCACGAGCGACAGGAGCTTAAGCGCAGGCCCGCTCGGCCGTTTAGCCCCCGTTTCCCATTTCTGGACCGTCGACTGGCTCGTGTTCAGATAACGGGCAAACACCGGCTGGCTTACATGGTTGTTCTCGCGGAGCGCCTTGATCTCGTCAGGCGTCAGTTCCTGCGGGATCACAAGGCAATCTTCATCGAAGGTCCGCATCGTTTCCTTGTCGATGGTCCCAGCCGCAAACATGCCTTCGACAGCGCTATGGATCGCCTCGAAGGCATCGCTTTTGAACTTGCGTTTAGTCGCCATGGTCAATCTCCAACAGGGCACCGGTCACGATTTCCGCTTCCAGGTCGGCTTTCGTCTTGCGACGGTAGAGGTCTGCGAGCTTCCGGAACGCTAGAAGTTCGTTATCATCGATGTTCACCCGATCCTTCTTGGCGAAGAGATAGGCGAACACCCAGAACTCTCCGGTCTTTACCAGAACGATTGAACGATGCATGTTGTCGTTGAGCCGCTTCTTGAAGACGCCACCGCCGAGATCGTCGGCTGTCCAAGGCTGATGGATTGCCTTCCGCGCCTTCTTTGCCGCTTTGGTAAACCACGCTGTTTTGAACACTCGTTCTGACATCTACTTTTATAGCACTAAGTGCTATATCCATCATGCAGCCTCCCATACCTGATTCAGAATTCGGGCAGCAAGCGCGGCCTTGTCCTGAGGCAGGAAACGTCCGTAGTGCTGCTGCACCACGTCCGGCGTGTCCTGGATCGCGTAGCTTGCCTGTTCGTAAGATCCGGTTTGCTTGAGGATATGGGTCGCCAGAATATCCCGAAGATTATGCGGGCCGTGCGGCAGCAGGCCTTTGATGGCACCACGACCTGTATACGGGTTATAGATACCGTAGCGCTGGATCACGGTCCGCCAGGCTTCGTAAAACTTGGTGGAATCGTAAGCCGCATCCAGGCTGGTTGTTTTCACTGTTTTGGCGAACAGCGTGCCGGGATCCTTTGCCGGGCCGAGCAACACACTGCGGTGGCGACCAATATAGGCCTCGAGGTATTTGTAGAGATCGAGTAGGTCCGGCAGGATCAACCGGAATGGTTTTTGTCCGAAGAAGGACGAGCCTGAGTTCTTGAAGGCGACCGATGGGATCAGCACCTCCCAGCCGCGCTCGCGATCGCTCCATCGCAGCTCGCCACATTTCATGTCTTCCAGCCGGCGTTCGGAAGTCGGAAAATGGCCACGCGGGCACACGCGAAGCTGGCGGAGGTTCTTCTGCCGTAGCCCTAAGTGCAGCCCGAGCCGAAGCATCAGGAAAGAGCGGACTGCCTCCGCCGCCGATCGTGGATAGCGGTCGTCATCTGGCATACGCTTCAAGATCTCATCGGCGATCTTGCGATATTCCGCAAGAGGGCTGTCGGCTTCGAGGGACGCACATGATGGGTTCGAATGGATCGCGATGGACACGCATGACCCGCTGGATTTCTTTGGAACGATTGGCGGCATGACGGTGAAACGCATCGCAAGCGCCGTGCCAGTCGCGCGCCGCGAACTCGATCTCTTCCGGTGCGATCAATCCTTCGATCGGCCGGACATTTTTCAGAAGCTCCGGGTGCTGGCGGATCCAGCCGACCTCCGCCCGGGTAAGAGCTTGTGCCACCATCAGCATGTCCTCTTCCCATTGGTGTAGAAGCCACGCCGCTGCTCACGCCATTGCAAATACCAGTCCCAGACGCCTGGAAAGATCAGCAGGCCGAATGTCAACTGGCTGAGCGGGATACCGCGGCCTTTGACGATGCCGGCAGGCGAAGCGGCGAGCGCGCCGAACATGAGCCCGAGATGCTCGATCTTCTGCGATGCCGTTTCCTCGCCCCAGACGCCGTTGCGCTGGAAACCAATCGCCGTCAGCGTCGACGTCTTAAAGCGGATCAGGTCCGCCATTTCCATCGCCAGCCGAGGCGGTGCGTCGGCCACGCCGGAAAGCAGGTCCGGATCCTCGATGGAATTCTCCGCGCTGCTACTGGTGCTAGTGGCGAGAAGGGACGACCGGGGAGATAAGGAGCCTCCACCATAGGTGACACCCGGAAAGCGGATGGCATAACGCTGCTTGCTGGCGGCGGCTTGGTAGCGGCGATAATCGGTCGAGCCGGAGATGATGACTCGACGCACCCAGTCGAGTATTTCCTCTCGCTTCGAAAACGGGAGGCTGCCAAAGTTATCGGGCAGGTGCCAAGCCAGTCTTCTCCGCTCGGCGGGGGTGATGTCACCGAGATCATGACCGTGCAGTGATCGCGATTGGTGCGGCAGCTTCTCCTTGAAATATCCTTCCGCGAGTTGGTAGCGTCGCTCGATGCGGGAGAGGATATCGAAACTAGCAATGGACCTTGGTGCACGTTCGCCCTGGATCCACGACAACAGGGTCTTTTCGTCGAAGGTCTCTCCTAGGCGAACGATCGCGCGATAGAGCTGCCAGTAGCTGTCGCCGAACCGGCGCATGTGATAAACGAGGGCGTCCTGGAAGCTTTCAGGATCATCCGTCGCCTCGAATAACGGTTCCGGGAATTCCTGGATCGGTTTTGGTTGTGGACCTCGCTGCGCTGAAGCGGGTTGAACCGTGGTTCCGTCGCTGCTCATCCGTCGCTGCTTGCGCGTGGACGATGTGGTCGACGTTGGCGCGCGCATATCAAATTTTGTCGATTTGGTTTTTGGTGCTGACGGTCGAACGTCGTCCGGGGCCACTGGCGCGCCGAGCCAGCGGATGATGGCGTCGAGGCCGGCGCGGAGTTGCTTTTTCAGCTCCGGTGTCAGGTCGTCTTCGATCCCGCAGGCATCCGCAATGGCCGTCCAGTTGATGCGGCCATTCAGCAAGGGCGGTGACTTGCGATAAATGATTAGGCTTCTCAGGTAGGGCCTTATACTCTCCAAGGCCCGTTTGGATGTGCACGGTGCGATGCGCACATTACAGAATTCCGAGATTTTTCGTTGAAACTGACGTGAGGCAATATCTTGTTTCGGCATGCTAATTTTCCTTCTCGGCCCCAATGCCGAGGGCGAGCCGAAATAGAAGCTCTCGTTTAACAAAGGATGTAACGTCCAGAGCGAACAGGTAGGCAGGTGACCGGATGTCGCAAAGGCCCAGTGAAGCATTCACACGCACAGGCTACCCTTCTGACGGAGCAGTACGCCGTACTAGAACTATTGTGAGCTTCGTGCTACATAAAGGCGAATTCTGTAGCGCGAAGGTCCCATATGCCTACCCCCCATCAGCCATCGGTAGCCGTTAGGCGGGCTTTGCGAAAGCTCGGTGCCGATATCCAGGATGCCCGGCGCCGACGTAAGCTGCCGATGGCAGTGGTGGCAGAGCGAGCCTTTACCTCGCGCTCCACGCTGCAAAAGATCGAGGCGGGCGACACGAATGTCAGCATCGGAATCTATGCGGGCGTTCTCCTAGCGTTAGGGCTACTCGACGGGCTGACCAAGGTTGCTGACATCAGCAACGACAGTGTCGGCCAGGCACTTGCCACTGCCGATCTGCCGAAGCGCGTTCGCCTGAAGTCGGCATCGGGATTGTCTCGCGATGGCTGACTTCGAAGTTCATATCGATCTTGGTGGGGAGACCCGCAGAATTGGTCTTGCGAGGAGCAATCGTATCCGCGGTTCCGAGACCATACTGTTCGAGTATGACGATGCCTGGCTGAAGGATCCTGATCGGTTCTCGTTGGAACCCGCGATTGCATTGACCCGTGGGGCCTTTGCTCCGCCGGCAGGATTGGCAACGTTCGGATCTATCGGCGACTCCGCCCCCGACACCTGGGGACGACGGCTCATGCAACGCGCCGAGCGTCGCAACGCGGAACGCGAGGCGCGAGCTGTTCGCACCCTCGCCGAAAGTGACTACCTGCTGGGGGTTGCCGACGAAACTCGTCTCGGCGCGCTTCGATTCCGGTGGGTCGGGGAGGAGATCTTCCAGGCTCCCATCCAAACTGGCGTCCCGGCCGTCATCGAGCTTGGTCGGCTTCTGCAGATCACCGAGCGCATTTTGCGTGATGAAGAGACAGACGAAGACCTGCAGCTCATTTTCGCTCCCGGTTCGTCATTGGGCGGCGCCCGCCCGAAAGCTTCGGTCATCGATCAGCATGGCCATCTTTCCATTGCTAAGTTTCCGAAAGAGACCGACGAATACAGTATGGAGACCTGGGAGGAGATCGCCCTCCGGCTTGCTGACCAGGCCGGCATCGCCACTCCGCAACACGAGCTCATCGAAGTGGCTGGCAAAGCCGTCATGTTGTCTCGACGCTTCGACCGGAACGGGGCCATCCGCATTCCGTTTCTGTCAGCGATGGCGATGATGGGTGCCAGGGATGGCGAGCGCGGCAGTTATCCCGAAATTGTCGATGCACTCGCGGAGCGCGGAGCGCAAGGGAAGACCGACGCGCACGCTCTCTATCGGCGCGTGGTTTTCAACGTGTTGATCTCCAACGTCGACGATCATCTGCGCAACCACGGATTTCTATGGCTGGGCAGAGCCGGCTGGTCGCTTTCGCCGGCCTACGATCTCAACCCCGTTCCGAGCGATCTTAAGGCACGGGTGCTGACGACCAACATAGATCTGGACGAAGGCACCTGCTCCCTCGATCTATTGCAGGCTGCATCAGAATATTTTGCGCTGACGCTGGCCCAGGCACGAACCATCATCAAGGAGGTTGCAACGGTCACCGCGACTTGGCGTGAGACCGCCAGGGCAGCCGGAGCGCGAAGCAGCGAAATCAATCGTATGGCAAGTGCATTCGAGCATGACGACCTGAAGCGAGCGTCTGCGCTGTAACGAAGACGACGAGCTAGATTTAACCGGGTGTTTTCCAAATGAGTCCACGGCTACCAAAGCTTATTCAAAGAATAAATGATTGATAAAGACGTAACCATCGATAACCGATACTTATCGATGGTTAGGCGTGGCCTAGTGCATCATAAAGAGTGAGGAATGGTAACTCCGAGATAGCATTCCTTTAACAAATCATTTACCACGATTTCAATGGCTTACGATCTCGCGAAAATCAGCACGACAGCCCTGATGCGGCCGGCTTTTGACGCCGGTGTCGCCTTGACCCGTCTCGACGAACGCATTGCTCGCTCACACGTCGGCGCCGGCTTCCTCGAGCGGCAAAATTTCGCCGACGCCTGCGCCTCGTTGTGGATCGACGGCGAACTCGTCCATCTCGAGGACCTCGTCCTCCACGACGCCCTTCGCGATACCCGCACCCCCACCCACGAACTCACCATCGCCCGCGACGTGCTGCGCACCCGCCGACGGATTTCTGGCCAGTTCCCGGATTGGGCACTATCGCCAGAAGGTATTCGCACGCTCCGCCAAACGTCGGAGATCGCCTCGCCCAGCACTGAGGCGGTGGAGCCAGCCCGCGGCATCCGACCCGCGGGGCCGATCGAGGTGGAAGGGGAGGGGGAGAATGTCGATGACGTCGACGATCTCCCCGGCGTCGACCTGGCGGCCATCGATGCGACGCTGGCCCGATCGTCGGCCGCGATCATGGACGCGACACGGCCCGGCCACGCCGGCGGCAGCCGGACATCGGAAAAAGATCCGATGATCTATGATCTCGACTGGGACGAGGATGCCCGACTTGATGAATGGTGCGGCGTGCTGCGCCAGGCCGAAAATCTGCCGGCGGTGCTGCAGGCGATCGTCGCCCTCGATGCCTGGAATTCTTTGCAAGTCCTGCAGCACGCGCCCTGGCTCGGCCGACTGTTTGCCGCTTCCATCCTGCGCCAGGCCGGCGTCACCGCCGGCGCGCATCTCGCGGCCATCAATCTCGGCCTCAAAACCATCCCCGTCGATCGGCGCCGCAGTCGTGATCGCGAGATCCGTTTGCTTGCCATAACCCAAGCCCTTTTGGCAGCCGCCGAGATTGGCATGAAAGAGCATGACCGGCTGACGCTTGCGAAAACAATGTTCGAGCGAAAACTGGACGGACGGCGAACATCGTCGAAATTGCCGGAGCTGGTCGAGCTGGTGATGGCAAAACCATTGGTGTCGGCCGGGATGGTAGCCAAGACGCTGGACGTCACGCCGCAGGCGGCGCGGCGGATCGTTTCGGAGCTGGGCCT
>NZ_JBHFJG010000033.1:0-8268 GCF_057559155.1 Rhizobium moroccans | reverse complement strand
AGAGAGATGACGGGGAGGGGGAGGTTTCGGGCGTGGGGTATTATATAGTCTCAACAATCCGCTTTGTAGAAAGGATGAGTATTGCTTGGATGACGTCTATATTTGGATTGTGAGCAGGTAAATGAACCAATACGATCACGATAAATGACCGCTTTCAGGACCCCGCATGGCTAGAGTCTTCATATCCCATTCCAGCCGAAATAAAGAGTATGCTGACGGATTTGCTCAAGGACTAGCGGAGTTCGGTCATCAGCCACTGTATGATGCGACGCTTCTCTCGCCAGGCTCCGATTGGAACAAGATTCTTGAACAGGCGCTCGATGATGCGGATGCCATCGTTTTCCTGATTTCTCAGGAAAGCATGGATAGCTCATGGGTGCTGAACGAGATCGGACGCGCCAAAGCGCTGGCCAGTGGCGGACGGAAGCTTCTTATCCCTGTCATCATCGATGATATCCCGGTTCCCGACATTTTGCGGCAGTGGCTTGCCCTGATGGGACGCGGACGCCCGCCTCGTGAGATTGCCGGGGAAGTCGCGCTGACCATTTCGAATTTCGAGGGGAGGCGAGAGCATCAGGAGACCAGGCTCCGCGAGGTCGAGCAGGATCTTTCAAAATTTGTTGACGATGCGATTGACATGCAGAAAACGGAAGGCAAGAACAACAAGCGCGCGGCCTATCTCTGTTATGGAGGGGGCGCGCTTGCGTTGGTTGCAGGGCTGATCTTAACCGTCGAGGCGCTGCAAGGGGCGATGAACCCTCAAATCGTGCTCGAACCGTCGAGGGTGATCGCGGCAGGCATTGCCAACATCGTCGCTATAGGATTCCTCGGGGCGCTCGCGAAATACGGATACTCCCTAGGAAAGTCATTCATGAGCGAAGCGCTGAAATCAGCTGACCGCATTCACGCGATCCATTTCGGGCAATTCTATTTGAAGGCTTACGGCTCACGGCTGAAGCCCGAAGAAGTTCGTGAAGCCTTTGCAAATTGGAACATCGACCGCGGCTCGACCTTCTCCACGCTCAATTCGGCTGAGATTGATCCGCAAATTATTTCCGTCGCGGGCCAGCTTGTTGCTGCCGGATTTGGGAAGAAGGGCGACTAGTAGCATTTTATTTCGATATCGGGTTACAGGTCATATGCGACACCACGGTTGGCGAAGACCTAGCTTGGTCCCCGCGTTTCATTAGCCGGCCGGCTTTCGAAGTAGAGATTTTCTCCAGTGGCGAAGTAAAATTCCCCACGTAAGCCTACGTAGACGTCACGGCCTGCGGGAAAGCCAGCTGAACGGGGCTACACCTCAACTTCCGCGGCCTGACTGGGCCACCGGCGAAAGCCCGCAACTCATAGTCCGAGGTTAATATAGATTTGCGAACTGTAGTGACGGGCACCGCCGCTCCTGTCCTCGGCGCTCATGCGCTGGTATTCATCCGGCCAGTTGTCGAGCGCAAAACGGATTGCTTTCATCTTAAAGGGCACGTGAACCACGCACTGGTCGCGGATGATCGGCGGGCAATTTGTGTCCTGCTGACGGCTCTCATTAAGGTTTGCGGCGATAATCGGAAGCCCTAGTTCGAGAGCTAGCTCCAGTTCCCATCTAACAAACCGATAGAGATTTTTTGTTTTGTCTCCGATGAGTGCAATGACAGCTGACGACCGACGCATCGCTACATCCCTTCGGGGGCGCGAAGCAGAAATCATTTCTCTGTCAACGGTCACTGGCTTGTCATAAGTACAAACTATCCGAGCGACATTTACGGATGCCGCCATGCTCTATCCGCCGTCAGAACCGTCTGCCTCGGGCCTGCTCAGGGTTGACGATGGAAACGAAATCTACTGGGAGGTCTCTGGTAGTCCCAAGGGCAAGCCAGCTCTCTATTTGCACGGCGGCCCCGGAAGCGGCTTACGCTCCGGCAGCTACCGTCAGCTTTTTGATCCTCAGCGGTACTATCTTGTCGGCATTGACCAAAGAGGATGTGGGCGCAGCCGCCCTTTGGCGGTAGAAAATCTAGCTGACCTACCGAGCAACAATACGCAGGTTCTGATACGCGACATCGAAGCGGTCCGACGCCATCTGCAGATCGGTACCTGGTTGGTGTCTGGCGTCTCTTGGGGAGCTACCCTGGCGCTTGCTCTTGCGCAAAGCTGCCCTGAGAGAGTGTCTGAGATGGTATTGATGGCGGTAACCACAACGAGCCGTGCTGAGGTCGATTGGATCACCGAAGGCGTCGGGCGCTTGTTTCCGAAAGAATGGGAAGACTTCAACGCCGCGTCGCACCGTCGTCCCGGAGAGAGGATAGTCGAAGCATATGCTCGTAGGTTGGCTTCGGATGACAATCTGGACCGCCTAGAAGCCGCAAAGGCTTGGAATGAATGGGAGTCGACACACATCTCGCTCGATCCGAACTTTACCCCTGTCTCCCATCGTTTCGACGATGAGCGGGCGTTGGTCTTTGCAACTCTTGTCGCACATTACTGGGCCAACGATGGATTCCTTCGAGATGGGAACGCAATTTTTGACCGCATGTCGAAGATTGAAGACATCCCGGCTGTATTGATCCATGGCCGCCGCGATTATAGCGGCCCGCTGATCACACCCTGGAGGCTGTACAAAGCATGGCCGTCCAGCCGACTGGTCGTGATCGATAACGAAGGCCACGGCGGACCTGAATGTCGAGCACAGATGCGAGTGGCGACTGACGCATTCTTATGACCGCTTCTGGCGCTTCTGCGCCATGACGGCATTCGGCCCGAAGCCGCCATAGAACTGCCCGAACAATCGGCCAATGTGCAACCTGCGTGCGAGCGACGGGTGGGGACTTGCCTATATGTGTAGATCAACATTGACAGTAAGACCTGCAACAATGGCTGACGCGCCAGCGCTTGGAGTTATTGGCCCAGCCACCTACGCGGCGAGCTACGGATACCTCTGGGACGATCCACTCGCGTTCTCAGAACAGCTGCACACATTCAGTGCTGATGCATTTCGTGATTTCATCTCCCGAGAGAGCGCTCGGCTATGGATCGCAGAATTGTTTGGTCGGCCCGTTGGGTTCCTCGCGATGGTTACAGGCTCGCCCGAGCCAATAACCTTCGAGGGTAATGGAGGTGAAATAGCGAGGATTTATCTCCTGCCTGGTGCGCAGGGGCGTGGGCTGGGCAGGATGCTTCTCAACGCCGCCGAGTCTGAGGCAAGAAAAGAGCATCTGAAGTATGCTTGGCTCGATGTCATGGCGTCTGCATCAACTGCAATCGACACCTACCGACGGTGGGGCTTTGTTGACATCGGCACTAAGCTCTTCCCTCGACCAGTCAGGAAGGGCTTCCACGACATGGTCGTGTTCCGGAAGACCCTTTCCACCGCCTAAAATCACCGGGCATACGCTACGGCAGCTATTGGCGCGATCCGGCCATGACGCCTATCAGCCATTAGCGGACGGAAGGTCCAGGTGTCATCAGGTATTCACAGGCATAGGCTAGGCAGCCATTCTCGACGGAGACAATGGCTGGAGTCTTAAATGGTCGAGCGAAGTGGGGCGTCATTTGAAGACGTGTCGGTTGTCGAGAACTATATCTACAGGCCGCCCTATCCGGGTGGCGTATATGACAAACTCCTGTCTATCGCTCCTCATCACAATTGCTTGTTGGATTTGGGCTGTGGGCCGGGGAAAATAAGCCGCCCACTGTCTCGGCATTTCAAGAACGTGATCGCGATAGACCCATCGCAGGCTATGATCGATCTCGCTCATACAATGAAAGATGGGCGAGCCGCCAATATCGAATGGATCGTCGGCCTTGCTGAGGACTACGAGGGCTCTGGCAATAGCCTCGATCTGATCGTCGCTGCCGCGAGCATCCATTGGATGGAACACCGCCGCCTGTTTCCGCGCCTGAGGTCCTTTGCCTCTGCCACCCATAAGATCGCAATCGTATCCGGAGATACACCGTTTAGGCCTGCTTGGGCTTCCGAATGGAAGCGTTTCCTCGCAAAATGGGTACCATTAGCTACAGGCAAGGAATTCGATCATGACAGCAAGCAGGAGATGCGGTCTGAGTATCAATCATACCTACACGTCGAAGGCAGAGAGTTCTTTATCTCGGAGCCAATTACGCAAAGTGTGAGTGACTTTATCCGCTGCCAGCATTCTCGCGACACTTTCGCGCCATCGCGTCTAGGCGACCAGTTGCGGCAGTTTGATGCCGAGCTACAAGAAATCTTGATGCCGCATGCAAACGACCTGATGCTGCAATTTTCAGTAGGCTCAGAAGTGGTGTGGGGTACAATCAAAGATTAACGCTGCCCCGTATTGCCGGTATTGGCGCGCTCCTTGCCCTGACGGCATTCGGCCCAAAGGGGCCGGACACCTACTCGCCAAGCCCTGGCTTGATAGTTCCATCTGCCTGTCTCTTCCATTCTACGGAAAATTCAACGCCGCCGTTACAATGAACCTGGGGGATCAATGACGCGACCACTGTGCCGGTCTTGTCGATGACCTGCAGAGTGCCAACCCAGATAGGGATGTTCGCTAGGAATGAAAAATTCGATGCACGTGGGGTGAGTTCAGCAATCGGAGAAGTGAACATCTTGTCATTGTTAAAGCGCATGAACGCTGCCTCGCTTGCAGTGATTAATTCAGTTGGCGGCTTCGCTGCACATTCTTGAGCGTCGGTTTCTGAGCAGACCCCGATGATGATCAATAATCCTAGCGCTAGCGCTTGTCGCATAAGTTTCTTGTTCCGATTAATTCTGGGAAAGCAAAGAGGCGAAGCGGAGCGTGGTGCTCTTTGGCTGCAGGGTGTGTTCAAGGGCCTTGATGTTCAGTTTAAGAGGCATCTGTCCCGCCATGCCGCTGAAAATGCAGGTCCCGGTCGGTAGGGTTGGGATCGACTCTTCGGTCAGTTTGTCGATGTAGGACACCGCGCTGGCGATCGACTGCAGGTCTTTCTGATTGATCAGCCGATGAATGAAGTAGTTGTGCGCTTGGGATGTGATGGTCGGCGAGATGTCATTCGGGCGCTGACTGGCAATCGTTACGAAGACACCGAATTTCCGGCCTTCCTTGATGATTTCCTCGAAGGTTTCGAGGCGATAGTCCTTCCAGCTTTCCGTCTCCCGCGAGGACTCGGTCGATAGGATATTATGGGCTTCGTCGATGATTATGTTCAGGGTCTTCCCTTGGAACGACGTCTTGTGTTCCTGATAGATGCGACGACACAGAAGGAGCGGTATCGTCTTTTTCATTTCTAGGTTGACGTCGTTTAGATTTACGACAACCACGTTGCTGGCAAAGACGTCGCCTTGGATCGCCGGATTGAACACCTTTCGGATATCGTTCTGCTTACTCCGCAGCTTGTTTATAACCGGGGCGATATGTTCATTCTGAGCCCGGTTTGCGAGGACGTCGTAAATGAGCTGGACATATGAGAATGTCACGAAGTCCGCGATGATGTCGTCTTCGAACTCGAGATTCGCGACATGTCCATAGACGATGGTATTCTGGATCGCTGGCAGATTGTTGCGCAGATATTCCTGGCCGCATTTAAATTGGGCAGTCATGTTGTGCCATTCGAGGTCGGAAGCGAGTTCGACCGTGCCGCCGTTCTGATCCTGCTCGGGAAGAACCTGCCGCAGGTAGTCGAAAAGCAAGTCCGCCCTTACCTTGTCCGACATCCCAAGTATTTGCGTGATCTGCTGCCGAACGATGTTCCTGAGATGTCCAATCGGGTCATTTCCACCCATGACGGCGTCATACCTGGAGAGGACCCGGCGCAGAAAAGGCTTCTGCGTTTTCTCGGTGGCATCCGAAATAATCGAGAGCATCTCCAAGTCCAGCAGACCTGTGTTTCCTAGTGGGACCTTGTCGCCACCATTAACCCGCGTAGAGAGATTGTAGACGGTCTTGTCATTGGCGATGCAGTCGGTGTGGGCGTACTCGCCATTGAAGTCGAACAGTATAATCCGACAGTTGTCGTCGAACCTCTGCTGATTTATGGCGCGTAATTCGGTGACGAAATGTTGGTAGAGCGTGGCCAACGTATTCGACTTACCGCTCCCCGTGTTACCAAAAATGGCGATATGGCTGTTCATAAGGCCGTCAACCGGAAGGGCAATGTCATAGCCCTCATACTCCGAGGTCGCGATATGCAGGGCTATTCCGTCTTCCGCGATCAGGTTGTGAACCTGGAGTACGCGTTCGCGCGTAAGCAGGAATGCTTCGTTTCCGACCAGCGGGAGCTCCTTGGTCCCTCCATAGAAACGACCTCGCCGATCAATGAATCCGACCAGTGCCACGGAAAGCACGCGGCGACCTCTAACAACCGGTTCGCCATCATCGAATCGAGAGGTGTCAGGGTTGGCATTCTCGCCCTCGACCTTACCTATTAGGCTCACGAATCCCTTTCGGATGTCGATGTAGCTCCCGACCGCGATATTCCTAAGAAGATCGCCGTCGTAGAAAAGCTCGGACAGGTTCTTATCCTTGTCGACCGTGACGAGAATCCTTCGCCCGGTAACGCCCGAGACCTCACCGACCCTAAGAACAGCCTCCTTCTGGAGACGGACGTCGCTCATTGCGGTGCACCGCCATCGGGAATGATTGCCCGCAGAACGGAATTGAAAGACTTGAAGTCGATGGACGGCCCCGTGCCCGGACCGACAATCGTGACATTTCGGTTCTGAGCGAACTTGCCCGAGAATCCTGCCACGCTCGCTTCAGAATAAGCAAAGATCAGCAACTGGGCGGTCGGATTGCGAAGGGCACGCTGGGTAATGTCGAGAATATGCTCATCGGCGAACGAAAAGCCGAACGCGACAAGGAGTGAATTATCCTTGTCCATGCAGTTGGACAAAAGGCGGAGCAAGTCGAAATAGACGCGTTCCATCAACGCGGATTCAAACTTCCTAAGGTTTGGAAGGATCAATGCGCGCGTGGCCAAAGCGGCTTGCACCGCGGTGGGATCAATTTTGCTCACGTTACCGGAAAGTTTGACGCCTTCCGACTCGAAGCGAATCTCCTTATCGGCGTCTCGTATCCAACTAAGCGACCCGTGCACCTTTATCAGGTTCAATACCGGCAGTTCGGCTATCCGGTCGGTTAGGTTACCCGACCGGTAGGTCCTGTCGAAGTATCGTGCCGGCGAAAACAGATACCTGTTGCCCACTGCCGATGTTCGATCGAACCCGTCGTTCAACGTGACATTGGGAAGCTTGGAAGCCGCCTTCTCAATGAAAAGATCGTAGTTCGTGGTGAAAATGTTCGCCTGCCGGGGCAAAAGAATGTTCTTCCGTTCGAACAGAATGGCATCAATGATCGAAAGGAACTCGACGTAATTGGAAAGCGTCTCGGTGAGTGGCTCCTTATCGATCTCCGCAAGCAGGTCAACGTTGGCTTCAGCAAGCTCCTCGATGAAATCGAGCGCCACCAGATTGGCCTCTTCAGAATTGCCCCCGATAAGGAGACCATTGATCTGCGCTTCGATATCGCCAGCAACCTGAATTGCAGGCATCGACGCCCCTGATCCAATGAGGAAGTTCAGGTTTCCGGATTGAATGTAGGATTCAACCAACTTCCGAACATCGTCAGCTTGGTTCGAGAGAATCAATGTGCGCGCCATGAGAGAAATAGAGCGCATTCCCGTTTAGCGAGCAACCGGGACATAATGATATTGCGGGATATCTCCTGAAGAGCACAGATTGTTGATTTGCACTGAGAGCTGACCCGGGATTTGCGCCGAGAAGTGACCCGCCTTAGGTATCGTCCGTCGTGGTTGGGGTGGTCAAGTTTCTGCGTTTCTCCTTCGTCGCTTTGGGCTCATGGGCCGAACTGTTTTTGAACCGGAAGCTGTCGTTTCCGGTTTCGAGGATGTGGCAATGATGGGTGAGCCGGTCGAGCAGCGCGGTCGTCATCTTGGCATCGCCAAAGACGCTGGCCCATTCGCTGAAGCTCAGGTTGGTGGTGATGATGACGCTCGTGTGCTCGTAGAGCTTGCTCAGCAGATGGAACAGCAGCGCACCGCCTGAAGCACTGAACGGCAGGTAACCCAGCTCGTCCAAGATGACGAGATCGGAGTGTGCCAGGCGGTTGGCGATCTGGCCTGGGCGACCTTGGGACTTCTCCTGCTCAAGCGCGTTGACCAGTTCCACGGTCGAGAAGAACCGAACCCGCTTGTGATGATGCTCGATGGCCTGGACACCGATGGCCGTGGCGATATGCGTCTTGCCCGTGCCGGGACCGCCGACGAGGACGATGTTGTTGGCCTCGTCGAGAA